>NZ_JBJGZC010000050.1:0-567 GCF_054050315.1 Geodermatophilus sp. SYSU D00867 | reverse complement strand
GCGGGTGACGCGTGAGGGCAGTCCGGTCGGGTGGAACGGGCCCCACGGAGCCACGCCGGTGTAGTCGGTCTGCTGGTTGACGTAGGCGAAGCAGCCGGAGTCCGCGTACTCGACCCGGCCGGCGGCGGTGCGGGTCACCGCGAAGTTGATCGCCTCCCCCCGAGTGACCGGGGACTGCGCGGCCCACTGGGACGAGCAGCCGTAGGGACCGAAGAAGTCGATGTTCCCGTCGTGGTGCTCCACGAAGCCGCCGTCGGCCAGCGCGTTGCCGGACTTGGCCGGGTTCGGGTAGCCGCCGCCGTCGTTGGCCGACCAGGTGCCGTTGACGATGAAGACCAGCCCGTGCTGGTCGGCCACGCTCCGGAAGGTCTGGGTCAGCGCGATGGCACCCTCCCGGTAGGCCGCCTTGTCCGGGAAGTCCGCCCAGTCGATGCCGGGGAACCACGACCGCGAACCCAGGTCGTCGGCGAACCAGCCGGCCATGTGCGGGTTCTCCACGACCATCGTCTCCAGCACGCACCGGAGCTTGGCCTGCAGCACCGACCCGACCCGGAAGTCGGTGAGGTG
>NZ_JBJGZC010000049.1:0-570 GCF_054050315.1 Geodermatophilus sp. SYSU D00867 | reverse complement strand
CGACCAACCCGCGCTCCTTCCCCAACGACTCCACCGGCCCGCGCACGCGCGGCGATGTGAAATCGGGAAGGCCCGGACGAAGAAGCGATAGCCCGCTCCCTCAGGACCCAACAGCGTGCCTACGACCGATCCGAACTCCCCCGACCCCCGTTCCCCGCAGGCGCCCGAAGACGCGATGCCGTACTAGGAGGCCGCAGCAGCGGCCGGCCGAACTGGTCAGCGTTCCACCCTCGAGCACCACCCCACCGACCCGCGGCTCCTCACAGTTGAGAAGCCATCCCGCGGTGGGCGTGGCTCTGGGCCGACAGACACTCCCCACAGGAAGCGGTCCGCCGGCCAGTGCTCCTTAGAAAGGAGGTGATCCAGCCGCACCTTCCGGTACGGCTACCTTGTTACGACTTCGTCCCAATCGCCGATCCCGCCTTCGACGGCTCCCTCCCACGAGGGGTTGGGCCACCGGCTTCGGGCGTTACCGACTTTCGTGACGTGACGGGCGGTGTGTACAAGGCCCGGGAACGTATTCACCGCAGCGTTGCTGATCTGCGATTACTAGCGACTCCAACTTCATGG
>NZ_JBJGZC010000048.1:0-588 GCF_054050315.1 Geodermatophilus sp. SYSU D00867 | reverse complement strand
CTCTCAGTGCGCTGGCCGGCCGCAGCAGCGAGGCCGGGGCGGTGAACGGGCTGCCGATCACCGCCGCCCACCTCCGGGAACTCCTGCAGCAACTGGAGGCGCTCGGCGTCCGGGCACCGGAGGGCGGGTCGGTGACGCTCGCGCTGGTCGACGACGACGGCACGCTGCGGGCGACGAGCACGCTGAACCGGTTACGCCGGCTCGCCCGCACCGGCTGCGCCGACCACCCGGCCGACGCTGGAGTCGAGCAATCGGCCGAAGCCAGCGGCGACTGCGACTGTGCGGTGCTCGACCGCCCGGCCGCGACCGACGCCTACGCACCCTCCGCGCCGCTGCAGCGGTTCGTGCACACCCGCGACCGCACCTGCCGCTTCCCCACCTGCGGCCAGCGCGTCGGCTGGGCCGACACCGACCACGTCATCCCCCACGCGCACGGCGGCGCCACCGACTGCGCCAACCTCTGCTGCCTGTGCCGCAGCCACCACCGCCTCAAGACCTTCGCCCGCGGCTGGCGCTTCCACATGAGCGCCGACGGGACCCTCACCGTCACCACCCCGTCCGGGATCACCCGCACCACCCGGCCACCGG
>NZ_JBJGZC010000047.1:0-632 GCF_054050315.1 Geodermatophilus sp. SYSU D00867 | reverse complement strand
CGCCGCCGGCCGGGTCGAGTACGCGGACTCCGGCTGCTTCGCCTACGTCAACCAGCAGACCGACTACACCGGCGTGGCTCCGTGGGGCCCGTTCCACCCGACCGGACTGCCCTCACGCGTCACCCGCCGGTGACCTCCCGGGCGCGGGTCGACGCTAACGGCGGCCCCCAGCGAGCCCTCCGCTCCTAGGATCCCGTTGCACCACGCGCCCAGCGCTGTCGCACAGGCGGTCGACGGGACCCGACCCGCCGCCTCGGCCTCGTGGCGCCCCGAACACGGGAGGAGCGACCATGACCGCCCATCAGGGCCGCCGGACAGGCGCCGCGGTGTGGCGGGTCGGCGCAGCGCTCGCGGTCGCGCTCGC
The DNA here is from genome assembly GCF_054050315.1 of Geodermatophilus sp. SYSU D00867. Classification (NCBI taxonomy): domain Bacteria; kingdom Bacillati; phylum Actinomycetota; class Actinomycetes; order Geodermatophilales; family Geodermatophilaceae; genus Geodermatophilus; species Geodermatophilus sp. SYSU D00867. Next base: position 268 of record NZ_JBJGZC010000047.1, on the reverse strand, counting down.
CGCGGGACTGAGCTCGATCGCCGTCGTGGTCGCGACGAGGTCCGCCGCGACACCCGAGACGGCCACCCCGACGTCACCTCCGGAACCCACGGTGGCGACCATCACGACCTACCCGCCCCAGCCGGCCGCGCTCTTCTACGATGCCGCGTCGGGTGCGGAGGCCTACGCGCACCCGGGCGGTCTGGTGGTGGCGGGCCGGGACAACTTCCAGGACCCGGTGTTCGAACAGGTGTCGGCCGCCGGGGGCAGCGTGCTGATCTACCTCGAC
>NZ_JBJGZC010000046.1:0-748 GCF_054050315.1 Geodermatophilus sp. SYSU D00867 | reverse complement strand
TGTAGTGCCCAGCTGCGTTGCTGACGGTGGTGCGGCTGATCGGTGGCTGTCCGTCGAGCGCGGTGTGGCTGCGGTGATGGTTGTAGGTGTGTAGCCAGGCGGGCAAGGCAGCGGCGCGTTCTGCTGAACTGGCGAACGGGCGCAGATAGGCCCATTCGTCGGCCAGCGTGCGGTTGAACCGTTCGGCCTTGCCGTTGGTCTGTGGCCGGTAGGACCGGGTGAAGCGGGCCGCGGCGCCGATGTCGGTCATCGCCTCGCGCCAGGCATGACTGCGCCGGTAGGCCATCGCGTTGTCGGTCATCACCCGCTCGATCCGGTCGATGCCGTGGTCGGCGAACCAGGCCGCGGCGGCGCGGAGGAAGTCGGCGCAGGTGGTCGCGGTCTCGTCGGGATGGATCTCGGCGTAGGCCAGCCGGGTGTGGTCATCGATCGCGCAGTGCACGTAGTCGTAGCCGACCCGGCGGCCGGCCTCGATCTCGGCGCGGCTGTGGTTGTGCTGGGCCGAGCCGCGGCCATGGACCCGCCACCCTCCACCGTCGCGGATGCGGCCGAGCTTCTTCACATCCACGTGCACCAGCTCGCCCGGGCGGGCGCGCTCATAGCGGCGCACCAACGCCCCGGTCGGGCGGTCGAGCCAGGCCAGCCGGTGCATGCCGTGCCGGCGCAGCACCGCGTGCACCGTCGAGGGCGCCAGCCCCACCAGCGGTGCGATCCGCGCCGGCCCGAGCTTGCGGGCAGCGCGCACAGC
>NZ_JBJGZC010000044.1:0-3447 GCF_054050315.1 Geodermatophilus sp. SYSU D00867 | reverse complement strand
GGTCGTAGGCACGCTGTTGGGTCCTGAGGGAGCGGGCTATCGCTTCTTCGTCCGGGCCTTCCCGATTTCACATCGCCGCGCGTGCGCGGGCCGGTGGAGTCGTTGGGGAAGGAGCGCGGGTTGGTCGTTGAGAACTGCACAGTGGACGCGAGCATCTTTGATCTCTTGTCTCGCTGCCGGCGGGGACCTTGCGGGGTGGCCGTCGGCTGGCGAGTGCCGGAGTTCGCGTGTTTGTAGGTTTGTGTGTGGCCAAGATGTTGAGGGCACACGGTGGATGCCTGGGCACCAGGAGCCGATGAAGGACGTGGGAGGCTGCGATAAGCCTCGGGGAGCTGCCAACCGAGCGTTGATCCGAGGGTGTCCGAATGGGGGAACCCCGCACCAGTCATGTGGTGTGACCCGCGCCTGAACACATAGGGCGTGTGGAGGGAACGTGGGGAAGTGAAACATCTCAGTACCCACAGGAGAAGAAAACAACCGTGATTCCGTGAGTAGTGGCGAGCGAAAGCGGATGAGGCTAAACCGTTTCCATGTGAGACCCGGCAGGGGTTGTGGAGGCGGGGTCGTGGGACCGATCGTGTCAGTTCTGCCGGACTGGCGGGGAGTGAGAAAGCGCAGTTGTTAGGGGAAGGCCTCTGGAAGGGGTCGCCGTAGAGGGTGAGAGCCCCGTACTCGAAAACGCTGCGCCTCCTTGTTGTCGTGTTCCCAAGTAGCACCGAGCCCGTGGAATTCGGTGTGAATCTGGCGGGACCACCCGCTAAGCCTGAATACTCCCTGGTGACCGATAGCGGACGAGTACCGTGAGGGAAAGGTGAAAAGTACCCCGGGAGGGGAGTGAAATAGTACCTGAAACCGTGTGCCTACAAGCCGTCAGAGCCGTGAAGCCGCGCCTCGTGCGCGGGCGGTGATGGCGTGCCTTTTGAAGAATGAGCCTGCGAGTTAGCGGTACGTGGCGAGGTTAACCCGTGTGGGGTAGCCGTAGCGAAAGCGAGTCCGAACAGGGCGAGTGAGTCGCGTGCTCTAGACCCGAAGCCGGGTGATCTACCCATGGCCAGGTTGAAGCGCGGGTAAGACCGCGTGGAGGACCGAACCCACCAGGGTTGAAAACCTGGGGGATGAGCTGTGGGTAGGGGTGAAAGGCCAATCAAACCCGGTGATAGCTGGTTCTCCCCGAAATGCATTTAGGTGCAGCGTCGCGTGTTTCTTGCCGGAGGTAGAGCACTGGATGGCCGATGGGCCCCACAAGGTTACTGACGTCAACCAAACTCCGAATGCCGGTAAGTGAGAGCGCGGCAGTGAGACTGCGGGCGATAAGGTTCGTAGTCGAGAGGGAAACAGCCCAGATCATCGGCTAAGGCCCCTAAGCGTGTGCTAAGTGGAAAAGGATGTGGGATCGCAGTGACAACCAGGAGGTTGGCTTAGAAGCAGCCATCCTTGAAAGAGTGCGTAATAGCTCACTGGTCAAGTGGTTCCGCGCCGACAATGTAGCGGGGCTCAAGCACACCGCCGAAGCCGTGGCACTCCGTCGTGACCCCGTCGGTTCTTCCTCGTGGAGGCCGGCCAGGGGACGGGGTGGGTAGGGGAGCGTCGTGTGGCGGGTGAAGCGGCGGCGGAAGCCAGCCGTGGACGCCACGCGAGTGAGAATGCAGGCATGAGTAGCGAGAGGGGAGTGAGAACCTCCCCCGCCGGAAGACCAAGGGTTCCTGGGCCAGGCTAATCCGCCCAGGGTGAGTCGGGACCTAAGGCGAGGCCGACAGGCGTAGTCGATGGACAACGGGTTGATATTCCCGTACCCGCGAAGGAGCGCCCATGCCCAGGCCAGTGATGCTGACCCACCGAAACCGCTCCGCCCCTTCGGGGTCGGGGTGGGAGTAGCTGGGGACCCGAGCTGGTAGTAGGCAAGCGATGGGGTGACGCAGGAAGGTAGTCGGGCCGGTGAGTGGTGGTACCGGTGCAAGGGTGTGGCCCGCGCCATAGGCAAATCCGTGGCGCACGAGGGTGAGGCCTGACGCGTAGCCGAATGAGGCGAATCCGATGATCCTATGCTGCCGAGAAAAGCCTCTAGCGAGTTCCGAGCGGCCCGTACCCCAAACCAACTCAGGTGGTCAGGTAGAGAATACCGAGGCGATCGAGCGAACTGTGGTTAAGGAACTCGGCAAAATGCCCCCGTAACTTCGGGAGAAGGGGGGCCCTCGTCCGTGAACCGCCTTGCGCGGGGCAGCGGGTGGGGGCCGCAGAGACCAGTGAGAAGCGACTGTTTACTAAAAACACAGGTCCGTGCGAAGTCGTAAGACGAGGTATACGGACTGACGCCTGCCCGGTGCTGGAACGTTAAGGGGACGGGTTAGTCCTTCGGGGCGAAGCTCAGAACTCAAGCGCCAGTAAACGGCGGTGGTAACTATAACCATCCTAAGGTAGCGAAATTCCTTGTCGGGTAAGTTCCGACCTGCACGAATGGCGTAACGACTTCTCAGCTGTCTCAACCACAGGCTCGGCGAAATTGCACTACGAGTAAAGATGCTCGTTACGCGCGGCAGGACGGAAAGACCCCGGGACCTTCACTACAGCTTGATATTGGTGTTCGGTTCGGCTTGTGTAGGATAGGTGGGAGACTGCGAAGCCGGCACGCCAGTGTCGGTGGAGTCGCCGTTGAAATACCACTCTGGTCGAATTGGATGTCTAACCTCGGTCCGTGAGCCGGATCAGGAACAGTGTCAGGTGGGTAGTTTAACTGGGGCGGTTGCCTCCCAAAATGTAACGGAGGCGCCCAAAGGTTCCCTCAGCCTGGTTGGCAATCAGGTGTCGAGTGCAAGTGCACAAGGGAGCTTGACTGTGAGACCGACGGGTCGAGCAGGAGCGAAAGCTGGGACTAGTGACCCGGCACCGGCATGTGGAAGCGGTGTCGCTCAACGGATAAAAGGTACCCCGGGGATAACAGGCTGATCTTCCCCAAGAGTCCATATCGACGGGATGGTTTGGCACCTCGATGTCGGCTCGTCGCATCCTGGGGCTGGAGTAGGTCCCAAGGGTTGGGCTGTTCGCCCATTAAAGCGGTACGCGAGCTGGGTTTAGAACGTCGTGAGACAGTTCGGTCCCTATCCGCCGTGCGCGTAAGAGACTTGCGAAGAGCTGTCCCTAGTACGAGAGGACCGGGACGGACGAACCTCTGGTGTGCCAGTTGTACCGCCAGGTGCACTGCTGGTTGGCTACGTTCGGCAGGGATAACCGCTGAAAGCATCTAAGCGGGAAGCTCGCTTCAAGATGAGGTCTCTCACCCAGTCAATGGGGTAAGGCCCCCGCCCAGACCAGCGGGTTGATAGGCCGGAAGTGGAAGCGCCGCAAGGCGTGGAGCTGACCGGTACTAACAGGCCGAGGGCTTGACCACACACCTTCCTGCCAACACACAACAGGTGTGCACCACGCGTCCACTGTGCAGTTCTGAACGCA
>NZ_JBJGZC010000043.1:0-3932 GCF_054050315.1 Geodermatophilus sp. SYSU D00867 | reverse complement strand
CCCCGCGACCGGTGGTCGCGGGGCGGGGCCGTTCGCGGTGTGCGGCGGCGGGGGACCGCCGGCCGGTCAGGGGCCGGCGGGGACCCGCTCGCCGGCAGCCGGGACGGCCGGCCGGGCGGGCGTGGTGTCGCCGGAGGCAGCCCGCCCCGTCCGGCGGGACGGGAGGAGGACGACCGAGAAGAGACCCGCACCCACGGCGGCGAGCAGCGACCGCGCCTCGCGCAGGTCGGCGGCCTCCGTCCGGCCGGCGGTGACGACGAGCACGGCGCCGTCGTTCTCCCGCGCCAGGCGCCGCCACTCGCGGGCCGGGGCCGAGGCGGACGCGACGGTCAGGCGGGCGCCGGCCGGCAGGACGGTCGCCGCGTCCTCGCCCGGCTCGGCCACGACGACCGGGGTGCCCCCGTCGACGAGCTCGGTGGCCAGCGCGGTGACCAGGTCGTGCGCGGCCTGCGACTCGTCGGGCGAGGCCGGGAGGACGACGGCCCGCACGGAACCGTCGTCGTCCACCGGCTCCAGCTGGCGGGCGAGCATCGCCACGGGCCGGCCGGTCCCGCGCCGGCGCCGGCTGCGCCGGGCGGCGACGGCGTGGACGGTCAGCTCGTCCCCGCCGGCGCCCCAGGCGGTGCGGACGTCGTCCACGGTGTGCAGCCGGGTGTCCGCGCGACTGCGCAGCACGGCGACGGCGGCGCCCAGGGTGAGGCCGACGAACAGGCCGAGGCCCAGCACCAGTCCGGGGACGGGGAAGACGGGCGACGAGGGGACGGTGGCCGGGTCGGTCACGGTCAGGTCCACCGGCGAGACGCCGTCCTGCCGCTCCTCGAGGTCCTCGACCGCCGTGCTGAAGCGCTCGGCGACGGCGTTGGCGACCGCGGCGGCGCGGGCGGGGTCCTCGTCGGTGACGGAGACGTCGACCTGCGAGGTGTCGGGCGGGTTCACCGCGGCGACCCGCGCCCGGAGGTCGGTGACGGACTCGTCGAGCGAGAGCTCGTCGATGACAGGGCCGAGCACGGTCTGGCTGCGGGCGACGTCGGGGTAGGTCGTCACCCGCTGGCTGACGAACTGCGACCCGCTCGTCCCGTCGCCCGAGCTGGCCACGAACACCTGCGCGGTGGTCGTGTACGTCGGCCGGACGGACAGCACGACGACGAGGGCGACGAACAGCCCGGTGAGCGCGATCGCCGCCCACGTCGCCCAGTACCGGCGCAGGGCCGTCCCGTAGTCCCGGAGTTCCATCTCGCCCACCCTCTGGAGCCCCACCGACGCACCCGTGGGGCCCTCGGCCCAGCGCGCCGTCCCGGCCTCCCCGGAGTGGCCCCGGTCGAGGCTAGGGCGCACCGGACTCCACCGGACCCGGCCGGCGGCACCGGCTCACCCCATGGGAGGGGCCGGCGCTGCGTCCGGCCGCAGGCCGCCGACCATCGTCGCCCCTCGGCCTCCCCACCGGGAGTGCAGGTCCTTGATCGTTCAGGCTCCTCGTGCGTCGTGACTCACTGTGGTCGGGATGGCACCAGCGATCCGGGACCTAGGGCCCGAATCGGGGATGCCGGGGTCGAGAGGGGTTGCGCTGCGTCACGGCGTCTGGTGGCCTGACCCAGCCTGCGGCGGACCGGTCCCCACGGATCCCGGCCGCCGTCGGATGCAGCGGGGGGCGTCCACGAGCGCTGTCCGCGCCTGTCAGCGATGGCAGGGAGGGGGGCGACGCACGTGGCGCTGGACTTGCCGGACGTGGGGACGACGGCCGTCCCGGCACCGCGGGCACCGCTTCGCGAGGCGGCGTCCGGCCCCCTCCCTCCTGGTGCGACGGCGGCCGGCGCGCTCGGCGTCGGCCGCCGGCCGCTGCGCTGGGTGCGCCGGTACGTCACGGCCGCCGTCGCGACCGACCTCGTCGCCGCCGCGGTGTGCGGGGTCGGCGCTCACTTCATCCGGTTCGGCACCGACGTCGGCTGGGGGACGCAGGTCGCGGTCGCGGTGTTCCCCCTCGTGTGGGTGGCGGTGGTGGCCCTCGGCGGCGGCTACGACGCGGCGACCATCGGCACCGGCAACGAGGAGTTCCGCAGCGTCCTCCAGGCGGGGCTCGCCGGGCTCGCCGCCATCGGGTTCGCCTCCTACGCGGGGAACTGGCAGCTGTCCCGGGCCCTGGTCGTGATCGCCGTGCCGTCGACGGTCGTGGTCAGCGCGGTCGGGCGGCACCTCCTGCGCCGGTGGGTGCACCGGCTGAGAGCCGGCGGGCGGTGCATGCGGACGGTGCTCGCGGTGGGTCGCGAGCGGGCGGTGCTCGACCTCGTCCGCCAGCTGCGGCACGAGCGGCACTGCGGGATGACCGTCGTCGCGGCCTGCGTCCCGCGACCCGACGACGCGTCGCTGCTGCGCGCGGAGGGCGTGCGGGTCGTGGGCGACCTCGCGCACGTGCCGGAGGTCGTCTCGGCGTGGCAGGTCGACGCGGTGGCGGTGACCAGCAGCAGCGACACCGCCGCGACCTACCTGCGGCGGTTGTCCTGGCAGCTCGAGGGGACGGGCGTGGAACTGCTCGTCGCGCCGGGGCTCATGGAGGTCGCCGGGCCGCGCATGCACGTGCGGCCGTTCGTCGGACTGCCGCTGGTGCACGTGGAGGAGCCGCACTTCACCGGCCCCAAGCGCCTGGTCAAGGCGTCGCTGGACCGGATCGGGGCGGTCCTGCTCGTCCTGCTCGCACTGCCGGTCCTCGTCGTCCTCGCCGCCGCGGTCCGCCTCGACAGCCGCGGCCCCGTGCTCTTCCGCCAGGTGCGCATCGGTCACGCGGGCAAGCCGTTCACCATGCTCAAGTTCCGGACGATGACCGCCGACGCCGAGGCGCGCCGGGGGGAGCTGGGTGCCCGGAACCAGAACGCCGACGGGCTGCTGTTCAAGGTCGCCGGTGACCCGCGCATCACCCGGGTCGGCCAGTTCCTCCGTCGGCACTCGCTCGACGAGCTGCCCCAGCTGCTCAACGTCCTGCTCGGCCAGATGTCCCTGGTCGGCCCGCGCCCGCCCCTGCCCGAGGAGGTCGCGCGCTACGACGACTCGGTCCGCCGCCGGCTGCTGGTCAAGCCGGGGCTGACCGGCCTGTGGCAGGTCTCCGGCCGCAGCGACCTGTCCTGGGAGGAGGCCGTGCGCCTGGACCTCCGGTACGTCGAGAACTGGTCACTGGCGCTGGACCTGATGATCCTGTGGAAGACCTTCCGGGCCGTGGTCCGGGCCGACGGTGCCTACTGACATCGCCGGCGGGCGCCGCCACGCCTGCTCGACGTCGTCGCCGTGACGGCCGCACACTGCGGCATGGGATCGGTCCGGACGCCCCTGCCCGACCCGGCGTCGGCGCGCTGACCGGCCGGGGACCACCGTGGCGACCCAGGTCCCGTCCGAGAGACGGCCTTCCCGGGGCACGGCGCGGCGGCTGCTGCTGGCGGCCACGGCCGCCGTCGTCCTGCTCACGGTGGCCGTGACCGGCGATCCGTCCGCCCGGCGCGGCGTCCTCGCCCCGGCGGCAGGTCCGCCTGCCGCGACCACCGGCACGGGCCTGCCCGTGCAACCGGCCGGGCTCTTCTTCGGTGCCGCGTCGGGTGCGGAGGCCTACGCGCACCCGGGCGGTCTGGTGGTGGCGGGCCGGGACAACTTCCAGGACCCGGTGTTCGAACAGGTGTCGGCCGCCGGGGGCAGCGTGCTGATCTACCTCGACGCGATCGTCGACAACGACCACGGCCGTTACCACGACATGCTCCTCAACGCCTCGGTCTGCGGGCCGGCGGCCGCGCGGTGGCCGGGCGACCACCGCGCCAACGAGTGGGGGCACCTCACCGACTTCCGGGTCGGGTCGGTGCTGCAGGCCAAGCTCCGGTGCGTGCTGGAGACGATGGTCGTGGAGAACCCGCACATGGCCGGCTGGTTCGCCGACGACCTGGGTTCGCGGTCGTGGT
>NZ_JBJGZC010000042.1:0-9139 GCF_054050315.1 Geodermatophilus sp. SYSU D00867 | reverse complement strand
CCCCCGCCCCCCCGCCCCCCCCCCCCCCCCCCCCCCCCCCCCCCCCCCCCCCCCCCCCCCCCCCCCCCCCCCCCCCCCACGCCGGAGGGACACCTGAGCGCGCCGCACGAGGACGACAACGGCTCGTCCGCCGTCCGGGTGCAGCCCGGAGCGCCCGACCGACCCGTCCGGGTGAGGCCCCGGGCGGTAGACTCGCGGCCGTGACCGGCGGACGCCTGCTTCTCCGGCCGTGCTGACCTGAGCAACCAGTCAGCACGGCGACCCCTCCTGTGTGAGGGGTCTTTTCATGTCCGCCGACGGATGACCCCGGGAGCACCGCGATGAGCCAGACGGCCAGCCAGCCCACGACCGAGCCGGCCGAGGAGGGCGTCCCCCCGCACCGCTACACCCCGGCCCTCGCCCAGCGGATCGAGCTGGAGTGGCAGGACCGGTGGGAGCGGGAGGGGACGTTCCACACACCCAACCCGGTGGGCCGCCTGTCCGAGGGCTTCGAGCGGGTCGAGGGCCGGCCCAAGACCTTCATCATGGACATGTTCCCGTACCCCTCGGGTGCGGGCCTGCACGTCGGCCACCCCCTGGGCTACCTGGGCACCGACGTCACCAGCCGGTTCCGCCGCATGGACGGCGACAACGTGCTGCACCCGATGGGCTACGACGCCTTCGGCCTGCCCGCCGAGCAGTACGCCGTGCAGACCGGGCAGCACCCGCGGATCACCACCGAGGCCAACATCGCGGCGATCCGGGCGCAGCTGCGCCGGCTGGGCGTCGACCACGACGAGCGCCGCACCTTCGCCACGATCGACCCGGGCTACTACCGGTGGACCCAGTGGATCTTCCTGAAGATCTTCGGCGCCTGGTTCGACGAGCAGGCCGGTCGCGCCCGCCCGGTCGAGGAGCTGGTCGCCGAGCTGGACGCCGGCACCCGCGAGCCCGCGCCGGGCACCAACCCCTCGGGGCGGCCGTGGGCCGAGCTGTCCGACGTCGACAAGCGCAAGGTCGTCGACGCCCACCGGCTGGCCTACCTGCACGAGGCGCCGGTCAACTGGTGCCCGGGCCTGGGCACGGTGCTCTCCAACGAGGAGGTCACCCCCGACGGCCGCTCCGAGCGCGGCAACTTCCCGGTGTTCCGGCGCCCGCTGACCCAGTGGATGATGCGGATCACCGCCTACGCCGAGCGGCTGCTGGCCGACCTGGACCGGCTGGACTGGTCGGACTCGGTCAAGCAGATGCAGCGCAACTGGATCGGCCGCTCGACCGGTGCCCGCATCCGCTTCGCCGCCGGTGACGAGACGATCGAGGTGTTCACCACCCGTCCCGACACCCTGTTCGGCGCCACCTACGTGGTGCTCGCGCCCGAGCACCCGCTGGTGGAGACGCTGACCGCCGACGCGTGGCCCGACGGCACCGACCCGCGGTGGACCGGCGGCGCGGCGACCCCGGCCGAGGCGGTGCGCGAGTACCAGCGGCAGGCGTCCCGGCGCTCGGAGCTGGACCGGCAGAACGAGAGCCGGGAGAAGACCGGCGTGTGGCTGGGCACCACCGCCGTCAACCCGGTCACCGGGGCGGAACTGCCCGTCTTCACCGCCGACTACGTGCTGACCGGCTACGGCACCGGCGCGATCATGGCCGTCCCGGGCGAGGACACCCGCGACTGGGAGTTCGCGCAGGCCTTCGGCCTGCCGATCGTGCGCACGGTGCAGCCGCCCGCCGACTTCGACGGCGGCGCGTACACCGGCAGCGGCCCGATGATCAACTCGTCGAACGAGCACGTCTCGCTGGACGGGCTGACCGACAAGGCCGCCGCCATCGCCCGGGTGACCGAGTGGCTGGTGGCCGCCGGGCACGGCGAGGCGACCACCACGTACAAGCTGCGCGACTGGCTGTTCAGCCGGCAGCGCTACTGGGGCGAGCCGTTCCCGATCGTCTACGACGCCGACGGCCTGCCGCGCGCGGTGCCCGAGTCGCTGCTGCCGGTGCTGCTCCCCGACGTCGACGACTACTCGCCGAAGACCTTCGCCGACGACGACGCCGACTCCCAGCCCGAGCCGCCGCTGTCGCGGGTCACCGAGTGGACGACCGTCGAGCTCGACCTGGGCGACGGGCCGAAGCCCTACCGGCGCGAGACCAACACGATGCCCAACTGGGCGGGATCGTGCTGGTACTACCTGCGCTACCTGGACCCGGGTGACGACACGCAGATGGTCGACCCCGAGCTGGAGCGGTACTGGCTGGGCCCGCAGTCGCCGGGCGACGTCGGCGGCGTGGACCTCTACGTCGGCGGCATGGAGCACGCGGTCCTGCACCTGCTCTACGCCCGCTTCTGGCACAAGGTGCTGCACGACCTGGGCTACGTGTCCAGCGAGGAGCCGTTCCGTCGGCTGGTCAACCAGGGCTACATCTCCGCCTACGCCTACACCGACGAGCGCGGCTTCTACGTGCCCGCCGCCGAGGTGGTCGAGGAGGACGGGCAGTTCTTCTTCGAGGGCAGGCCGGTCAACCGCGAGTACGGGAAGATCGGCAAGTCCCTGAAGAACATGGTCACGCCCGACGAGATGATCGGCGCCTACGGGGCCGACACGTTCCGGGTGTACGAGATGTCGACCGGGCCGCTGGAGCAGTCGCGCCCGTGGGACACCAAGGCCGTCGTCGGCTCGCAGCGGCTGCTGCAGCGGATCTGGCGGGTCGTCGTCGACGAGGGGACCGGCGCGGTCCGGGCCGCCGACGACGCCGCGCCGTCCGAGGACGTGCTGCGGGCGCTGCACAAGGCGATCGCCGGCGTGCGCGACGGCATGGCGACGCTGCGGTTCAACGTCGCCATCGCCCGGATCGCCGAGCTGACCAACGCGCTGACCGCGGCCTACGGCGCCGAGTCCCCGGTGCCGCGGGCGGTGGCCGAGCCGCTGGTGCTGCTGGTGGCGCCGCTGGCCCCGCACCTGGCCGAGGAGCTGTGGGCCCGCCTCGGGCACTCCGACTCGGTCGCCTGGGCGCCGTTCCCGGTCGCCGACGAGCGGTGGCTGGTCGAGGACACCGTGCAGGTCGCGGTCCAGGTCAACGGCAAGGTGCGGGCGCAGGTGACCGTGCCGGCCGACGCCGACGCCGCGGCGCTGGAGGAGGCGGCGCGGGCCGACGAGAAGGTCGCCGCGCAGCTGGACGGCCGGACCGTGCGGCGCGTGGTCGCCGTCCCCGGCCGGCTGGTCAACTTCGTCGTCGCCTGACCGAGGACCCCGTCCCCCTCACCGCTCGCGAGCTCGCGGCAAGCCTCCGGACGGGGCCGGCCCCGCCCGGTACCCCGGTTCAGGCGGGGCGGACGCGGATGACCGCGTGCCGCTCGGTGCCCGGCCGGGTCAGCCGCTGCCACAGGCGCGCGCTGCCGTAGGAGACCCGCCACCGCCAGCCGTACCGGCGGGCGAGCGCGGCCCGCGCCTGCCGCCACTCGTGCGGCTGCAGCAGCTCGGCGGTGGCCTCGACGACCGGCCCCGTCACCCGGCCGCGGACGTCGCACGGCGCCACGGTGACCCGAGCGGTGTGCCGCAGCCGCTTGACCTTGCCGGAGTCGGCGCGGGTCCAGACGACGAGCGTGTCGCCGTCGGGTGCGGCCCACACCGGCGTGGGCACCGGCTCGCCGGTGCGGCGGAACGTGGTCAGGCTGACGTAGGTGCTGTCCGGCAGGCCGGCCATCAGGCGGCGGGGGCGAGGGTGAGCACCCGCCGCATCGCCGCCTCCACCGTGTCGACCACCTCGGCCACCGGGACGTCGCGGCCCAGCTCGGCGCTCAGCGAGGTGACCCCGGCGTCGGCGATGCCGCACGGGACGATCGCGCCGAACGCGCCGAGGTCGGGGTCGCAGTTGAGCGCGAACCCGTGCATGGTCACCCCGCGCGCGACCCGCACGCCGATCGCGGCGATCTTGCGCTCGGGCCGGAACCGGCTGCCGGGCCCGGGGGCGTCGGCGGCCACCCAGACGCCGCTGCGCCCGTCGACGCGCATCGTCGCGACGCCGACCGAGGCGCACACCTCCATGAGCGCGTCCTCGAGCCGGCGCACGTGGGCCACGACGTCGACCGGGTCGGGCAGGGCCACGATCGGGTAGCCGACCAGCTGGCCGGGCCCGTGCCAGGTGATCTTGCCGCCGCGGTCGACGTCGACCACCGGCGTGCCGTCGAGCGGGCGCTCGTGCGGCTCGGTGCGCCGGCCCGCGGTGTAGACCGACGGGTGCTCGAGCAGCAGCAGCGTGTCCGGCGCCTCCCCGGCGATCCGCGCGGCGTGGATCTCGCGCTGGCGCGCCCAGGCCTCCTCGTAGGGGACGATGCCGGCCCGGACGACGCGCAGTTCGGTCACGGGACCCAGCCTATGCCCGCGATCACCGCAGCCGGCGGGGCTCGAGGCGGGTCTCCACGGCGGTGCCGTCGGGACCCCGTTCCACCCGGTGGGCCGCCTTGCCCGGCCGGTCGGCGACCGCCTCGACCAGTGCCGTCCCCCGGTAGACCAGGCCCACGCCGTCGTCGGTGGCGTGCCCGGCGGGCAGCGTGCCCTCGGCGACCAGCCGCCGGTACAGCGGGCGGCGTTGTTCCTCGGAGTCGTGGTGGACGCCGTTGGAGGTGGGGATCAGTCCCAGCCCGTTGGTGACCGGCCGCAGGTCGGGGCCGTAGGAGTCGGTGGTGCCGCCGACGTGCCAGCACAGCGACCCCGCCGACACCCCGCCGAGCACCACCCCGGCCCGCCAGCACTCGGCCAGGACCTCGTCGAGACTGTGCACCCGCCACACCGCCAGCAGGTTGGCCACGCTGCCGCCGCCGACCCAGATCACGTCCTGCGCCAGCAGGTGCGCGCGCACGTCGGGGACGGTGGGCATCGGGAACAGGCTCAGGTGGCTGAGCCGGACCGCGCTGCCGGCGAAGGCGCCGTACACGCCGGCCAGGCGCGCGGGGTCGTCGCCGGTGGCGGTGCCCAGGTAGCACAGGCGCGGCTGCGCGGGCGCCCCGGCGAGCTCGACGGCCAGGTCGAACACCGGGCCCGGCGCCCAGTCGTAGGGGCCCCGGCCGCGGGAGTCGAAGCCGATGCTCGTGGCCACGATCGTCGGGGCGGTGGCGGGCATCAGGCGGCCCCGGCCCCGGCCCCGGCCGCGGCCGCGGCTGCGGTCGCGGGCCGCAGCCGGCGCAGCACCGCGGCGGCGGTGCGGCGGCCGCTGGCCATGGCGCCCTGGATGGACGGGGTGTCCCGGTGGTCGCCGCAGACGTACAGGCCGCCGCCGAGGTCGACCGGGCGGCGCAGCCGCAGCGGGGGGAGCGCGGCCGGCTGCGCGCCGGTCACGGTCACCGATGTCAGGTGCCCGAGGTCCGCCGTCGCGACGTCGTGCAGCCGGGCCACCTCCCCGCGGACCTCGGCCTCCGGCGTCGGCGCCAGCGAGCTGCTGGCCACCAGGGCGCGGCCGTCGGGGGAGTAGGCCGGCTGGGCGTCGGTGAGCACCACGCTGTTGACCAGGCGGCCGCCGGGCGTCCCCAGGACGATGAGCGGCTCGGGCCACGGCGAGGCCGGCAGCACGTGGTAGTGGGTCGTCACCTGGCGGGGCGCGGCGGCCTCGACCGCCGGCACGAGGACGGCGGCGGTGTCGGGGTCGGTGGCCACCACGACGGCGTCGGCGCGCACCGGACCGGCGTCGCTGTCGACCGAGGTGCCCGAGACCGCGGTGACCCGGACCCCGTGGTGGACGCGCCCCTCGCCGACCCGGGCGGCCAGCTGCTCGCCGATCGCCTGGATGCCCTGCGCCGGCAGGCCGGTGCCGCCGCGGACGAAGCTGCGCCACAGCAGGTCCAGGTAGCGGCTGGAGGTCTCCAGCCGGTCCTCGAGCAGCACGCCGGCGAAGAACGGCCCGAAGAACCGCTCCAGGGCCGTGGCGCCGACGCCGGCCCGCCGGAGGTGCTCGGCCGCGGAGGTCTCCGGGGCCGCCAGCAGGCTCGGGACCGGCCGGTACCCGGCCCGCGCGGAGAACGCGGCGATCGCCGCCTTGTGCCTCAGGGACCCCACCGGCGACCGCAGCGTGTCGGTCACCGCGGACGGCCGGCGGCGCGGGTCGGCGACCCGGTGCGCGCGGTCGCCGACGCGGACGACCGCCCCGGGGGCGAAGAAGCCGAGGTCGAGGGCGGGCAGGTCGAGGTCGGCGGCGCGCGGGTAGCCGGTGTTGAACACCTGGAAGCCGCGGTCGACGACGAACCCGTCGACCCGCTCGGTGGCCAGCCGGCCGCCCGCGGAGGCGGAGGCCTCCAGGAGGTGCACGTCGATCCCGGCGGCGGCCAGGCGGGTGGCTGCCGACAGACCGGCCAGCCCGGCGCCCACGACGACGACCTCGGCACGGGCGGGCAGCGGCATGTCCCGAACCTAGGTGCAGTCGGCGCCGGGCACCCGTCCGGGACGGCGCCTGTGGACGCCGCCCGGGCCTGTGGACGGCGGGGGCGGGGCGGGGCCGGTGCGGCCTACGGTTCCCGCCGTGCCCACCACCCCCTCGCCCAGCGCCGGCCCCGACGACGCCCCGGCGCCGCCGGTCGTCCCCGGCTACCGGCTCGACCGGCTGCTCGGCCGCGGCGGGTCCGGCGAGGTCTGGCGCGCGAGGCCGCGTGACGGCGGCGCGCCGGTGGCGGTGAAGCTGCTCGTGGCCGGCGACGCCGGGCGGCAGGCGCGCGAGGCGGCGCTGCTGGGTGCTCTCGACCACCCGCACCTGGTCCGGCTGCACGAGGTGGTGCACCAGCCCCGGCGCGGCGGCCCGGCCCGGGTGGCGCTGGTCCTCGACCTGCTCGAGGGCGGCAGCCTGGCGGCGCTGCTGGCCCGCCGCGGCCGGCTGCGCCCCGGTGAGGTGGTCACCGCGCTGGCGCCGGTGGCGGCCGCGCTGGCCTGCGCGCACGAGCAGGGCGTCGTCCACGGCGACCTGTCCCCGGGGAACGTCGTCTTCACCGCCGAGGGACGCCCGGTGCTCACCGACCTCGGCGTGGCGCGGGTCCTCGGCGAGGACGCGGCCGGTGAGGTGACCCCGGCCTACGTCGACCCCGCCGTCGCCCGCGGGAGCGCACCCGGCCCGGCCTCGGACGTCTTCGGCGTCGCCGCGGCCGCCTTCCACGCGCTGACCGGTGTCCCGCCGTGGAACGCCGCGGCCCCTGCCGACACCCTCGCCGTCGCCGCCGCCGGCGAGCTGCCCGACCTCGCCGAGCTGGCTCCCGGCACGCCGCGCGCGCTGCTCGAGGTGGTCGGCCGCGGCCTGTCGGCCGATCCGCACGCGCGGGGGTCGGCGGCGGCCTTCGCGCTCGACCTGCGGCACGCCTGCCGCCCGGAGCCGGTGCGGCTGCCGACGCCGGGGGTCCCCGACGCCGACCTGGCGCGGACCGGCCGCGGGCCGCGCACCGAGCTGACCCACCAGGTGCCCGGCCGGCGCCGCCGGCCCGCGCCCGCCGAGGTCCCCGCACCGTCGGCCCGGTCCTGGCGGCCGGGGGGACCGTTCGTGCGGCGGGCTGCCGCGGGCATCGCGGTCGCCGCCCTGGTGCTGGGCGCGGTGGCGCTCGGGCTGGCGCTGACCCGCTCCGGGCCCGGCGGACCGGTGGCGGCCGCTCCGGCTCCGGCGTCCGCCGAACCGGCGCCGTCCGCGGCGGCGGTCCCGTCGCCCGCGGCGACCGCGGCGTCGGCGGAGCAGGTCGACTGGAGCGCCGTCCTCACCGACCTCTACGACCGCCGCGCGCGGGCGTTCGCCACTGGCTCCCCGGCGCTGCTGGACGAGGTCTACACCGCGGACAGCCCGCTGCTCGCCGCCGACCGCGCCCACCTGAGCTCCCTCACCGCCGCCGGCGAGGTGCTGCGCGGCTTCACACCCTCGGTTTCCGGCGTGACGGTCGGGGCCGCGACCACCGGGGACGGGTCCGTGCAGGTGCGGCTGGTCGACAGCTGGCCGGAGTACGCGGTCGTGGCGGCCGCGTCCCCGGACGGCCCGGTGCTGCGCACGGAGGCCGGCCGCGGGGAGGCGCCGGTGACGATGGTGCTGGTCCCCGGGAGCGGCGGCTGGCGGATCGGGACCGCGGGGCGGCTGGCGTGAGCCCGGCGGAGGCGTCAGCCGCGGTCGAGCGCCTCGCGGAGGGCGGAGGGCAGGTCCCGGTGCCGGAACGGGTAGCCGGCCGCCAGCAGCCGCGCCGGCACGGCCCGCTGCCCGGCGAGGACGCTGGAGCGCCCGAACTCGCCGAGCGCCGACCGGATGGCGAAGCCGGGCACCGGCAGGACCGTCGGACGGTGCACGGCCCGGCCCAGCTCCTGGACGAACTCGTCGTTGCGCACGGGGTCGGGGCCGGTGAGGTTGACCGGCCCGGACACCTCTCCGGCGGTCAGCAGGAAGCGGATGGCGCCCACCTCGTCGTCCAGGCTCACCCACGGCCAGTACTGCCGCCCCGACCCCACCCGGCCGCCGAGGCCGAGCCGGAAGACCGTGCCGAGGATGCGCACCAGCATGGCGCCGCGGCCGATGACCAGGCCGGTCCGCAGCGTGACCACCCGGACGCCCGCCTCGGCTGCGGGAGCGGTGGCGGCCTCCCACTGCACGCACACGCGGGCGAGGAAGTCGTCCCCCGGCGGGGCGTCCTCCTCGACCACCCGGTCCCCGGTGTCGCCGTAGTAGCCGACCGCGGAGGCCGACAGCAGCACCCGCCTGCGCGAGGGGTCCTCGGCGGCCGCGGTGGCGACCGCCTCGGCGATCGTGGTGGTGCTGTCCACCCGGCTGGCCAGCAGGTCCCGCCGGTACGCCTCGGTGAACGGGCGCGGCCGGATCGGCGTGCCGGCGAGGTTCACCACCGCGTCGACGTCGCGCAGCAGCGCCGGGTCGATCCGCCGGTGCTGGGGGTCCCAGCGGTGTTCGTCGGCGGTGCGGGGGGTGCGGCGGACCAGCCGGATGACCTCGTGCCCGTCGGCGCGCAGCTCCGGCACCAGCGTCGACCCGATGAGCCCGGAGGCCCCCGTGACGGCGATCTTCATGACCCTCCTCGTCCCCCCTGCCCGGTACGACGTCGGGGGGGGGGGGGGGGGGGGGGGGGCGGGGGCCGGGGGGGGGGGGGGGGGGGGGGGGGGGGGGGGGGGGGGGGGGGGGCGGCCGGCGCGCCGGGCGCGGCGGGGGCGCG
>NZ_JBJGZC010000041.1:0-11741 GCF_054050315.1 Geodermatophilus sp. SYSU D00867 | reverse complement strand
GGGGGCGGGGGGGGGGGGGGGGGGGCGGGCCGCGGGGGGGCGCCCCGCCCCCCGCCCCCGCCGCGCGCCCCGCCCCCCCCGGACCACGCCCACGACCGCGGTCACGACCACGAGGCGCTGGACAGGTCGGCCGTCCGCCACTGGCGGGTCGACCAGGACGCGTCGCGCCACTGGCGGGTCGACCACGTCGTGTTCGTCCACGAGCCGTCCCGCCACTGCCGGGTCGTCCAGGACGCGTCGCGCCACTGGCGGGTGTCCCAGGCCGGCTGGGTCCACTCGACGGTGCGCCAGGTCGTCCCCTCCCAGCCGTCACCGGTGAGGAGGTGGCCGCGCCAGCGGCCGCCCACCCACGCCGTCTGCCGGGCGGACGCGGTGGCCCAGGCGCGGCCGTCCCAGGCGTTGCCGAAGACGTCGACCTCACCCTGCAGCAGCGCCCCGTCGTGGTCGACGTGCGACGTCCCCCGGGAGGCCTCGATCGAGCCGGTGCCGGTGCCGTAGAACTGCGGCGACTGGGTGGTGTTGTTGTTCGGCTTGACCTGCGCCTGGCGGACGTCGGTCAGCCCGTTGCCGCGGTACTGGTTGGTCGTGGAGTCGAACGGCGACGACGTCGACATGATCTGCCGCTTGACCTGGTCGGGGGTCAGCCGCGGGTCCTCCTGCAGCAGGAGGGCGACCTCGCCGCTGACCACCGCGGCGGCCTGCGACGTCCCCGACGACACGGCGAAGCGGGTGCCCCGGCGGGCGTCGGGGTGCCGCTCGTCGGCGTAGCCGTTGGGCACCCGCAGGCCCGTGACCGAGACACCGGGAGCGACGACGTCGACGTGCCGCTGGTTGGTGCCGCGGGTGGCCCACGAGGGCACGGTGTCGTCGACGGGGTCCACGGTGCCCTGCGTGTCGGCCGCGCCGACCGCCAGGACGTAGGGGTCCCGGGCCGGGTTGGCCAGGTTGTGGTTGGTCGACCCGTCGTTGCCGCCGGCGACCACCACGACGATGCCGGCCTTCCACGCCTGCTCGACGGCGAAGGCCAGCGGGTCGGTGCGCGTGTCCTGGGTGGAGTCGGTGCCGTACGACAGGTTCAGGACGCGGATGTTCATCCCGTTGTCGTCGCGGTGCTCGACGACCCAGTCGATCGCCGCGATGACCTGGGTGACGTCGACCGCGCCGTCGCTGGCCCCGACCTTGACGTCCACCAGGGTGGCGTCGGGCGCGATGCCGTTGAACCGGCCGGGGTCGGTGTAGGACACCGGGGTCCCGGCGACGTCCCGCCCGGCGATGATCGAGGCCAGGTGGGTGCCGTGCCCGTAGGCGTCGCGGTGCGCCAGCTCCGGGTCCTGGCTGTCGAAGGACAGGTCGGGCCCGTTGACGACGTTGCCGGTGTCCAGCCCGGGCACCTCGGTGACGCCGGTGTCGATCAGCGCGACGCCGATGCCCCGGCCGGTGAAGCCGGCCCGGTAGGAGTCGTGCGCCCCGACCGCCTGGGCGATGTGGTACAGCGATCCCTTGGCGCTGACGTCGTAGCCGAGCGGGGCGGCGCCGGCCGGCCCGGCGGTCGCGACGAACCCGCCCAGCGCCGCGGTGGTCGCGGCGAGCGCGGCGATCCCGCGTCCGGCTCGACGCCCCCGACCGCGGCTCATCGCCGGGGTCCGGGTGTGCGTGGTGACTGCATGTGGTGTGCCCATCTCATCCGTGAGACCGCCCCGGTCGGGGTGGCACTCCCAGTAGCGGGACCACTGCGCTTCGTGTCTCCCCGAGGGGCGGAGGGGCCACCCGAAGAGGGGAGCCGACGTGACGGCCCGCTCCGCGCCACTCGCGGGCGGACCTCAGGGGACGACGACCAGCCGGACGCCCGCGTCGCCCGCGGCCTGGCGCGCCCAGGCGCCGGCGACGTCGGCCAGCGGCACCGTCTCGTGCGCGACGGCGACCCGGCCGGCGGCGGCCGCGGTGAGGACCGCGCCGAGCGCGTCGCGGCGCTGCCGCGGGGTGAGCGCGTTGTTGGTGTAGCCGAGCACCTCGGCCGAGCGGCCGCGCAGCACCGCCGAGGAGAACACCGCCTCGTCGCCGGACGCCCCGCCCAGGTTGACCAGCCGCCCGCCCGGCGCCAGCACCCGCGACGCCGCGGTCGCCGCGACGCCGAACACCGGGTCGACGACGACGTGCGCGCCGCCGGGGCACGCCTGCGCCAGCGCCGCGGCCAGCGCGTCGACGTCGCCGGTCAGCGGCACCACGGCGTCGGCGCCGGCGGCGCGGGCCCGCTCCCGCGCCGTGGTCGAGCGGCAGACCGCCACCACCCGCCCGGCGCCGAGCACCCGCGCCGCGCCGACCGCCGCCTGGCCCACCGCGCCGCCGGCCCCGAGGACGACGACGGTCTCCTCCGGCTGCAGCCGTCCGCGCCAGGTCAGGCACATCCACGCGGCGACGCCGGACAGGCCGATCGCCGCGACCGCCGCGTCGGGCAGGCCGGCGGTCAGCGGCACGAGGTCCTCGTCGTCGACGGCGCACCGCTGCGCCAGGCTGCCGTCGCCGGGCGCCATGCCGGCCGACGTCGCGAACCAGACGCGGGTGCCGGCCGGCAGCCGGCCGGACTCCTCGACGACGCCGACGCCCTGCACGCCCGGCACGTAGGGCACCGCCGGCGCGCCGAAGTACGACGTGCCCGACGCGCACAGCAGGTCCAGCGGCACGATCGGCGCGGCGGTGACCCGCACCAGCGTGCGGCCCGGCCCGGCGGCGGGGTCGGGGTGCTCGGCGTGCTCGGGCGGCGTCCCGGGCGCGCGGACGACGGCGGCGCGCACGTCAGGTGACCCGCACGTCAGGTGGTGATGTCGGGATAGGGCAGCGTGATGTGCTCCATCGCCTTCCCGTAGGCCTTCTGGTACTCCAGCGGCCCGTGGTCGCGCTCGAACATCGCGATGAACAGCGTGAGCGTGAGGAACGGGTGGGCGCCCATCTGGAACAGCGTCACGTGGTCGTGCTCGCGCAGCGCCCGCCGCTCGTCCTCGGTGAACTCCAGCCAGGTCGACCGCTCGTCGTCGGTGCAGTTGAGGATCTTGTTGGCCATCTCGGCCTCCCACCACTCGACCGTGCCGGCCGGGTCCTCGCGGTAGCGCTCGACGAGGGCGGGGTCGCGGTCGACGGTGAAGAGGAACTTGTCGAGCAGGTACCTGCTCACCGCCGCACCTCCGCCGGGACGCCGTTCGGGTACCAGGTGAAGTAGGCCTCCATCGTGTGGAACAGGTCGAGGGTGTCGACGTGGTCGGCCTTCTGCCCCTCGCCGGCGGCGCCCATCATCAGCATGAAGTCCATGAAGCCGTGGGTGGCGTTGCCCGGGGCGTGCAGCGAGTCCAGCGACACCTCGGCCAGGCAGCCCTCGACGTCGCCGGAGGCGATCCACTCGACGGCCTTGCGGTCGAACTCCGGGTCGGGCCCGTGCTCGCCGAACTGGCGCGGGCCGCCGAGCTCCAGCGACAGGTGGCCGGTGCCGATGATCGCCACCCGCTCGTCCGACTCCCAGGACTCGACCATCTCCCGGATCGCCTTCCCGAGCTGCACGAAGCGCCGGGGCTGCGGCAGCGGCGGGGCGAAGATGTTCGTGTAGACCGGCACGATCGGCAGGTCGGCCTGCGGGCGCAGCGTGATGATCGGGCACGTGATGCTGTGGTCGATCCGCAGCTCGTTGGAGAAGGCCAGGTCGAAGTCGCGGTCGAGGCCGTCCCGCAGGAGGTGCGCGGCCAGGTCCTCCTCGCCGCGCAGCGTCATCCGCGGCAGGCCGAACTCGCGTTCCTCGTTGTACCAGTTGGCGTCGAAGAAGGGCGCCTTGCCGACGAGGAACTGCGGCATGTTGTCCAGCCACAGCTGGTGGAAGTGGTCGCTGCCGACCATCACCAGCACGTCGGGCTCGGCCCGGGTGAGCGTCTCGCGGAAGCGCTCGATCTTGGCCACCCACTCGTCGGCGAACGGCGGCCGGTCCGCGCCGGTCGAGGTGCTCGCGCGGTAGTAGAAGGGGTGGTGGGTCGACGCGATGACCGCGGCCACCTCAGCCATGACTGCCTCCCAGGGTCTCGGGCTCGTAGGGGTCCGGCGGGACGGAGCGGTTGTCCAGGTCGACCGACAGGAAGACCCGGTTGGCCACGGGGTGGCGCAGCTCCTCGGCGAGCTGGCCGATCAGCCCGGCGGTGCGGGCCAGCAGCGCGAAGCCGCGCAGCAGCTCCAGCGGCAGGCCGAGGTCGGCCAGCGCGGCGCCGCAGACGCCGGCGCCGTTGAGCGGCAGCGTCCTCCCGAGCACCTGCGGGTGCACCCGGCCGATCGCGGCGAACAGCGACAGGTGCGGGCCGACCAGGCCCTCCTCGCCCGCGATCTCGAACAGCCGCGGCGTGCGCGGGTCGCCGTCCTTGTGCACGTGGTGGCCCAGACCCGGGACGAACCGGCCGGCCGCGCGCTGCGCGGTGACCGTCTCCAGGGCGAGGGCGTCCCAGCCGGCGTCGTCGGCCGGGAGCTCGCCCGCCGACACCAGGACGTCGTGCAGGAACCGGCCGCAGTCCTCGGTGACGCCGAGGAAGCGGGAGCCGCCGCCGAGCAGCCCGGCGGCGAGCGCGCCCTGCACCGAGTCCGGCGCGGACAGCCAGGTCAGCCGGGTGACGATCGCCGTCGGGGTGAAGCCGTGGTCGGCGAGCGCGGCGAGCACCGCCTCGAACACCCGGGTCTCCCCCGGCGTGGGCCGGCGCTGGGTGGCCAGCCAGAACGCCAGCTCGCCGAAGCCGACCGTGCCCATGACGTCGCGCGCGAGGTCGGTGCCGAGCAGGGTGATCGACTCGCGGCTCGAGGCGCCCAGCGCGGTCGGGTACCCGTCCTCGGTCACGGCGTCTCCTCGCCCTCGGCCAGCCAGCGGCGGATCTCCGCACCGTGCTCGTCGAGCGCGGGCGGTGGCAAGCGGTACCGCGCCGCCGTCCCGGAGAACCGGATGGGGTTGCGGATGGAGGGGACGGCGGCGCCGCCCTCCCCCGCCGTGACCACGGGGTCCAGTCCGACCTCCTCGGCGAAGGCGACGCCCTGGTCGACGGTGTTGATCGGCCCGCACGGCACACCGGCGGCGATGATGTCGCGGAACCACTCCATCTTGGTGCGGGTCCTCAGCCGCTCGACCAGCAGCGGCCGCAGCTCCTCGCGGTTGGCCGTGCGGTCCTCGTTGTGCAGGAACCGCGGGTCCTCCACCAGCTCGGGCACGCCGAGCACCTCGCACAACTTGCGGAACTGGCCGTCGTTGCCGGCAGTGACGATCAGGTCGCCGTCGGCGCAGGGCAGCGGCTCGTAGGGGAACAGGCTGGGGTGGCTGTTGCCCATCCGGAACGGGACGACGTCGCCGGCGACGTACGCCGAGGTCTGGTTGACCAGCCCGGACAGTGCGCTGGAGAGCAGGTTCACCTCGACGTGCTGGCCGCGGCCGGTGGCGTGCCGCTGGTTGAGCGCGGACAGCACGCCGATGGTGGCGTGCAGGCCGGCCATGACGTCGAAGACGGCGACGCCGGCCCGGTAGGGGTCGCCGCCCGGGTCGCCGGTGAGGCTCATCAGCCCGGAGATGGCCTGCACGATGAGGTCGTAGCCGGGCAGCGACCGCCCGCCGGGGCCGCTGCCGAAGCCGCTGATGGAGGCGTAGACGACGGCGGGGTTGGTGGCGGCCACCGTGTCGTAGTCGAGGCCGAAGCGGGCCAGGCCGCCGGGTTTGAAGTTCTCCACCAGGACGTCGGCGCGGCGGGCGAGCTCGCGGGCCGCGGCCAGGTCGGCGTCGTCGGCGAGGTCCAGCGCCACGGACCGCTTGTTGCGGTTGACGCCCAGGTAGTAGGTGGACACCCCCTCCCCGCCGACGTCCCGGACCGGCGGTGCCCAGGTGCGGGTGTCGTCGCCGCGCGGGCCCTCGACCTTGACCACCTCGGCGCCGAGGTCGGCCATGAGCATCGTGGCGTAGGGGCCGGCGAGGATCCGGGAGAAGTCGGCCACGAGCAGGCCGGCGAGGGGGCCCTCGGGGTTCGGCGCGCCGGGTGCTGCCGTCATCGTCGCGTCGCGCTCCTCGGCATCGGGGCTGGCACCAGCGGACAGTCGTCCGCCGGTCGCGCCGAGTCTCGGCACCCCTACCGAGCCGTGTCAACCGCAGGGGCGTCGTCTTGACATGTGCGGCAGGT
This sequence comes from Geodermatophilus sp. SYSU D00867, assembly GCF_054050315.1. Lineage (NCBI taxonomy): Bacteria > Bacillati > Actinomycetota > Actinomycetes > Geodermatophilales > Geodermatophilaceae > Geodermatophilus > Geodermatophilus sp. SYSU D00867. Next base: position 5,568 of record NZ_JBJGZC010000041.1, on the reverse strand, counting down.
CACGAGCAGGGTGGCCCGGTCCGCACGGCGTGTTCGCCCAGCGGACAAGCGTCCGTCGAGCCAGCGACGTCCGAGGAGAGCACGATGACCGAGCCCCAGACCCCGGCGCCGCAGGCCGGTCGCCCCGTCGTGTTCCGCGGCGGCACGGTGCTGACGATGGACGACGCCGGCACGGTCCTGCGCGACGCCGACGTCCTCGTCGTCGGCGACCGGATCGCGGCCGTGGGCCCGGCGCTGGAGGCGCCCGAGGGCGCCCAGGAGGTCGACGCCACCGACGGGATCGTGATGCCGGGGATGATCGACACCCACCGGCACATGTGGCAGACGGCGATGCGCGGCTACGGCGCCGACTGGTCCCTCACCCAGTACTTCGTCTGGTACTACCTCGAGCACGGCCGCCGCTTCCGCCCCGAGGACGTCGCCGCGGGCAACCGGCTGGCCGCGCTCGAGGCACTCGAGGCCGGGGTCACCACCGTCGTCGACTGGTCGCACGGGCTGCAGACGGTCGACCACGCCGAGGCCGCCGTCGACGCGCTGCAGTCGGTGCCCGGCCGGTACGTGCTCGCCTACGGCAACATCCAGGCCGCGCCGTGGGAGTGGACCGCGGACAAGGCCGTGCAGGCGTTCCTCGAGCGCCGCCGCACCGGCGCCGGCGACCTGCTCGGCTTCCAGCTCGCCTTCGACGTCACCGGCGACCCGGCGTTCCCGGAGAAGGCCGCGTTCGAGGTGGCCCGCGAGCTCGGCCTGCCGGTGACCACGCACGCCGGCGTCTGGGGCGCCACCAACGACGACGGCATCCGGCTCATGCACGAGCACGGCTTCGCGACGCCGGAGACGGTGTACGTGCACGCCGCGTCCCTCTCCCCCGACAGCTACCACCGCATCGCCGCCACCGGCGGGTCGGTCTCGGTGTCGACGGAGTCCGAGCAGAGCGCCGGCCAGGGCTACCCGCCCACCTGGCAGGTGCGCGCCCACGGCATCCCGGTGTCCCTGTCGATGGACACCAGCGTGTGGTGGAGCGGTGACCTGTTCTCGGCGATGCGCGCCACGCTGGGCGCCGACCGCTCGCGCGAGCACTTCGAGGCCCACCTCAAGGGCGACACGGTGACCCAGCTGGCGCTGCGCGCGCAGCACGTCGTCTCCTGGGCCACCCGCGGCGGGGCGGCGGCACTGGGCCGCGACGACCTCGGCCGGCTCACCCCCGGCGCGAAGGCCGACGTCGTGCTGGTCAAGAACGACGCCTCGCCGGTGTCCTTCCCCCTGCTCAACCCGTACGGCCACGTCGCGTTCCAGGCGCAGCGGGGCGACGTGCACACCGTGCTCGTCGACGGGCGGGTCGTGAAGTCGCAGCACCGGCTGGTCGGCGTCGACCTGGCCGCGGTCCGGCGCGAGGTCGAGGCCACCGTCGAGCACCTGCGCGCCGACATGGGCGAGGACGTCTGGCAGGTGGGCATGGACCCGGAGCTCCCGTCGGCCGAGGTCCTGGACAACCCGTACCAGTACACCGACTACCGCTCCGAGACCACGCACGCAGCCCGGGAGGAGGCCTTCGAGCGCCACCTCTCCTGGGAACGGTGACGACCCGGCCCGGGTACGTGGGATCCCGATCCCGGAGGAGGGGGTGCGGTCGTGGCCGGACGCGGTGAGGGGCCGGACTTCGTCGAGGCGCTGGCGCGCGGGCTCGACGTGCTCACCTGCTTCGGCGCCGACCGGCCGGCCATGACGCTGTCGGAGGTGGCGGCCGCCGCGGGGCTGGCCCGGCCGACCGCGCGGCGGCTGCTGCTCACGCTCGAGGAGCTGGGCTTCGTGCGGTCGGCCGGCGGGACGTTCTCGCTGACCCCGCGGGTGCTGTCGCTCGGGATGGCCTACGTCGGCGCGCTCGGGCTGTGGGACCTCGCCCGGCCGCACATAGAGGCGCTGGTCGCGCGGACCGGCGAGTCGTCGTCGATGGCGCAGCTCGACGGGTCCGACATCGTCTACGTGGCCCGGGTGTCGGTGCCCAAGCTGATCACCCTGCGGGTCGAGATCGGCACGCGGTTCCCCGCCCTCCAGACCTCGCAGGGCAAGGTGCTGCTCGCCGCCCTGCCGCCCGACCGGCTCGAGGCCACCCTCGCCGAGCCCAGCCGCTCGGGGCTGCCGCCCTACATCGGGCGCACGGCCGAGCAGCTGGGTGAGGAGCTGACCGAGGTGCGCGCCCGCGGCTGGGCACTGGCCGACGAGGAGCTCGCGCCCGGCGTGCGGTCGGTCGCCGTCCCGGTGCGCGACGGCACCGGCGCGGTGCGCGCGGCGATGAACGTGACCGTGCACGCCGCCGAGACCTCGACCGAGCGGCTGCTGGCCGAGCACCTGCCCGCACTGCTGCGCACCGCCGGCGAGGTGAGCGCGGACTGGGCGCGCTGGCAGTCGCGCCCGCACGTGGAGGTGGACCGCTCGCGCTCTGTCGGATGAGACACGGTCGGATGAGACACGGCCGGGTGGGACGCGGCGGATGAGGGGCGACCGGATGGGTAGTCCCCGTCCCGTGAGCGGGAAGTCGGCGGAGGACTACGAGGAGGACTACACCGACCCGGAGCTGCGCGCGCGGCTCAAGGAGGAGATCGAGGCCGGGGACCGGGGCGGGCGGCCCGGCCAGTGGAGCGCCCGCAAGAGCCAGCTGCTGGCCTCCGAGTACGAGGGGGCCGGCGGCGGCTACCGGCACGAGGGCGAGCGCAGCGCGTCGCAGCGACACCTGCAGGAGTGGACCCGGCAGGACTGGCACACCGCCGACGGCGACGACCGCGCCCGCGGTGAGGGCGGGACGAAGCGGTACCTGCCCGACGCCGCCTGGGAGCTGCTGTCCGAGGAGGAGGAGCGCGCCACCGACGCACGCAAGCGCGGCTCCGACGAGCAGCACGTGGCGAACACCGACGCCGCGAAGGAGGCCCGGAGGGCCGCCGAGCTGGTCGACGCGAAGGCGACCGAGGCCCGCGAGAAGGTGGCGGAGATGCACGGCGACTCCCAGCTCGACCGCGCCGAGCGGGCCGAGCGCGACCTCGGCAGGGGCCGCAGGACGGTGCTGGAGGCGATCGAGCGGCAGCGCGACCGCGACTGAGCGACACGCCGTGCAGTCCGCGCAAGCTTGCACGGACTGCACGTTTCGCGGGATCATGTCCGGGTGACCTCCGGCCTGCGCGAGCGCAAGAAGCTCGCCACCCGCTCGGCGCTGCACGCCGCCGCGCTGCACCTGGTCGCCGAGCGCGGGCTCGACGCCGTCTCGGTCGACGACGTCGCCGAGCGCGCCGGGGTCAGCCCGCGGACGTTCTTCAACTACTTCCCCACCAAGGACGACGCCGTCCTGGGCCTGGACCCCGCCGACTCCGCGCTCGTCGCCGAGCGGTTCACGGCGCGCCCGGCCGGCGAGGACCCGGTCACCGCGCTGCGCGCCGTGCAGGCCGGGCAGGCCGCCGCGATGGCCGAGGAGCCCGAGGGCGTGTGGCCGCTGCGGCTGCGCGTCATCGACGAGCACCCCGTCCTGCTGGCCCGCCTGCACGCCGCCTTCGGCGCCTCCGAGCGGGCACTGGCCGACGCCGTCGCCGCCCGCACCGGCACCCGGGTCGGCGTCGACGCCTACCCCACCCTGCTGGCAGCCGTCGCCGGGGTCGCCCTGCGCACCGCGCTGCACCGCTGGCTGGCCGCCGACTTCACCGTGCCGCTGCCCCGCCTCGTCGACGAGGCCTGGGACGCGCTCGCCGCCGGGCTGCCCGCCCCGCGCCCCTGATCCCCCGAGCGGCCGGCGCCGTCCGCTCGCCCCCTCGGTGCCGCGCGCCCGCGGCACCGTCGCACGACCCGTGGAGAACGACGTGAACCCGCCGCCCGACGGCACCGCCCCGCCCATCGTCCTGACCCGCCGCCGCATCAACCTGATCTTCTCGGCGCTGCTCGCCGGGATGCTCGTCGCCGCCCTCGACCAGACGATCGTCTCGACGTCGATGCCGACCATCGTCGGCGAGCTCGGCGGCGTCTCGCACATGGCGTGGGTGACCACCGCCTACCTGCTGGCCACCACCCTGGTCATGCCCGTGTACGGCAAGTTCGGCGACCTGTGGGGCCGGCGCACGCTGTTCCTCGTCGCGATCGGCCTGTTCACCGTCGCCAGCATCGGCGCCGCGCTCGCGCCCGACTTCACCTGGTTCGTCGTCTGGCGCGGGGTCCAGGGCCTCGGCGGCGGCGGGCTGATGATCCTGTCGCAGGCGATCATCGCCGACATCGTCCCGGCCCGGGAGCGCGCGAGGTACATGGGCCCGATCGGCGCCCTGTTCGGCCTGTCGGCCGTCGCCGGGCCGCTCGTCGGCGGCTTCTTCACCGACACCGCGGCCCTGGGCTGGGAGTGGTGCTTCTGGATCAACGTGCCGGTCGGCGTGGGCGCCTTCCTCATCGGCTGGTTCGCGCTGTCGCTGCCGCGCCGGCGCAGCACCACCCCGCTCGACGTCGCCGGGATCGTCGCGCTGTCGGCGACCACGACGTCGCTGGTGCTCTTCACCGACCTCGGCGGCAGCGACGGCTGGACCGACCCGTGGACGCTGGCGCTGGCCGCGGCCTTCGTCGTCTGCGCGGTCGCGTTCGTGCTCGTCGAGCGGCGCGCGGTCGAGCCGATCGTCCCGCTGTCGCTCTTCCGCAACCCGACCTTCGTCGTCGCCACCGCGATGGGCATGGCCGTGGGCCTCGGCATGTTCTCCGCGATCGCGTTCATGCCGACGTTCCTGCAGATGAGCTCCGGGCTGTCGGCCGCGAACTCCGGGCTGCTCATGCTGCCGATGACCGCGGGGATCATCCTCACGATCCAGAGCTCGGCGGCGGTCATCCTGCGCACCGGCCGCTACAAGCGGTTCACCACCGCCGGCGTCGCGGTCATCCTCGCCACGATGGTCTGGATGACCACGCTGGCCGGGGACACGTCGCTGTGGACGATCGGCGCGATGTTCCTCGCGCTCGGCTGCGGCCTCGGGCTGATCATGCAGAACGTCGTCCTGGCCGCCCAGAACGCCGTCCCGGCCACCCAGATCGGCACCGCCACCTCGACGAACAACTACTTCCGCGAGGTGGGCGCCACCCTCGGCGTCGCCGTGTTCGGGACGCTGTTCACCAGCCGGCTGGCCGAGAACCTCACCGGCGCGCTGACCGGCAACGCCGAGCAGGCGGCCGCCGCGGGCATCACCTCGCCGGACACCCTCGTGCCGTCGGCGGTCGACGCGGCCGGCGACCCGCTGCGGACGGCGATCGTCGACGCCTACGCGGACTCGCTCGCGCCGGTGTTCTGGTACCTGGTGCCGATCCTCGCCGTCGCCCTGCTGCTGTCCTTCGTGCTCAGGGAGATCCCGCTCGCCGAGCACGCCGGCATGGTGGCCCGCGGCGAGGCGGTGGAGTCCGAGGAGGAGCTCGCGACCCTGCTGCGGTCCGGCGCGCAGGCCGCCGTCCCGGCGCCCGGGCCGACGCTGCAGAAGCGGGACGACGACGCGCTGCCCGTCTGACCGTGCCGGGGCGGCACCCCGGCGAGCGCTGTACCCCGGTGGCCCGGGACCCGCGCGGTCC
>NZ_JBJGZC010000040.1:0-16323 GCF_054050315.1 Geodermatophilus sp. SYSU D00867 | reverse complement strand
CACCCAACAAACCGCGCCCTCGTCCCCGCAACGCTCGCCGCCGAGGCAACGGTCAGATACGAGGGACCCCCGGGACCCCGCAGCGCCCCGGCCCCCCCCCGCGGCCCCGGGCCTCTCGCGTGCGTGCGTCAGCGCGCGCCGGCGGGCGTCCAGCCCAGCGCCGGCGCGACGTGGCGCGCGACGTTCTCCAGCAGCCGGGCGTTGTACTCGACGCCGAGCATGTTCGGCACCGTGAGCAGCAGGGTGTCGGCCTCGCGGACGGCGGCGTCCTTGGCCAGCTCCTCGGCCACCTCGTCGGGCTCGCCGGCGTAGCTGCGGCCGAAGCGGGCGCGCACGCCCTCGAGCAGGCCGACCTGGTCGGACGAGCGGCGCTCGTCGCCGAAGTAGGCGCGGTCGACGTCGGACACGATCGGGACGACGCTGCGGCTCACCGACACCCGCGGCTCGCGGCCCCACCCGGCCTCGGCCCAGGCGGCGCGGTAGCGGGCGATCTGCTCGGCCTGCAGCTCGTCGAAGGGCACGCCGGTGTCCTCGGACAGCAGCGTCGAGCTCATCAGGTTCAGCCCCTGGCGGGCGGCCCACTCCCCCGTCGCCCGGGTGCCGGCGCCCCACCAGATCCGGTCGGCCAGGCCCGGCGACTGCGGCTGGATCGCGAGCCGGCCGCGCGCGCCGCCGGTCATCCCGGGGTCGGCGTCGACGACGGTCGCGCCGCGCACCGCGGCGAGGAACAGCGCCGTCTTCTCGCGCGCCAGGTCGGCGTCCGAGGACCCCTCCGGCGGGACGTAGCCGAACGCCTCCGAGCCGCGCAGCGCCGTCTCCGGTGACCCCCGGCTCACGCCGAGCTGCAGCCGGCCGCCGGCGAGCAGGTCGGTGGCCGCGGCCTCCTCGGCCATGTACAGCGGGTTCTCGTAGCGCATGTCGATGACGCCGGTGCCGAGCTCGATCCGCGAGGTCCGCGCGGCCATGGCGGCCAGCAGCGGGAACGGCGAGGCCAGCTGCCGCGCGAAGTGGTGCACCCGGACGAACGCGCCGTCCAGGCCCAGCTCCTCGGCGGCGACGGCGAGCTCGACGGTCTGCACCAGCGCGTCCCGCGCCGTGCGCACCTCCGAGCCGGGCAGCGGCTGCCAGTGCCCGAACGACAGGAACCCGATGCGCTTGCCGACGTCCATGCCCGGCACAGCGCACGGGCCGGGCGCGGGATTCCCCGGCGCTCAGCGCGCCGGCAGCTGCTGGACCGCCCAGCCGTTGCCGTCCGGGTCGCTGAAGAACACGAACGACCCCCAGGGGAGGTGCTGGACCTCGCTGACCTCGACGCCGCGCCGGGTCAGCTCCTCGTGCGCCACCTCGACGTCGTCGACGACGAGCTGCAGCCCCTGCGCCGCCCCGGGCGGCACGTCGAGCAGGCCGGTGCCGATCGCGATCGAGCACGCCGACCCCGGCGGGGTGAGCTGCACGAACCTGACCGCCTCGCTCACCCGGTGGTCGTGGTCGAGGTGGAACCCGGCGCCGTCGGTGTAGAAGGCGATCGCACGGTCGACGTCGCTGACCGGCACGGCGACCAGCTCCAGCTTCCAGTCCATGACGCGCTCCTCCGCTCGGGGCGCCCACCCTGCTCCCCGGAGCGGGGGCCGGGCACCCTCCCGGGCGCCCGGAGCGGACACCCGTGCCGAGGGAGACCGCGGCCGCAGGTGGAGGCGCTGCTCACCGCGACGCCCCACGCGCACCGGACGACACGGCAGCCTCCCGCCGTGACGCAACGTGAGCGACCGACCACGACTCTCCGTGTGCGGGTTCCGCTGCTCCGGCCGTCCGGTCGGCCACCCTGTGCAGGTGACTCTCAGCGCCCCCCACGTGCCCCGGCCCCGGGCCGACCAGCCCGGCGAGCCGAGCGGCGCACCGGCGGGGACGAGGCTGCGGGCCATCGACACGCTGCTGGCCGACCGCGGCCAGGTGTTCCGCGCCCTGTTCCTCAACTCGCCGGTGCCCAAGGCCCTGGTCGGCCTCGACGGCCACCTGCTCGTCGTCAACGACGCGCTGTGCGCGCTGTCCGGCCGCGGCATCGACGACGTGGTGGGCCGCCACGTCGACCTGCTCGCCCACCCCGACGAGGCCCCGATCGCCGACGGCGACGGCGCTGCCGGGGACGAGGCCGGTCTGGACCCGTGGCTGCGCCGGGACGGCGAGCGCCGCCTGCGCCGCGCCGACGGCACCGAGCTGTGGGTGCAGCAGTCGCACACCGTCGTCCACCGGACCACCGGTGAGCCGCACTTCGTCGTCCTGTCGCTGGTCGACGTCACCGACCGGCGGCGGGCCGAGGAGGACCTGGTCCGCCGGGCCTTCACCGACCAGCTCACCGGGCTGCCCAACCGCCGCGCCCTCACCGACCGGCTCGCCCACGCCCTCGCGCTGTCCCGCCGCCGCGGGCTCCAGGTGGGCCTGGTGCACCTGGACCTCGACCGGTTCCAGGCGGTCAACGACACCCTCGGCACCGAGGCCGGCGACCAGCTGCTCAGCCAGGTCGCCGACCGGCTCCGCTGGAGCACCCGCGTCGAGGACACCGCCGTGCGGCTCGGCGCCGACGAGTTCCTCATCCTCGCCGAGGACGTCGAGGACCTCGACGGCCTGCGGGCGCTGGCCGACCGGCTGCTGTCGGTGCTCGACGACCCGTTCCAGCTCGGCAACCGCGAGATCGTGCTGTCGGCGAGCGTCGGGCTGACCATGGGCTCCGACGTCGCCCCCGACGACCTGCTGCGCCAGGCGCACAGCGCGCTCACCCGCGCCAAGCGGGACGGCAGCCGGGCGCGCATCGAGGTGCACGACGGCGGCCTGACCGAGGACGAGGTCGACCTGCTGCAGCTGGAGACCGACCTGCGCCGCGCGCTGGACGGCGACGAGCTGCGGCTGTTCTACCAGCCGATCGTCTCCCTGGCCGACGAGACCCTGCTCGGTTACGAGGCGCTCATCCGCTGGCAGCACCCCACCCGCGGGCTGCTGCCGCCGGGCGCGTTCCTCGACGCCGCGGAGAACAACCGGCTCACCTCCCGCCTGGGCGCCTGGGTGCTGCGGCAGGCGTGCACCGACGCCGCCGGCTGGCCGGCCGGGCTGCGGGTGCACGTCAACGTCTCGGCGCGCCACCTGGCCGAGGAGGGCTTCAGCGACCTGGTCGCCGCCGCGCTGGAGGAGTCCGGCCTGCCGCCCGGGCGGCTGGAGCTGGAGATCACCGAGTCGACGGCGCTGTTCGCGGCCGAGGCCACGCTGCAGGCGGTGTCGGAGGTGACCGCGCGCGGCGTGACGCTGGCGCTCGACGACTTCGGCACCGGCTACTCGGCCATCACCGCGCTGCACCGGCTGCCGATCCACACCGTCAAGATCGACCGGTCGTTCGTCGCCGACGTCGTCACCCGGCCCTCCACCGCCGCCCTGGTCCAGGGCCTGCTGCAGCTCGGGCAGGGCATGGGCCTGCAGGTGATCGCCGAGGGCATCGAGGACCTCGAGCAGGCCGAGTGGCTGCGCCGGCACGGCTGCGCGATGGCGCAGGGCTACGCCTTCGGCCGGCCCGCGCCGCTGCCCAGCCGCGCCGAGGCGCTCATGGCCGAGGTGCTCGTCGAGCAGGCCGCCGAGGAGGCCGCCGCCGTCCTCGAGGCCGTGACCGGCGAGCTGGAGGCGGTCACCGGCGAGCTGCCCCCGGTGCCGGACCCGGCCGGCGGCGACGGCGTCGACCTGTTCCCGCTGGAGGACGCCGAGGAGCCCCCGGCCCCCCGGCCGTTCCTCGTGGTCGTCGAGGACACGACCACCGACGACGAGCCGGCCACAAACGGGGACGAGACGGACGGGGACCAGTCCCCCGCCTGAGCCCTCCGGGAACCTCCGCGGAGGTGCACGGTCCCGGCGGTTCAGCCGCGGGGCAGCGCCAGCGGCACCGGCCGCTTCGGGGCCCGCCCGTCGCCGGAGGACCGGCCGCGCAGGCGGCGGGCGATCCACGGCGCGACGAACCCGCGCACCCAGGCGGCCTCCTCGGCCAGCGCCGCGCGCAGCGCCCGCGGCGGGGCCGGCGGCAGCGGGGTGCGCCACTCGCCGTCGCCGGGGACCGGGACGCCGAGCGCGTCGGCCGCGGCCAGCGCCATCCGCCGGTGCCCCTCGGCGGTGAGGTGGATGCGGTCGCTGTCCCACAGCCGCCAGTCCAGCAGCCAGTCCGCGCCCCACTGGTCGAGGACGACGGCGCCGTGCCGCGCGGCGATCGACCACAGCGAGGCGTTGAACACCGCGACCCGGCCGCGGGTGCGCCGGATGATCGGCGTCAGCCGCGGGTCGACGCCGGTGGCGAGCAGCACGTCGGCGCCGTCGGCGCGGAAGGCGGCCACCGCCGCCTCCAGCGCGGCGGCCAGCACGTCGGGGTCGGCGCCGGGACGGAGCAGGTCGTTGCCGCCGGCCACCAGGCTCACCAGGTCCGGCTGCGCCGCGCGGGCGACCGGCACCTGCTCGGCGAGCACCTGCGGGAGCAGCCGCCCGCGGACGGCGAGGTTGGCGTACTCGACGTCGGCGCCCGGGGAGGCCTCGGCCAGGTGCTCGGCCAGCCGGTCGGCCCAGCCGCGGTACTCGCCGGGGCGGGCCGGGTCGGGGTCGCTGAGCCCCTCGGTGAAGGAGTCGCCGAGGGCGACGTAGCGGCGCCAGGAACTGCGGGACGGTGCGGGCACGGACCCACTGCAGCACGGTGAGCGAGCACACAGCGCGCCGGGACCCCGGCCGCGGCGACGATCTCGGTCATGCCGACCTCCGTCGCCGCCTCGCTCACCCTCTCCTCGGCCGGCCCGGCCACCGCGTTGCTGCAGGTGGCGGTGGCCACGCCCGCCACCGAGACGCTGACCGTGCTGTGCGAGGGGCGCCCGCTGGAGGTCGAGGAGCTCCGGGTGGGCGAGGCGCGGGTGCACCGGGTCCGGCTGGAGGCGGGCACCACCGAGGTCACCTACACCGCGACCGCCGAGCGCGGCGGCCCGGGCCGCGCGGTGACGCCGGAGGCGTGGGCGGAGGCGATCCGGCCCAGCCGCTACTGCCCGTCGGACCAGCTCGAGGGGTTCGCCGCCACCGAGTTCGACCGCTCGCTGCCCCGCGCCGAGCTGGTGGGCGCGGTGGCCGACTGGGTGCACCGGCGGCTGGTCTACGCCGCGGGCGCCAGCCGCCCGGTGGACACCGCCGTCGACACGCTGCTGGCCGGGCGCGGCGTGTGCCGCGACTACGCGCACCTCACGGTCACCCTGCTGCGCGCCCTGGAGGTGCCGGCGCGGCTGGTCGCCGTCTACGCGCCCGGGCTGGACCCGATGGACTTCCACGCCGTCGCGGAGGCCGACGTCGGCGGGACCTGGTGCGTGGTCGACGCGACGCGGCTGGCGCCGACGTCGTCGCTGGTGCGGATCTGCTCGGGCCGCGACGCCGCCGACACCGCCTTCCTGACCACGCTCGGCGGCGCGCAGTTCCGGGGCATGACCGTCACCGCCACCGTCGACGGCGACCTGCCCGCACCGAGCGACACGCCGTTCCCGCTGCCCTGAGCGCTCAGCCGCGCCAGGTCTCGAGCAACCGCAGCCAGATCTCGCTGACCGTCGGGTGGGCCGGGACCGCGTGCCACAGCCGCGCGATCGGCACCTCCCCGACGACGGCGATCGTCGCCGCGTGCAGCAGCTCGGCCACCGCCGGGCCGACGAAGGTCACCCCGAGCAGCACCTCGCGCTCGGTGTCGACGACGGCGACCGCGGTCCCCTCGTAGCCGTCGGCGAACAGGGCGGCGCCCGAGACCGAGCCGATCGGGTACTCGACGACGCGGTGCGGCAGGCCGCGCTCCTCCGCCTGGGCGCTGGTCAGGCCGACGCTGGCCACCTGCGGGTCGGTGAACACGACCGAGGGCGTGGCGGCGTGGTCGGCGGTGGCGGTGTGCGGCGACCAGTCCTCCACCCGCACCTCCTCGCCGCGGGCGCGGGCGACGATCGCCGCGCCGGCCTGGCGGGCCTGGTACTTGCCCATGTGGGTGAGCTGCCGGCGACCGTTGACGTCGCCGACGCCGTAGAGCCACGGCAGCCCGCGCACCTGCAGCGTGTCGTCGACGTCGAGGTACTCCCCCGGCTCGAGGCCGACGCTGTCCACGCCGATCGCCGTCGTCCGCGCCCGCCGCCCGACGGCCACGAGCACCTCGTCGCCGCGGACCTCGCCCTCGGCGGTCGTGAGGACGACCTCGTCGTGCTCGCGGCGGGCCGCGCGGACCTCCGCGTCGAGCCGGACGTCGACGCCACGGTCGCGCAGCGAGGCGAGCACCGCGTCACCCGCCTGCGGCTCGGCGCCGGGCAGCAGCCGGTCGCCCTGCTGGAGGAGCGTCACCTGAGAGCCGAGGGCGTTCCAGGCGAAGGACGTCTCGCAGCCGACGTAGCCGCCGCCGACCACCAGCAGCCGGCGCGGGGGCTCCTTCGCGCTCGTGGCCTCGCGCGGGGTCCACGGCTCGACGTCGGGCAGGCCCTCGACCGGCGGCACCGCGGCCTCCGACCCGGTGCAGACCGCGACCGCGTGCCGCGCGGTGAGCCGGGTCTCCCCGCCGTCGGGGCGGGTGACGACGACGGTGCGCTCACCCTCGAGCCGGGCGGTGCCGCGGACCAGGTCGATGCCGGCGCCCTCGACCCAGCGCACCTGGCCTGCGTCGTCCCAGTGGCTGGTGAAGGAGTCGCGGCGCTCGAGGGTCGCGGCGACGTCCTGCTCGCCGGTGACCGCGGCGGCGGCGCCCTTGACCGCGCGCGCCTCCTCGATCGCCTCGGTGCCGCGCAGCAGCGCCTTGCTCGGCATGCAGGCGTAGTAGGAGCACTCCCCGCCGACGAGGTGCTCCTCCACCAGCACCGCGGACAGCCCGCCCCGGACGACGACGTCGGCGACGTTCTCCCCGGTCGAGCCGGCTCCCATCACGACGACGTCGTAGGTCTTCTCGTCCGCGCTGCTCACCGGGCCATCCTGGCGGTGTGGTCGACTGGCCGCCATGCCGGTGTCACCCTCCGACTTCAGCGCCGCCCTGCGGCAGTACGCGGCGGGGGTGGCGCTGCTGACCGTCCGGGACGACATCGACGACGTCGGCACGACGGTCACCTCGGTCATGAGCGTGTCGGCCGACCCGCCGCTGGTCGCCGTCGGGCTGACCGCCGACGGGTACCCGGCCGAGGTGCTGGAGGCCGTGGGCACCTGCGGGCTCACCGTCCTCGCCGCCGGGCAGGCGATCCTCGCCAGCCGGTTCTCCTCCGCCGGGCGGCCCTCGGCGCGGCACCTGCTCGAGTCGGTGCCCTGGTCGCGGGCGGCCGGCAGCGGCGCGATCGTGCTCGACGGCGGCGTCGTCGCGCTGGACTGCCGGCTCGACCGGCTCGTGCCGGCCGGCGACCACGTGCTGGCGCTGCTCGCCGTCGAGGACGTGCCGGTCCTGCGCGACGGCGCCGCGCCCCTGCTCCGGCTGCGCGGCCGCTACGTCGACGCCCCCGGGAGCCGTTAGCGCGACAGAGGCGGTTCCGGCCCCCGCGGGGGCCCGCCCGCGAGCCTGCGAGCGGGTGGGGGGCGGGGGGTCCTTCGACTAGTTTCAGGGGCGATGAGCGAGCCGCAGAACCCCGTGCCGTCCGCGCTGCGCCGGGCCCTCGCCCGCGCCGAGCGTGGCGTGACCCTCGACGCCGGCGAGGCCGAGACCCTGCTGTCGGCCCGCGGGCTGGGCGACGGCGAGCCGCTGGACCGCCTGCTCGCCGCCGCCTCGCGGGTGCGCGACGCCGGCCTGGCCTCGGCCGGCCGCCCCGGCGTGGTCACCTACAGCCGGAAGGTGTTCATCCCGCTCACCCACCTGTGCCGCGACCGCTGCCACTACTGCACGTTCGTGACCACGCCCGGGCAGCTGCGGGCCCAGGGGAGGGCGCCGTTCCTCTCCCCCGACGAGGTGCTCGACGTCGCCCGGCAGGGCGCGGCGCTGGGCTGCAAGGAGGCGCTGTTCACCCTCGGCGACCGGCCCGAGGACCGCTGGCCGGTCGCCGCCGAGTGGCTGGAGGCGCACAGCTTCGACTCGACGCTGGCCTACCTGCGGGCGATGGCGATCCGGGTGCTGGAGGAGACCGGGCTGCTCCCGCACCTCAACCCCGGGGTGATGACGTGGGAGGAGGTCCAGCGGCTCAAGCCGGTGTCGGCGTCGATGGGGATGATGCTCGAGACGACCGCGACCCGGCTGTGGTCCGAGCGCGGCGGCCCCCACTTCGGCTCCCCCGACAAGGAGCCGGCCGTGCGGCTGCGGGTGCTCGAGGACGCCGGCCGCTCCGCCGTCCCGTTCACCACCGGCGTGCTGCTGGGCATCGGCGAGACGCCGGCCGAGCGGGTGGACGCCGTCCTGCGGATCCGCGCCGCGCACCAGCGGCACGGGCACGTGCAGGAGGTCATCGTCCAGAACTTCCGCGCGAAGCCGCGCACCGCGATGGCCGCGCACGACGACCTCGCGCTGCAGGAGTACGTGGCCGCCGTCGCCGTCACCCGGCTGCTGCTCGGCCCGCGGGCGCGGGTGCAGGCGCCGCCGAACCTGTCCGACTCCACCGAGCTCGGGCTGCTGCTGCGCGCCGGCGTCGACGACTGGGGCGGGGTCTCCCCGCTCACGCCCGACCACGTCAACCCCGAGCGGCCCTGGCCCAACACCGACAAGCTCGCCGCGCTGACCGCCGAGGGCGGGTTCACCCTGCGCGAGCGGCTGGCCGCCCAGCCGCGCTACGTGCTGGAGCCCGAGCCGTGGCTCGACCCGCGGGTGCGCCCGCACGTGGCCGCGCTGGCCGGGCCCGACGGCCTGGCCGTCGAGGGCCGCATCCCGGCCGGGCTGCCGTGGCAGGAGCCCGACGAGGCCTGGGTGTCCTCCGGCCGCACCGACCTGCACGTCGAGGTGGACACCGTCGGCCGCACCGGCGACCGGCGCGGGGACTTCGACGCCGTCTACGGCGACTGGGCCGACCTGCGCGACCGCACCACGGCGGCCCGCGACGGCTCCTCCACCGCCCTGGCCGTGGGTGACCCCGAGGTGCACGCCGCGCTGCGCGCCGCCGAGCGCGACCCCGCCGGGCTCTCCGACGCGCAGTACCTGGCGCTGCTCGGCGCCGACGGCCCCGACCTCGAGGCGCTGTGCGCGCTGGCCGACGGCGTGCGACGCGACGTGACCGGCGACGACGTCACCTACGTCGTCAACCGGAACGTCAACTTCACCAACGTCTGCTACACCGGCTGCCGGTTCTGCGCGTTCGCCCAGCGGCGCACCGACGCCGACGCCTACACGCTCTCGCTGTCCGAGGTCGGCGACCGGGTCGACCGCGCGTGGGCCGCCGGCGCCACCGAGATCTGCATGCAGGGCGGCATCCACCCCGACCTGCCCGGGTCCGCCTACCTGGACCTGATCGGCGAGGTGAAGCGCCGGCAGCCCGGCATCCACCTGCACGCGTTCAGCCCCATGGAGATCGTCAACGCCTCGGCCCGCACCGGGCTGTCGTTCGAGGACTTCCTGCGCGCGGCGAAGGAGGCCGGGCTCGACTCGGTCCCCGGCACGGCGGCGGAGATCCTCGACGACGACGTCCGCTGGGTGCTGACCAAGGGCAAGCTGCCCGCGGCGACCTGGCTGGAGATCATCGGCACCGCGCACCGGGTGGGCATCCCGACGACGTCGACGATGATGTACGGCCACGTCGACACCCCGGCGCACTGGGTGGCGCACCTGCGCACGATCGCCCGCCAGCAGGACGAGACCGGCGGGTTCACCGAGTTCGTGCTGCTGCCGTTCGTGCACCACAACGCGCCGATCTACCTCGCCGGCGTCGCACGGCCGGGCCCGACGGTGCGGGAGAACCGGGCGGTGCACGCCGTCGCCCGGCTGCTGCTGCACGGGCGGATCGGCAACGTCCAGACCTCGTGGGTGAAGCTCGGTGACGCCGGCACGCAGGCGGTGCTGCAGGGCGGGGCCAACGACCTCGGCGGCACGCTGATGGAGGAGACCATCAGCCGGATGGCCGGGAGCGAGAACGGCTCGCTGAAGACGATCGCCGAGCTCGAGGCGATGGCCGCGGCGATCGGCCGGCCCGCTCGACAGCGCACCACCGAGTACGGCACCCCCTCGGAGGAGCGGCTGCGCACCGCCCGCTCCGAGGCCGGCCGCCGCGCGCTCACCCTCTCGATCACCCCGGCCTGAGCCCGGGGGCCGGATGCGCCGGTGGGCCGCCGCGGGAGTCCGCGACGGCCCACCGGGCTCACTGCGTCAGGCCGCCGGGTGGTCGACCACGTAGGCCGGCGTGCCGGGACGGCTGCCGTCGACCTGGTCACCCACGTCGTTCACCACGTGCCGGATGACGCCGAGACCGTCGAGGTGGACGGTCGTCACGTGGTGCAGCCGCACGCCCGGCGTCGTCGGCACCTCGAAGCCGCTCTCGGTGGTGATCCCCGGACCGGCGTTGCGCTGGTAGCCGTAGACGCCGCCGCCGTAGAGGCGGTGCTGCTGCACGTCGTCGGCGACCTTGTAGCCGGCCCAGCCGAGGGTGCCGTCGGGCTGCTGCCAGTCGGCCTGCGACGGCGGGTCGTAGGGCAGCTCGTTCTGGTAGAGGACGGTCGTCCCCCGCTCGCCGTTCCAGATGGTGTTGTGGGTCTGGAAGTGCTCGACGAACAGGCCGGTCGCGGTCACCCGGTCGCCGTTGATCTCGGCGCCCACCCGGCCGGTGTTGGTCCGCCAGCGGTCGGTGTCACCGTTGACGCCCTGGGTGAAGCCGGGCTCGACGCCGTGGTCGGCGCGCCACACCCAGGTGTGGTCGATGAGGACGTCGTCGCTGTCGACCACGAGCGCGGTGTCGACCTTGCCCACGTGCGGGCCGCCGACGCGGAAGTAGACGTCGGACAGCGTCGTCGGGTCGGCCGCGTCGGACCGCCCGCCGTTGCCGTTCGGGTTGCCGACCTGCAGCAGCGCCGGCGACTCGACGGTGCCCGCGTCGATCGTCACGCCGGCCACGACGACGCCGGGGACGTCGGCGATCGTCAGCGGGACCGCCCCGCCGACCGCGGTCAGCGTCGCGTGCCCGATGCCGAGCACCACGGTGCCCGGCCGCTTGACGTCGATGCTGCGCGCGACGTCGTACACCCCCGGCGTGAGCAGCAGGTGGCCGCCGCGGGCGAGGTGGTTGTCGATCTGCTGGACGGGCGTCGACGGCGTCGCGACGAGGAAGTCGGTGAGGGGGAGCGTGCGGCCCGGCGTGAACCCGGCACCCCAGCTGGTGCCGCGTGAGGCCTGCTGCGCCGCGGGCACCCGCACGTTCCAGCGGCCCGCGTCGTCGAGGAACAGGTACGGCTTCTCGCGGCTGAGCGGGGTGGTGTCCAGCGTGGTGTACGGCGGGGTCGGGAAGGCCTCCTCGGAGGGCGCACCCACGACGCCGGAGAACACCTGGTTCCACACGCCGTTGGACCACGAGCCGACCGTGCTGTCGCGGGTCAGCCACTGCTGCTGCGAGCCGTTGACGACCGCGCCCGCCCGGGAGTCGGCGATGAACCCGCCGCTGGCGTAGTGCGGTCCGGCGGTGCAGTAGTCCATCAGCGACAGGGTGCCGCCGGTGACGTCCACCCGGCGCAGCGAGACCGCCTGGGACACGGCCCAGAAGTTGGCGCTCTGCCGGCAGCCGTCCTGACCGGTGGCGTTGACGTCGATCGTCAGGTTCGACACGGTGCGCCAGAAGTTGTTCAGCGCGATGCAGTTGGTCGTGCCACCGCCGTCGAGGCAGCGGTTGTAGCTCTCGACCTTGCCGTTGATGACCACGTCGGACGGCGAGTCCCCGAGGCCGGTGACCTCGGTGTAGTAGCCGACCTTGATCTGCAGCGGCTGGGCGTCGGTGCCGTAGGTGCCGGGGCGGAAGAGGTAGGCGTACCGCTCGGTGCCCATCTCGTCGTCCCTCTGGGCGGCGAAGGTCGCGTCCAGCTCGGCCTGGATCTCGCTGACCGGCATGGACGGGTCGAACACGGTGACGTTCACGCCGAGGTCCGGCGCGGTGGGGCTGGTGGCGGGCGGCGGGGCGGCGGAGGCCGCGCCCACCGCGAGGGGCGAGACGGACAGGGTCGTCGCGACGGCGAGCGCGGCGCCGAGACGGCGCCGGCGGACGGCGGGGAGGGTTCCTGGCTGCACGGACGTCCTCATCGTCGAGGGTGTACGCACGGTGTGACTGCTGTCACGGTGCGCGCACAGGTTAGGGGACCGTTCCGTTCCGTCCGCGACCACCCCCGGACGCCCGCGCAGGTCAGGGGGCCGGTACCGGCTCCCGCGGTGCGGGGACGGCGCCGGTGGGCGCCGGCTGGGCGGGGTCGTGCGCGGGCGCGGGCAGCGGGCGGCCGAAGAGGTAGCCCTGCGCGTGCGAGCAGGCGAGGCCGCCGAGGACGGCGTGCTGCTCGCTGGTCTCCACGCCCTCCGCGACCACCTCCAGCCGCAGGTTGCGCGCCAGCTCGATCATGGAGGCCACCAGCGCCCGCGAGCGGACGTCGCCGCCGAGGTCCTGCACGAAGCTGCGGTCGATCTTGAGGACGTCCGCGGGCAGCCGGCGCAGGTAGGTCAGGCTCGCGTAGCCGGTGCCGAAGTCGTCGATCGCGATCCGCACGCCGAGCTCCCGCAGCGCCCGCAGCTGCCCGGCCACGCGGTCGACGTCGCGCAGCAGCACGCCCTCGGTCACCTCCAGCGTCAGCTGCGCCGCCGGCAGGCCGCTCGCGGCGAGGACGGCGGACACCAGCGCGACGACGTCGTCGTCGGCCAGCTGCCGCGGCGAGAGGTTGACCGCGATGCCGATCGGCCGGCCGGCCTCCGCCGTCCAGACCGTCGCCTGCCCGACCGCCTGCTCGAGCACCCAGCGGCCGATCTCGAGGATCGCGCCGCTCGCCTCGGCCAGGGGCACGAACTCCGCGGGCGGCACGAGCCCGCGCTGCGGGTGCTGCCAGCGCAGCAGCGCCTCGTAGCCGGTGGTGCGGCCGTCGGCGAGGTCGATGGTGGGCTGGTAGTACACCTCCAGCTGGCCGGCCCGGACCGCGGCGGTCAGGTCCTGCAGCAGGGTGACCTCCTCCTCGGCCGCCTCGGCCATGCCCGGCGCGTAGCGGACCAGCCGGTTCTTCCCCAGCGCCTTGGCGCGGTACATGGCCAGGTCGGCGTTGCGCAGCAGCGTCCCGGGCCGCCGGTCGCCCGCCGTCGCGGTGTCGGCGACGCCGATGCTCACGTGCACGGCCAGCGGCCGCCCGCCGACGTCGACCGGCTCGGCGAGCGCGGCCAGGACCCGCTCGCCGACGGCCGCCGCCTCGTCGGCGCCGCCGTCGACCACGACGGCGAACTCGTCGCCGCCCAGCCGGCCCACCTCGTCGCCCTCCCGGACGCAGGCCCGCAGCCGGTCGCCCACCGTGGTGAGCAGGACGTCGCCGGCCGCGTGCCCGCGGGTGTCGTTGACGTCCTTGAAGTCGTCCAGGTCCAGGAACAGCACGCTGACCGGGCCGGTGCGGCGGGCCAGCAGCGTGGCGGTGGTCTGCAGCAGGCGGGTGCGGTTGGCCAGCCCCGTGAGCGGGTCGTGCAGCCCCTGCCGCTCGTTGAGCCGCCACGAGGACAGGTGCGCCAGGCTCGCGGCCAGCACGAACCCGCCGTGCACCAGCGCCCAGAGCCACGGGTCGCGGTAGGCCGCCTCGTGGTCGAACACCGAGTGCGGGAAGAGCGTGCCGACGGCGCCGTGGTGCCCGATGACGACCACGAGGGCCAGCCCGAAGGGCACCCAGTCCTGGTAGAGCGACACCAGGCCGACGACGACGAAGAAGTGGAAGTGCGCCTCGGTCAGCCCGTCGCAGACGTGCACGAACAGCACCGAGGCGGCCAGCAGGCTCCCGGTCACCCCCGCGGCCCGCAGCGTGCGGCCGGCGTTCGGCAGCAGGCTGAACGACACCGGGTAGGCGACGGCGAGGGCGGCACCGCCCGCCGCGGCCGGAGCCCAGCCCCGGGCCACCGCGAGGACGCCGATCGCCACGGCCTGCACCGCGGCCAGCCGCAGCAGCAGCGCGTGCCGCCGCTGCCAGACCTCGTCCGGCAGTGGCCGCCCCTCGGGCAGCGCGCGGCGGAGTCGGCCGATGACGGGGAGCTCCATGAGGCCCCATCGGCCGCCCGTCTGTTCCGGATCAGTTCCGTTCCGCGGTGGTCACCCCGGGGGGTGAGGACCGCCACACCGGCGCGCCGCCGCGGTGCGCCAGCGGGGCCGGTCCACCTCGGCGGGAAGCGTCCACCAGGTGCCCAGCCACGCGTCGAGCCCCGGCTCGAGGCGGGACAGCCCCGCGCCCGGGTAGGGCGTCAGCTCCCCCGCCCAGAGCCGGCCGTCGTGCCGGTAGAGGTCCACCCGGAGCATGTCGAAGCCGGCCGCCGCCGCGGCCGCGGCCTCGAGCAGCTCGGGCAGCCAGGCCGGGCGCGGCACGTCGGGCCCGGGCGGGTAGCCCCACGTCCAGGGCAGCGGCTCCCAGCCGGCGGTGTACAGGCGCGCACGGTGCACGTCCCGCCGGCCGGTGTGCACGCCGACCACCCGCGGCACGCCGTGGAACACCAGGACCTTGAGGTCGGTGGGCACCTCCCCGGGCTCCCCGACGTGCTCCTCCACCAGCAGGCCCGGCCGGGCGCAGCGGTAGGCCCACTCCTCGCTGTCGCGCCAGTAGCGCTCGGCCACCCAGCCGGCGGTGCGCGCGGCGAGATCGGCGACGTCGGGCCGCCCCTCCCCCACCAGCACCCGCCGGCACGAGTGGTTGGGCTTGAGCACCCACGGGCCGGGGAGGTCGACGCCGGCCAGCTCCGCGACGTCGGTGCCGGACCAGTACGTCCGCGGCACCCGCAGCAGGTCCGGCGCCCGCCGCGCGAAGTGCTCCTTCATGGCCAGCTTGTCGCAGGTCGGCGCCAGCAGCGGACGGCGATCGCGGGTGATCCGCCGCTGCAGCTTCTCGGTGAAGGTGCGTGGCTCCCCCCACGGCGGCAGCCGGCCGTGGTGCTGCCGGTAGAGCCGCGCCCGGCGCAGCGAGGACGGGAGCACGCGGCTCCAGGCCGGGGCGGACTCGCTCACCCGCTCTCCCTACCGCGCCGCGCCCCGATCGGAACAGGGCCGTACGCAACAGGGACGCCGCGCGGGGTAGGGCCGCCGGGTGCGTGCCATCACCTACACCCGGCCCGGCGGCCCCGAGGTCCTGCAGCTGACCGACCGGCCCACCCCCGACCCCGGCCCCGGCGAGGTCCTCGTCCGGCTCGCGACGGCCGGCGTCAACCCGACCGACTGGAAGTCCCGCAGCAACGCGCAGCCCGGGCCCGGCGGCCAGGTGCCCGGCCAGGACGGCGCCGGCACGGTGGAGGCGGTCGGGCAGGGCGTGGACCCCGCGATCCGCGGCGAGCGGGTCTGGGTGTGGGAGGCGGCCTGGCAGCGCCCCTGGGGGACGGCGGCGGAGTACACCGTCGTGCCCGCCCGCCAGGCGGTGCCCATGGGCCCGGCGCCCTCGTTCGAGCTCGGCGCCGCGCTGGGCATCCCGTTCCTCACCGCGCACCGCTGCCTCACCCTCGGCGAGTCCGTGCCCGACCGGATGGGCCCCGGCTCGCTGACCGGGCGCACCGTGCTGGTGCAGGGCGGCGCCGGCGCGGTGGGCAACGCGGCGATCCAGCTCGCGCGCTGGGCCGACGCCACGGTCGTCGCCACGGTGAGCAGCCCGCGCAAGGCGCAGCTGGCCGCGGCGGCCGGCGCCTCGCACGTCGTCGACTACCGGCGGCAGGACGTCGTCGCCGAGGTCCGCAAGATCGCGCCGAAGGGCGTCGACACGGTCGTGGAGGTGTCAGCGGCCCGCAACGCCGCCGTCGACGCGCAGGTGGTCGGCATGCACGGCGCGGTCGCGGTGTACGCCGACGACGGCGGCGCGGAGGTCACCATCCCGGTGCGCGCGCAGATGGGCCCCAACGCCCGCTGGAACTTCGTGCTCGTCTACACGCAGCCCGAGCGGGCCAAGGTCCTCGGCGTCGAGGACGTCAACGCGGCCCTCCTCGACGGCGCGCTGCGGGTGGGCGAGGACGCCGGGCTGCCGCTGCACGTCTTCCCGCTGGCGGAGACGGCGCAGGCGCACCGGGCCGTGGAGGACGGCGCCGTCGGCAAGGTCCTGGTGGACGTGACGGCCTAGCTGTAGTGACCACGAGCGTTGTTGACGGCCTAGCGGGCTGAGACAGCGAGGAGACCTCCGGGTGAGGGTGTGGGTGCTGACGCCTCACCGACGACCCGGAGGTCTCGTGTCCCACGCTAATGC
>NZ_JBJGZC010000039.1:0-23954 GCF_054050315.1 Geodermatophilus sp. SYSU D00867 | reverse complement strand
GGCGTCGGCCGACGCCCCGGGCCACCGCCCCGCCCGGAGACGGGCTCTCCGCACCGCCGATCGACCACCCGGAGCAACGGTGACCGCCACGAAGGCCCCGACCCCACCCCCGTCGCAGCAGCGCGTCGTGCGCCGGGCGGGGGACCGCATCTTCGCCGGCAGCGCCAAGGGCTCCGGCATCTTCATCCTGCTCGTGCTCGCGGGCGTGGCCGCCTTCCTCATCAGCGAGGCGATCCCCGCCCTCACCGCCCCGGCGGAGGACATCCCGGGCGGCGAGGGCCTGGCCGCCTACATCGGCCCGCTCATCCTCGGCACGCTCCTCGGCGCCGTCCTCGCCCTGATCGTGGCCACGCCGCTGGCGGTGGGCATCGCGCTCTTCGTCACCTACTACGCGCCCCGCCGCATCGCGGCCGGCCTCGGGTACGTGATCGACCTGCTCGCGGCCATCCCGAGCGTCGTCTACGGCTTCTGGGGGCTCGCGGTCCTCGCGCCGGCGCTGGTCCCGTTCCACGTCTGGGCCGCGGACGACCTGGGCTGGCTCCCGTTCTTCGCGGGCCCGGCCTCCACCAGCGGCCGCACGATGTTCACCGTCGGCCTGGTGCTCGCGGTCATGATCCTGCCGATCATCTCGGCCATCTCCCGCGAGGTGTTCAGCCAGGCCCCGGCCCTGCACCGCGAGGCCGCGCTCGCCCTAGGCGCCACGCGCTGGGAGATGATCAAGATGGCGGTGCTGCCCTACGGCAAGTCCGGCGTCATCGCCGGCGCGATGCTGGGCCTGGGCCGCGCGCTCGGCGAGACGATGGCGGTGGCCATCGTGCTGTCCGGCGGCGCCGGCGCCACGCTCAACCTGATCAGCAGCTCGAACACCTCGACCATCGCGTCGAACATCGCCCTGCGCTTCCCCGAGGCCACCGGCCTGGGGATCAACACCCTGATCGCCAGCGGCCTGGTGCTGTTCGTCATCACCCTCGCGGTCAACATGCTCGCCCGCTGGATCGTCAACCGGCGCGCCGACTTCTCCGGAGCCAACTGATGAGCACCTCCACGCAGTCGACGCTGCAGGTCGCCCCGGAGCCGTCCGGCCCGGTCCCCCGCCGCTCCCACCTCCCGCGGTTCGCCCCGCTGGGGCTCTACGCCGCCGGCATCGCGGTCGGGGCGCTGCTGTCGGCGCTCACCGGGTTCAGCGTCGCGCTCACCGTCATCTACGGCGCCGTCCTGGGCACGCTGGCCGTGTACGTCGGGTCCCGGGTCGTCGAGGGGTCGCGCAAGGCCTCCGACCGGCTCGTCACCGCGCTGGTGACCACGGCCTTCGCGATCGCGATGATCCCGCTGGTGTCGCTGGTCTACACGGTGCTCGAGAAGGGCCTCGCGCGCTTCGACGCCGCCTTCTTCACCAACTCGATGTTCCGGGTCGTGGGCGAGGGCGGCGGCGCCTACCACGCCATCTTCGGCACGCTGGTCATCACCGCGGTGACCGCGGTGATCTCGGTGCCGATCGGCCTGCTGACCGCCATCTACCTCGTCGAGTACGGCACCGGCCGGCTGAAGAAGGCGATCACCTTCTTCGTCGACGTCATGACCGGCATCCCGTCGATCGTCGCCGGCCTGTTCGCCTTCGCGCTGTTCACCCTGCTGTTCGGCAACGACGTCCGGCTCGGCCTCATGGGGTCCGCGGCCCTCTCGGTGCTCATGATCCCGGTCGTCGTCCGCTCCTGCGAGGAGGTCCTCAAGCTCGTCCCCAACGAGCTGCGGGAGGCCAGCTACGCCCTGGGCGTGCCCAAGTGGCGGACGATCGTCAAGGTCGTCCTGCCGACCGCCGTCGCCGGCCTCGGCACCGGCATCACCCTGGCCGTGGCGCGCGTGATCGGCGAGACCGCGCCGCTGCTCATCACCGTCGGCCTGATCACCGGCACGAACCTCAACCCGTTCGACGGGCGCATGGCGACGCTGCCGGTCTTCGCCTACTACCAGCTCACGCAGCCGGGTACCGACACCCAGGCGTTCCTCGACCGGGCCTGGACGGCGGCACTCGTCCTCATCATCCTGGTGATGGTCCTCAACGTCGTGGCCCGCCTGATCAGCCGCTTCTTCGCCCCCAAGACCGGTCGCTGACCGACCCCGACCCGGAGGATCCCCCCGTGGCCAAGCGCATCGAGGTCTCCGACCTCAACATCTACTACGGCAACTTCCTGGCCGTGGAGGGCGTGAACGTCTCCATCGAGCCGCGCAGCATCACCGCGCTGATCGGGCCGTCGGGCTGCGGGAAGTCGACCTTCCTGCGCTCGCTCAACCGCATGCACGAGGTCATCCCCGGTGCCCGCGTCGAGGGCAAGGTCGTCATGGACGGCCAGGACCTCTACGGCGCCGACACCGACCCGGTCGACGTCCGCCGGCAGATCGGCATGGTCTTCCAGCGGCCCAACCCGTTCCCGACGATGTCCATCTACGACAACGTCATCGCCGGCAACCGGCTCAACAACAAGCGGATGAAGAAGGCCGAGACCGACGAGCTGGTCGAGCGCTCGCTGCGCGGCGCCAACCTGTGGGACGAGGTCAAGGACCGGCTGGGCCGCCCCGGCTCGGGCCTGTCGGGCGGTCAGCAGCAGCGGCTGTGCATCGCCCGCGCGATCGCCGTCGAGCCCGACGTGCTGCTCATGGACGAGCCCTGCTCGGCCCTGGACCCGATCTCCACGCTGGCCATCGAGGACCTGATGACCGAGCTCAAGGAGCGGTTCACCATCGTCATCGTCACGCACAACATGCAGCAGGCGGCGCGGGTGAGCCAGTCCACCGGGTTCTTCAACCTCAACGGCGTGGGCCAGCCCGGCCGGCTCATCGAGTTCAACCCGACCGAGAAGATCTTCAGCAACCCCGACCAGAAGGCGACCGAGGACTACATCTCCGGCCGCTTCGGGTGAGGGAGGACCCCTCGTCCCCCGCCGCTCGCGGCGGGAGCCTGCGAGGAGGCCACGGACGGCCACGGGCCCGGTCAGCTGCTGACCGGGCCCGTGGCCGTCCGACGTCCGGATCCGGTCCCGTGCCCGCTCGTGCTCTGCCCCCGATGCGGACCAGTGCACGAGTCGCCGGGCGAGGCCCCACCCGGTGGAGCGCCTCGGTCAGCAGCTGACGGACGTGGCGGGGGCGGCCGTCGTGGAGGGCGCCGCGGGCGTCCCGGGGGCCGGCGCGGCGGCCACGGCCGGGGCGGGGGCCGGGGGCACCTGGACCGGGACGACGCCGGTGTAGCCCGGGCCGAGGACCAGCTGGACGGTGTCGCCGATGGCGTCGCTGGGCTGCAGGACCGCGCCGGGGACGGCGGCGGCGACGGTGCGCGCCTGCTCGACCACCCCGGGGCCGTGCCGGACGACGGTCTGGTTGACCGTGCCGCGCTCGTTGCCGACCTGGCCCACGGCGAAGCCCTGCTGGCGCAGCAGGTCGCCCACGGTCGAGGCCAGCCCGGAGGTGGCGGTCCCGTTGAGGACGTCGACGGTGACGGCGGCCGGCGCCACGGTGAGCGGTTGGGCGGCCGGGCTGGCGGGCGCCTGCTCGGGCGCGGTGGCGGGGTCGGCGGCCGGGGTCTCCGCGGCGGCCGGGTCCGCCGGGGCGGTGGCCGCCGCGGCGACCGGGGTGGCCAGCTCGGCGGGCACGGTGCTGTCCTCGATGACGTCGTCGAACAGCGTGCGGGTGGCGGCGCCGTCGAGCAGCACGTAGGCCTGGTCGCTGCCGGCCGGCACGTAGCCGACCTGCGCCACCGGCAGGCTCGCCCGCTGGACCGCGTCGCCCTCGAGGTCGCCCAGTGCCGAGGCCAGCGTGCGGAGGTCGCCGAGCGTCGTCTGCTCGTCGACGGTGAGCGCGCCGGCGGACCGCGTGAGGAACCGGGTGAGGTCGTAGGTGTTGGCCAGCGTCCCGACGGTCATCGCCGAGCGCAGCGTGGCCGACAGCAGCAGCTGCGTGCGCTCGGCCGCGGCGACCCCCGTGACGTCGGAGCCGGCGTCGCCGGGCGCCAGGTAGCGGCCGACCTGCGCCCCGCTCAGCTCCGACGTGCCGGCCGGCAGCGGGGCGGCCGAGGCGGCGTCGGCGGGACCGGCGGTGGGCAGGCAGACGCTGACCCCGCCGACGGCGTCGACCATCGCCGGGAGGCGGCCGAGGTCGACGGCGAGGTAGTGGTCGACGCGCAGGCCGGACAGCTGCTGCACCGCGCGGACCATGCACGAGGGCCCGCCGGCCAGCAGCGACGCGGCGAACGCCTCGGAGACGGGCTCGCGGGCGGCGCCGTCGTCGGTCCGGCAGGCGGGGGTGTCGACCCACGCCGTCGGCGGGACGCTGACCAGGACGGCGCGCTGCTCGTCCGCGGCGACGTGCACCAGCAGCGTGGTGACCGAGGCCGGCCCGTCGGTGCCGGGGAGGTCGGTGCCGACGACGAGGTAGGTGGTCGACCCGTCCTGCAGCTGCGGGGCGATGACCTCCGGCCCCTCGGGGGCGAGGGCGGCGACGCGGGCGATGCTGCGGTCGACGTAGGCGTACAGGCCCGCGTGGTAGCCGACCACGAGGCCGAACAGCACGCCGAGGGCCACGGCGGCGCGGACCAGCCGGCGGCGGCCGGGGCTGCGCGGCGGGCGGGGGGCCGCGGGCCGCCGGGTGCTGCCGGCGGCGGACATCGCCGGCCCGGCGAGGCCGGGGATCGGCGGGTGCGCGGGGCGGCCGGGCAGCGGCGGGACCGGGCGGGAGTACTGGACGCCCGCCGCCGGCGTGCCCGGCAGCGGCGGCACGGGCGTCGACCAGTGGGTCCCCGCGGGCGGCGTCCCCGGCAGCGGCGGGACGGGGCGGGAGTGCTGCACGCCGGCCGGCGGCGTCACCGAGGCGGGGCGCCGGACGCCCTTCGGCGGGGTGCCGGGCAGCGGCGGGACCGGGCGGGAGTACTGGACACCGGCCGGCGCGGCGGGGACCGGCGGCAACCCGCGGCGGGGCTCCTCGGGCGCGGCGACCGGCGGCGCGGCGGCGGTGCCGGGCACGGGCGGCTTCGGCCCGCGGTGCGAGGGCAGTGACTCGCCGGGCTCCAGCGGGATGGGCACCTCACCGGTGCGGCGCGCGGCGCGGCGGCCGGTGGCGCCGCCCTGGCGGGCGAGCAACTGCTCGACGGTCACCGGACCGGGCGCGTCGCCGCCCACGGCCCGGTCGTCCCCCCGCTCGTCCCGCACCGCTGTCGATCCCATCGTCGTGGTCCGCGCCGTCGCTCACCGCACACGCGGCAGCACTCAACGATACGGGCGGAAGGCCGCCTCGACCGGTTGCACGCGGCGTGACCCGCCGGGCGGGTCGCGTATCCGCAGGCCACGACCGGGGGAGGGCGGTCGCGGACGGGCGGGGTCCGGTGCGCGGACGTAGCGTCGGCGCGTGCGGCTGCCCTCGATCCCCGGTCCCTCCGACGTCTTCTCCGCCGTCGAGAGCCTGCGCGACGGCGTCGCCGACGCGCTCGCCCTGGTGCCCCGGGTGGCCGCGGCGATCGGGCGGCTCGAGGGGCTGCTGGACCGCGTCGACACCGTCGTGGACCGTGCGGAGGGCCTGGTCGACCGGGTCAACGGCGCGGTGACCGCCCTCGACGAGACGCGGCAGCGCGCCGACGAGCTGGTCGCCGGCGCCGGGTCGACGCTGCGGGCCGCCGACGCCGCGATCGCCGCGGTCGGCGGGACGCAGCAGAAGGCCGACGCCGCCATCGGCGCCGTCGAGGGCACCCAGTCCCGCGCGGACGCCGCCATCAGGGCCGTCGAGGGCACCCAGTCCCGCGCGGACCGTGCGATCGAGGCGGTCGAGGGCACCCAGCAGAAGGCCGACGCGGCCATCGCGGCGGTGGGCACCACCATCGAGCGGGCGCAGGACGCCGTCGGGCGGGCCGAGAGCGCGGTCGACGGCGCCGAGGGCACGCTCGGGCGGGCGGACGGCGCGGTCACCGCCGCCGAGGGACTGGTCGGGCGGATCGACCCCCTGCTGGCCGGCTACGAGGAGCCCCTGACGCGGCTGGCGCCGTCGGTGCGGCGACTGGCCGAGACGCTCGACCCGCACGAGGTGGAGGCGCTGGTCCGCCTGGTCGACCGGCTGCCGGACGTGGTCACGCACCTCGACGAGACGATGCTGCCGGTGCTGGAGTCGCTGGGCGACGTCGGTACCGACGTGCACGACCTCGTCGACACGATGCAGGACATCCGCGAGGTGGTGAAGGGCTTCCCGGGGTCCAGGTTGTTCCGCCGGCGCGGCCGGGACGAGATCGCCGAGGACGAGAACGGCGAGGGGGCCCAGGAGCGCACCGGCTCCTGAGCCCCCTCGGGTCCCGCTCGTCCCGCCGGTCAGGTCTCGGTCGGGTACCCCAGCGCGCGGGCGACGTCGCCGATCCGCTCGTACGTCTCGCCCTCGGGCAGCCGGCGCAGCTCGTCGACCACGGCGTCGGTCGCCCGGTGGTCGAGCGCGGCCTCGACCAGCCCCGGCCCGTCGTTCGGGAAGTCGGCCCGCACCAGCCAGCGCGCCAGCTCCGCGCGGGCGACCACGGCGTCCTCGGTCATCCCGACGGGGACGCCGCCGACCAGGGTGCCCGCGGGGTTCGCGGCGATGTCCGGCTCGCCCTCGGCGACCGGCTCGACCTCCCGGAACTCCTCGGCCCGGGTGGCCCGCTCGGCCTTCAGCATCCCCTGGATCTCGTGCTCCAGCTGCTCGTCGAGCCGCGGGTTGTGCTTGTTGCTGCGCGACGACACACCAGCGAACCCGTCGTCCATCTCGCTCACGATCGCCTCCCTGTCCCTGTGACTACTTCTCGTCGAGCGCGGAGGGCTTGTGCACCGCCGTCTTGCCGCTCTTGTCGCTCTCGACCTCGTACTGGGGGTCGTCCGAGCTGGCCTTGACCTTCCGGCCCCCGGCCTCCGTCTCCTCCGTGATCTTCCGGGTGACGGTCCCCTCGGCCTTGCTGCCGTGGCTGTTCCAGGTGACGTGGTCACCCTTCTCGAACTCGTCGGCCATCTCGGACCTCCGTGTCGTCGGGTCGTCCCTCCCCCGTGCCCGGCGTCCGGAGCGCACACACATCGGCACCCGGAGCGACGCAGATCACCCTCCGGAGAGCGGGCGTCACCCGCTCGTGCGGTGGCAGGACGGCCGTCCTCACGTAGCGTGTGCAGTGACGGGGACCGGACGGGCGAACCTCCTGCTGAGAGTCGAGCAGTGGTGACGCTCGGTGAGGTCACCCGTCCTCGATCGCCGGCCCGGTCGACCCCATTCCCCCGGGGTCGGCCGGGTCGGCCCCGTTCCCGGCCCGGTCCCTACGCTCGCCGGCGTGACCGATCCCGCCGGCCCGCCCGCTCCCGCTGACGGGGACCACCTGCCGGGCAGCCCCCGCCCCGTCGACGTCCTCATCGTCGTCTCCGTCACCGACGTCACCCCGTCGGTGCGCCGGGTCGTCCTCTCGGGGACCCCGGCCGCCGTCGCCGCGGCCGGGCCCACGGTCAACCTGCTGGTGCCCCGCGTGGGGGATCCGGAGCCGCGGTGGCCGGCGGTCGCCCGGGACGGCCGGGTCGTGTGGCCGGCCGGGCCGCACGGCGTCAGCCTGCGCAGCTACACCGCCCGCCGCCAGGACCCCGGCCGCGGCGAGGTCGACGTCGACTTCGTGCTGCACGGCGACGGCCCGGCCGCCGCCTGGGCCGGCGCGGCGGCCCCGGGCGCCCTGCTCGGCGTGGCCGGCAGCGGCCCGCTGGGCGACCGGCCGGCCGGCACGCTGCTCCTCGCCGGCGACGAGACGGCGCTGCCGGCCATCAGCCGCATCCTGGCCGCGGCCGGACCGGAGACCGTCGGGACGGCGCTGCTCGAGGTCGCCGGGCCGGAGGAGGAGCAGCAGCTCGCCGCGCCGGCCGGCGTCGAGGTGCGCTGGCTGCACCGCGGCGGCACGCCGCCCGGCGAGAGCACCCTGCTCGCCGACGCCGTGGCCGCGACGGAGCGCCCGGCCGGCGACGACGTCTTCGCGTGGGTGGCCGCCGAGTCGGCCGCCGTCCGGGCGGTGCGGGCCGACCTGCGCGGCCGCTGGGGGCTCGCCCGCGCCCAGCACCACGCCATCGGCTACTGGCGGCGCGGCCGCGCGATGGCGCCCGCCGGCTAGAAGGGCCGCCCTCAGGGAACTCACAGGTAGCGTCCAGGGGGACTGCAGTTCCGCGGCAGAGCCTCGGGGCATGACGACAGCAGCCAGGCGTCCGACGGGAGTTGTCGTGACGGGAGCCCGCACCGCTCGGCCCGCCGCCCCGGAGGCGCGCCTCCTGGTGGTCGACGACGAGCCCAACATCCGCGAGCTGCTCTCGGCCAGCCTGCGCTACGCCGGGTTCGAGGTGGCGACGGCCTCCGACGGCCAGCAGGCGCTGGCCCTGGCCTCGACGTTCCGGCCCGACCTGCTGGTCCTCGACGTGATGATGCCGGGCCTGGACGGCTTCGGCGTCGTCCGCCGGCTGCGGGAGAGCGGCCGGCACACCCCGGTGCTGTTCCTCACCGCGCGGGACGCGGCCGAGGACAAGGTCTCCGGGCTGACCCTCGGCGGCGACGACTACGTGACCAAGCCGTTCAGCCTCGACGAGGTGCTCGCCCGCATCCGGGCGGTCCTGCGCCGCAGCGCCGGCCAGCAGCGCGCCGTCGAGACCAGCCGGCTCACCTTCGCCGACATCGAGCTCGACGAGGAGTCGCACGAGGTGGTGAAGGCCGGCCAGGTGGTGAACCTGTCCCCCACCGAGTTCAAACTGCTGCGCTACCTCATGGCCAACGCCGGGCGGGTGCTGTCGAAGGCGCAGATCCTGGACCACGTGTGGAACTACGACTTCAACGGCGAGGCCAACGTCGTCGAGTCCTACATCTCCTACCTGCGGCGCAAGGTGGACACCACCGAGCCGCGCCTGCTGCACACCATCCGCGGGGTGGGCTACACCCTGCGCCTGCCCCGCGGCGCGTGAGCACTCCCCCCGGTCCTCCTCCCGGAGCGGCGCTCCGCAGCGGTCCCCGACTCCCGCGGGTGCCGCTGCGGATCACGCTCGTCGCGATGCTGCTGGTCCTGGTGACCCTCGCGCTGGTCGCCACCGGGGTGACGGCGACGTCGCTGCTCAAGCGCTACCTGGTCGCCCAGCTGGACCAGCAGCTGGAGAGCACGCTGCGCGAGACGGCCGGCTCCCAGGACTACCTCACCGACTGCCTGTTCGGCAGCCGCCAGCGCTACCTGGCCCCCGACACCTACGTGGCCTGCCTGATCCCCGGGGACGCGGAGCCGGTGGTCCTCTCCGGCCCCGACGACGAGGACGCGCTGCCCGCCCTCGACGCCGACGACGTCGCCGCGATCGCGGCCCGCGCCGCGGCCCCCGGCGGCCCGCCCCAGGACGGCGGCCCCGGCCGGTCGCTCGCGCAGACGGTGGCCTCCGGCGACGGCGACACGTCCTGGCGGGTCACGGCCGCGGAGCTGCGCGGCGGGCTGGTCCTCGTCGTCGGCGGGGACCTCGACCGCGACGACCGGGTGATCGCGCGGCTGGTGGCCATCGAGATCGTCGTCGGCCTGGTGGTGCTGGTCGCCCTGGGCGTGGCCGGGTACTGGCTGGTGCGCAGCAGCCTGCGCCCGCTGGCGGAGGTGGAGCGCACCGCGCAGGCCATCGCCGCCGGCGACCTGACGCAGCGGGTGGCGCCGGGCGACGGCCGTACCGAGGTCGGCCGGCTGTCCCAGGCGCTCAACGGCATGCTCGCCCGGATCGAGGACGCGTTCCGCGCCCAGCAGGCCTCGGAGGAGCAGGCCCGGGCGTCCGAGGAGCGGATGCGCCGGTTCGTCGCCGACGCCAGCCACGAGCTGCGGACCCCGCTGACCTCCATCCGCGGCTTCGCCGAGCTCTACCGCCAGGGCGCCGTCACCAGCCCGGAGGAGACCGACCGGCTGATGCAGCGCATCGAGAGCGAGGGCGGCCGGATGGGCG
The DNA here is from genome assembly GCF_054050315.1 of Geodermatophilus sp. SYSU D00867. NCBI lineage: Bacteria > Bacillati > Actinomycetota > Actinomycetes > Geodermatophilales > Geodermatophilaceae > Geodermatophilus > Geodermatophilus sp. SYSU D00867. The sequence continues at coordinate 13,992 of NZ_JBJGZC010000039.1, read as the reverse complement.
TCCTGGTCGAGGACCTGCTGCAGCTGGCGCGGCTGGACCTGCAGCGGCCGCTGTCCATCGCGCCGGTCGACCTGGCCGAGGTCGCCGGTGACGCCGTGCACGACGCGCGGGTCCTGCAGCCGGACCGGCCGGTCAGCCTGCACCTGGACGACTCGCTCACCGAGGTGCCGGTGGTCCTCGGCGACGAGGCGCGGCTGCGCCAGGTGGTGGGCAACCTGGTGACCAACGCGCTGGTGCACACGCCGGAGACCGCCCGGGTGACCGTCTCGATCGGCGAGGACACCAGCGGCGGCGAGGACGTGGTGGTGCTGCGGGTGGCCGACGAGGGCCCGGGCATGGCGCCCGAGGACGCCGCCCGGGTGTTCGAGCGCTTCTACCGGGCCGACGCCTCGCGCAGCCGCGCCGCCGGTGGCACGGGGCTGGGCCTGTCGATCGTGGCGTCGCTGGTCGCCGCGCACGACGGGGAGGTCTCCCTGGACACCGCGCCCGGCCGCGGCGCGGTCTTCACCGTCCGGCTGCCCCGCTCGGGCCCCGGGCTGCCCCGCGTCCCGGGCGGCGCTCCCGGGGCGGCACCCGGGCCCGCGCCCGCCGGTCCCCCCGGGCAGCCGGCCGGGCCCGCGGGGCTACCGTCCGCGGGTGAGCACTGACAGCGGAGGAGCCCCCTACGACGCGGCGCTGATGAGCGCGGTCGCCGACCTGGGCGACGCCCTGCGCGGCCTGGTCGACGCCTCGGTGCGCACCGCCGTCCCCGCCGCGGACCTGCAGGAGGTCGCCGCGGCGGTGCGGACGGCCACCGGCCGGCTCACCGCCGCCGTCCGCCCGCCGGGGCAGCTGCCGGCGCTGGACGACCCGGTGCGGTTCCGGCGCGTGTACAACCCGGTGGCCGGGGTCGGCAGCGCCTTCGCCCCGCCGCTGCGGCTGCGCGAGGAGCCCGGCGGTGTCGTCGGCGAGGTCTCCTTCGGCCTCGCCTACGAGGGGCCGCCCGGTTTCCTGCACGGCGGGATGAGCGGCCTGGTGATGGACCAGGTGCTGGGTGCGGCCACGATCCGGGCGGGCCTGTGGGGCATGACCGCCCGGCTCGAGCTGGACTACCGGCGGCCCGTGCCGCTGGACACCCCGGTCGTCTGCCGCGGCCGGGTGACCGAGGCCGGCGGCCGCAAGTCGGTCGTCACCGGCACCATCGCGCTCGCCGAGGCGCCGGACCGGCCGCTGGTCGAGGCGCGGGCGGTGTTCGTGCTGCCGCGGGAGGACCTGCGCGCCGAGTACTTCGCGCGGGTCACCGACGCCTCCGGCCGGCACGCCCCGCCCTCGCGTCCCACCGACGCCACGGCCCCGGGAGCCGGGGAGTGAGGGACGTCGAGGTCGCCGCGGCCGCCGCGCGGGCGGCCGCGGACGTGCTGACCGGCCTGCGCTCCGGCGGGCTGACCGGCCGCGCCCTCGGCGACGCCGGCGACGCCGCGGCCCAGGAGGCGATCACCGCCGTCCTCGCCGCCGAGCGCCCCGACGACGTCGTCTTCAGCGAGGAGGCGGCCGACGACCGCAGCCGGCTGGAGGCCGGCCGGGTGTGGATCGTCGACCCGCTCGACGGCACCCGCGAGTACGGCGAGACGGAGCGGTCCGACTTCGCCGTCCACGTGGCGCTGTGGGTGCGCGGCACGCTGGGCGCCGGTGCCGTCGCGCTGCCCGCCGTCGGGGAGGTGCTGGTCACCGACCCGGCGCCGGCCCTGCCGCCGCCGGTGGCCCGACCGCCGCGGATCGCGGTGAGCCGGACCCGGCCGCCGGCGCAGGCCGACGCGGCCGCGGCGGCGGTCGGCGGGGAGCTCGTGCCGCTGGGCTCGGCCGGGTTCAAGGTGACCGCGGTGGTCCGCGGCGAGGTCGACGCCTACGTGCACGCCGGCGGGATGTACCAGTGGGACTCGGCGGCGCCGGTCGCCGTCGCGCTGGCCGCGGGGTTGACCGCGGTCCGGCTGGACGGGTCGCCGCTGCGCTACAACGAGCCCGACCCCTCGCTGCCCGACCTGCTGGTGTGCCGCCCCGAGCTGGCCGCGGACCTCCTGGCCGCCGTGCGCTGAGCGCCGGCCGAGGGGCCGGGCCGGGGGGCTCGACCCCGTGACGGACACTGGTGGGGTGACGACCCCCGACTACCGGCTCACGCAGCTGGAGACGCTCGAGGCCGAGTCGATCCACGTCATCCGGGAGGTGGCCGCCGAGCTCGAGCGGCCGGTGCTGCTGTTCTCCGGCGGCAAGGACTCCATCGTCATGCTGGAGCTGGCCCGCAAGGCGTTCGCGCCGGCGCGGATCCCGTTCCCGGTCATGCACGTCGACACCGGCCTGAACTTCCCCGACGTCCTCGAGTTCCGGGACAAGCGGGTGGCCGAGCTGGGCGTGGAGCTCGTCGTCGCCTCGGTGCCCGACGCGATGGCCCGCGGCCTGGTCCGCGAGGAGCCCAACGGCTCGCGCAACCGGATCCAGACGCCGGTGCTGCTCGAGGCGGTGGAGGAGCACGGGTTCACCGCGCTGTTCGGCGGCGCGCGGCGCGACGAGGACAAGGCGCGGGCCAAGGAGCGGGTGTTCTCCTTCCGCGACGAGTTCGGCCAGTGGGACCCGAAGAACCAGCGGCCGGAGCTGTGGGACCTCTACAACGGGCGCATCCACCTGGGCGAGTCGATCCGGGTGTTCCCGCTGTCGAACTGGACCGAGCTCGACATCTGGCAGTACGTCGCCCGGGAGGGCATCGAGATCCCGCCGCTGTACCTGGCGCAGGAGCGCGAGGTGGTCGAGCGGCAGGGGATGCTCTACGCGGTCAACGAGTTCGTCCGCCCGCGCGAGGGCGAGCGGGTGTTCCGCGAGACGGTGCGCTACCGGACCGTCGGCGACGCCAACCTGACCGCGGCGGTGCGCTCGGAGGCGCGCACGGTGGAGGAGGTCATCGCCGAGGTGGCGGTGACCCGGATGACCGAGCGCGGCGCCACCCGGGGCGACGACAAGGTCAGCGACGCGGCGATGGAGGACCGGAAGAAGGAGGGCTACTTCTAGGAGGGCCTCGGTGCCCCCCACGCCCCGGTCCGCCCGGCGCGGGCCCCTGCACCGGGGCCGTTCCGGCTAGTCACCGCGCTGTCGGCGGCCCCCTGCAGGGAGGCCGCGCGCTCGCGCGCGCCGCCGGCGGCGGTGGCGCAGCAGGACGACGACGGTGACGGCGAGCAGCAGCAGGCCCGCCGGCCAGGCCACCGCCTCGGGCGCCGCGACCCCGAGCGCCTCGGCGACGACATAGCCGAGGGCGTACCCCGCGACGACGACCAGCAGCACCGGGACGAGGAACACGAAGCCGCCCACGCACCGCTCCTCCCCGCGGGTGCCGGGTGGTCCCGCTCACACCAGCGTCCCCGATCGCGGGCCCTGGTGCGGCGGCTGGGACGATGGGGGTCATGTCCGAGCTGTCCGCGGTCGACGTCCACTCCCCCGCCGCCGAGCAGGCGGCCGAGATCGCGACGGCGCGCAAGGACATCCTCCGCATCGCCACCGCCGGCTCGGTCGACGACGGCAAGAGCACGCTCATCGGCCGGCTGCTCTACGACAGCAAGGCCGTGTTCGAGGACCAGTACGCCGCGATCGAGCGGGCCAGCAAGGGCGACTACGTCGACCTGGCGCTGCTCACCGACGGCCTGCGCGCCGAGCGCGAGCAGGGCATCACCATCGACGTCGCCTACCGCTACTTCAGCACCCCGCGGCGGACGTTCATCCTGGCCGACACCCCCGGCCACGTGCAGTACACGCGGAACATGGTCACCGGCGCCTCGACGGCGGACCTGGCGATCGTGCTGGTCGACGCGCGCAAGGGCCTGGTCGAGCAGAGCCGCCGGCACGCCTTCCTCGCCTCGCTGCTGCGGGTGCCGCACCTGGTCGTCGCGGTCAACAAGATGGACCTCGTCGACTGGTCCGAGGACGTCTACGAGCGCATCCGCGACGAGTTCAGCGCGTTCGCGACGAAGCTGTCGATCCACGACCTGACCGTCGTCCCGATCTCGGCGCTGCACGGGGACAACGTGGTGACCCGGTCGGACAACACGCCCTGGTACGGCGGGCCGTCACTGCTGCACCACCTCGAGCACGTGCACGTGGCCGGCGACCGCAACCTCGTCGACACCCGCTTCCCGGTGCAGTACGTGATCCGGCCGCAGTCCGACGCCCACCACGACTACCGCGGCTACGCCGGCACCGTGGCCAGCGGCGTGCTCCGCCCCGGCGACGAGGTGCAGGTCCTGCCCAGCGGCCTGACCACGACGGTCGCGGCCGTCGACGGCCCGCGCGGCCCGGTCGCCGAGGCCTTCCCGCCCATGGCGGTGACGGTGCGCCTGGCCGATGACGTCGACGTCTCCCGCGGCGACCTGATCTGCCGGCCGGGCAACGTGCCGCAGGTGACGCAGGACCTCGACGCGCTGGTGTGCTGGATGGCCGAGGAGCCGCTGCGGCCGCGGCAGCGGCTGGCGGTCAAGCACACGACCCGCTCGGTGCGCGCGGTGGTCAAGGAGCTGACCTACCGGCTCGACATCAACACGCTGCACCGCGACCTCGAGGCCACGGAGCTCGGCCTCAACGACATCGGCCGGGTCAAGCTGCGCACCACGCAGCCGCTGTTCGTCGACGACTACAACAGCAACCGGGTCACCGGCCGGTTCATCCTGGTCGACGAGGCCACCAACGCCACCGTCGGCGCCGGGATGCTCCCCCCGCACCGCTGACGAGGGGCCCTCACCCCAGCCGCACCGGGAGGACCTCGAAGCCCCGCAGCGTCCGCAGGTCGCGGCGGACCGGGCGGCCGGCCACCCGCAGCCGCGGGAACCGCTCGCTGAGCGTCCGCAGCCCGACGACGCCCTCCAGCCGGGCCAGGCCCGCGCCCAGGCAGTAGTGGACGCCGCCGGAGAACGCCAGGTGCTCGCGGGCGTTCGACCGGGTGACGTCGAAGCGGGCGGGGTCGGTGAACACCGCCGGGTCCCGGTTGGCCGCGCCCAGCAGCAGGGTCACCCGCGCGCCGGCCGGCAGCGGCACGCCGGCGACCTCGGTGTCGCGGGTGGTGCTGCGGCCGGTGAGCTGCACCGGGCTGTCGTGGCGGAGCACCTCCTCCACCGCGCCGTCCCAGCCCGCCGGGTCCTCCCGCAGGGCGTCCCACTGCTCGCGGTGGGCGTCGAGCAGCACGACGGCGTTGCCGAGCAGGTTGACCGTGGTCTCGAACCCGGCGCCGAGCAGCAGCATCACCGTGGCGTGCAGTTCGCGCTCGGTGAGCGCCTCGTCGCCGGGGAGGGTGACCAGCCGGCTGACCAGGTCCTCGCCCGGGTCGGCCCGCAGCCGCGCGAAGTGCCCGCGGAGGAAGGCGTGCATGGCGCGCAGCGCGCGCTCGGCGGCCAGGTAGCGGCGCGGCGGCAGGCCGGGGTCGAGGGTGGCGGCCGCGGCGGCGCCCCAGCGCAGGAAGTCCTCGCGGCGGCCGGCAGGGACGGCGAGCAGGTCGGCGATGACCAGCACCGGCAGCTGCGCGGCGTAGGTGCCGACGAGGTCGACGACGTCGTCGCGGCCGGCCAGCCGGTCCAGCAGCGCCTCGGCGGTGCGCCGCACCATCGGCTCGGAGGCCAGCGTCGCGCGCGGGGTGAAGGCGCGGCTGACCAGCCGGCGCAGGCGGGTGTGGTCGGGCGGGTCGGTGACCAGCATGGACGGCGGCTCGGCCACGCCGGTGGCGTCGAGCTCGTCGCCGAAGCGCAGCGCCCACCGGACGAGGGCCGGCGCCCGGGACCGGTCCCAGCCCACGCCGGCGGCGTCCGAGCGCAGCACCGCGGTGGCGACGGCGTGCGAGGCGGTGACCGGGCCCAGCGCGCTGCCGGACAGCGGGCCGCGGGCGCGCAGCTGCTCGTAGAGGCCGAAGGGGTCCTCGCGGGCCGCCGGGTCGCGCAGCAGCCGGCCGACCGGGTCGCCCCGGCGGGCGGCGCGCGCGAGGTACACGGCCGGGAGGCCGTGGCCCAGCGCGTAGCGGGTGGCCGTGCGGGCCGGGCGCAGCAGGCGCGCCGTCGCGGACGGGGTCGCGGGGTCGGCAGCGGTCCGGTCCGGCCGCGGGGACGTCGTCGTCACAGCACCTCCCGCCCGGCGGGCGCCGGGCGAGAGGCAGTGTGTCAGCTCAGGACTCGGTGTCCGGGGGCGCGGGCGCCTGGCCGGCGTCGCCGTCCCAGTCCTTGCCGGCCTTGTAGGCGTGCCCCGAGGCGCTGTCGGTCTGGTCGGCGACGGTCTGCACCATCTCCTCGTCGGACAGGCCCTCGCCCGCGGCCTCGGTGTCGTTGGTGGGCTCGCTCATCCCGTCTCCTCCGTCGAACGGCTTCGGTCCCTCCAGCCCTCCCCGACGACCCCCGTGGTCAAACTCCGGCCCCGCTCACGCGCCGAGGACGAACCAGACGCGCTTGCCGCCGTCGACGTCCTCGATGCCCCAGGAGTCGGCGATGGCGTCGACGATCTGCATCCCGCGGCCGCGGGGCTGGTCGCCGCGCAGCTCGCCGACGACGGGGCGCACACCTGAGCCGTCGGACACCGCGATGCGCAGCCAGCCGTCGGAGTACTCGAGCTCCAGGGACAGCACGCTCCCGCCCCCGACGTGGTCGACGACGTTGGCCACCAGCTCGGTGACCAGGAGGGCGACGTCGTCGGCGTCCTGGGGCGCCTGCCAGGCGCGCAGCGTCTCGCGGGCCACGTGCCGGGCGACGGGGACGCTGCGGGGTGCCGGGGGCAGGTCCACCCGTGCGGTGAGTGCCGACATCTCGCTCCCTGGTGACCGGCCACCGGGGGCCCAGTCGGTTGTGCGCCATCGAGTCGAGGACCACCGTCCCAGCGGGGACGTCGTTCCGCAACCCCCGTTGCACGCATGTCGCCGTTGCACGTCACACCTGTTGCACGCAACGGCCGTTCAGTAAGATCGCGCACGACCGATCGCGGGCGCGGGCCCGCCGGTGACGTCAGGAGGCCCCGTGACCACAGGACCGTCGGTGACCGTACCGCCGGCAGCCGGGGACGACGCGGTCGCGGCCCTCGAGCAGCTGGTGCGCGAGATCGACCGGTGCGCGGCCGAGCTACAGGACGCCCGGACCCGCGCCGAGCAGCTGCTCTCCCAGCGCCGCTCGGGGGACAGCTGGCTCGACATCGTCACCGAGGAGTCCCGCCCGCTGGTCGTCGAGCGGATCACCACCGTCCTCGGCGCCCTGGCCGGCGCCGGGTCGACGTGGCGCCGCGCCCAGGCCCGCGCCCTGCAGGCCGAGCACGTGAGCATCAACCGGATCGCCGCGATGTTCGGCGTCACCCGCCAGCGCATCTCGGCCCTGCTCCGGGACCAGCCGGGCCCCGCCGGACGGGACGCCGGGACGGCCTAGGCGGTCAGGGCGTCGATGGCCTTGTAGACGCGCTGCTCGGAGATCGGCCGGGGCGTGCCGAGCTGCTGGGCGAACAGGCCCACGCGCAGCTCCTCGACCATCCACCGGATGCGGGCGACCGGGTCGTCGGGGGCGCCGGTGGGCGGCACCTCCCGGCGCAGCTGCTCGTACTCGGCGGTGACCGCGGCGACCTGGTCCGCCCAGAGGGCGTCGCGCACCGCGTTGGCCGGGAGCTTCTCCAGCCGCAGGGCCATGCCCTCGAGGTAGCGCACCAGGTCGGGCAGCCGCCGCCGGCCGGCGTCGGCCACGAACCCGCGGTGCAGCAGCCCGGTCATCTGGCGGCGCAGGTCGGCGACCGCCGCCTCGGGCACCCGGCGCCCGGGCGCCGCGCCGATCGCGACGGCGACCTCGCGGGCCTGGGTGAGCACCGCCTCGACCCGCCGCACGGCGTCCTGGGTGAGCGGCAGCAGCTGCTGCCGCGCCGTCGTCACGAGTGCGGCGAAGGCGGCCTCGTCGCGGGGCGGACCGCCGGCGGCCGCGAGCAGCTCGTCGGCCGCGGCGTCGACGCAGTCGTCGACCAGCGCGGGGATCTCGCCGTCGGGGTTGAACTGCAGGGCGAGCCGGCTCTTCGGGGAGAGCCCCTTGACCACCTGCCGGGTCGGCGAGCCGGCCGCGAGCACGAGCAGCCGCCGGGCGCCGCGCCAGGTCAGCCGCGTGGCCTCGGCCTCGGTCGCCACCACCCGGACGCCGACCGTCGCCCCCTCGTCGACCAGTGCCGGGAACGCGGTGACCACGTGCCCGCCGCGGCGGACCTCGACGGTGCGCGGCAGCTCGCCGATCGTCCAGGCGGTCAGCCCGGTGCGCTCCAGGTCGGAGGCGGCGCGGGCCAGGCTCGCCCGGCCGGCCGGGGCCACCTCGCGGCGCAGCGCCTGCAGGTCCTTGCCGGTGGCCAGCGGCCGCTGCTCGTCGTCCAGCACGCGGAAGGTGGCGCGCAGGTGCGCGGGCACCTCGGCGGGGCGCCAGGCGTCCGGCGGGACGACGACGGCCGCGGCCCGGCGCAGCTCGCGCTCCAGGGCGGGCAGCAGCGGCTCGGTGGGGCTGATGTGCGGCAGCACCTCGCGGACCCGGTCGGGGATCGGCACCAGGGCCCGGCGCAGCTGCTTGGGCAGCGTCCGCAGCAGCGCCGTCACCAGCTCCTCGCGCAGGCCGGGGACGGTGAAGGCCAGCGACTCCCCCGACGTGCGCTCGGCGACGGTGTCGAGCACCGCGAGCGGGACGTCGACGGTGACGCCGTCCTCCGGCGCGCCGGGGGCGAAGGCGTAGGACAGCGGCAGGGTCAGCCCCTGCGTCAGCGGCACCTCGTCCGGGAAGTCCGCGGGGTCCACCTGCCCGGCCGCGGCCGCGTCGGTGAGCATCTCCGGCGTGAGGGTGAGCAGGTCCGGCGTCTCGCGGCGGGCCTGCTTCCACCACCGGTCGAAGTGCCGGGTGGAGACGACGTCGGCGGGGATGCGGGCGTCGTAGAGCTCGAACAGCGTCTCGTCGTCGACCCGGATGTCCCGGCGGCGGGCCCGCTCCTCCAGCTCGGCGACCCGCTCGATGGCGCGCTGGTTGTCGGCCCAGAAGCGGTGGTGCGTCGTCCACTCGCCCTGGACGAGGGCGTGCCGGATGAACAGCTCGCGGGAGACGACCGGGTCGATCGAGCCGTACTGCACCCGCCGGCCGACGACGAGCGGGATGCCGTACAGGGTGACCCGCTCGGTGGCGACGACGGAGCCGCGCTTCACGTCCCAGCGGGGCTCGGAGTACTCGCGCTTGACCAGGTGGCCGGCCAGCCGCTCGACGTCGTCCGGGTCGACGCGGGCCACGGTGCGGGCGAACAGCCGGCTGGTCTCCACCAGTTCGGCGGCCACGACCCAGCGCGGCGGCCTCTTCGCCAGCGGGGTGCCGGGGGCGATGACGAACCGGGCGCCGCGCGCGCCGAGGTACTCGCGCCCGCCGCGCCGCCGGTCGCCGTCCTTCCGTCGGGTGTCCTCCACCTGGAGGCCGACCTGCGACAGCAGGCCGGCGAGTAGCGCGGTGGTGATGCCGCGCTCGTCGGGCTCGGCGGCGAGCGAGCCGGGGGTCATCCCGAGGCGGCGGGCGGTGCTGCGCAGCTGGCCGTGCAGGTCCTGCCACTCCCGGATGCGCAGGTAGTGGAGGAACTCGCGCTTGACCGTGCGGCGGAACGCGCTGCCCGACAGCGCCTCCTGCTGCTCGGTCAGGTACCGCCAGAGGTTGAGCAGCGTGAGGAAGTCGGAGTGCTCGTCGGCGAACCGCGCGTGCATCTGGTCGGCCGCCTGCTGGTGCTCGGTGGGCCGCTCGCGGGGGTCCTGGACGGTCAGGCCCGCGGCGACGACGAGCACCTCCTCCAGCACGCCGCGCCGGTCGGCCTCGACGACCATCCGGCCCAGCCGCGGGTCGAGCGGGAGCTGGGCGAGCGCCCGCCCGGTCTCGGTGAGCCGGCCGGCGTCGTCCAGCGCGCCGAGCTCCTCGAGCAGCGCCCGGCCGTCGGCGACGGCGCGCCGGTCCGGCGGGTCGACGAACGGGAAGTCCTCGACGGCCCCGAGGTCGAGCGCGGCCATCTGCAGCAGCACCGAGGCGAGGCTGGTGCGGAGGATCTCCGGGTCGGTGTACTCCGGCCGGGCGTCGAAGTCGTCCTCGCTGTACAGCCGGATCGCGACGCCCTCGGCGACGCGGCCGCAGCGGCCCGAGCGCTGCCGCGCCGAGGCCTGGCTGATCGGCTCGATCGGCAGCCGCTGCACCTTGGTGCGCGCGCTGTACCGGGAGACGCGCGCGGTGCCGGGGTCGACGACGTAGCGGATGCCGGGCACGGTCAGCGACGTCTCGGCGACGTTGGTGGCCAGCACGACCCGGCGGCCGGTGTGCGGCTGGAACACCCGGTGCTGGTCGGCGGCCGACAGCCGGGAGTAGAGCGGCAGCACCTCGACGCCGGGGAAGCGCTCGGTCAGGGCGTCGGCGGTGTCGCGGATCTCGCGCTCGCCGGCGAGGAAGACCAGGACGTCGCCCGGGCCCTCGTGCGCCAGCTCCTCGACGGCGTCGCCGATAGCGGTGACCTGGTCGCGGTCGGGGTCGGCGTCCGGGTCGTCGGGGTCGACGACGGGCCGGTAGCGGACCTCCACCGGGTACGTGCGGCCGCTGACCTCGACGACGGGCACCTCGGCGCCGTCGACGCTGAAGTGCTTGACGATCCGGTCGACGTCGATGGTGGCCGAGGTGATGACGACCTTGAGGTCGGGCCGGCGCGGCAGCAGCTGGGCGAGGTAGCCCAGCAGGAAGTCGATGTTGAGGCTCCGCTCGTGCGCCTCGTCGACGATGATCGTGTCGTACTGGCGCAGCAGCCGGTCGTGCGCGATCTCGGCCAGCAGCACGCCGTCGGTCATGAGCTTGACCAGCGTGCCGTCGCCGACCTGGTCGGTGAAGCGCACCTTCCAGCCGACCGCCCCGCCCAGCGGCGTGCCGAGCTCCTCGGCGATCCGCTCGGCCACCGTGCGCGCGGCGATCCGCCGCGGCTGGGTGTGCCCGATCCGCCCGCGGACGCCGCGGCCGAGCTCGAGGGCGATCTTGGGCAGCTGGGTGGTCTTGCCCGAGCCGGTCTCGCCGGCGACGACGACCACCTGGTGCTCGCGCAGGGCGGCGGCGATGTCGTCGCGGCGGGCGCTGACCGGTAGCTGCTCGGGATAGGTGACGGCCGGGACGGCGGCGCGCCGGCGGGCGATGCGCTCCTCGGCGGCGGCGACGTCGGTGGCGATCCTCCCCAGGGCCCGCTCGCGCGCGGCCTCGTCGCGGGTGCGGCGCAGGCCCTCGAGCCGGCGGCCGAGCCGGTGCTCGTCGTCGAGGGTCAGCGCGGCCAGCCGGGACCGGAGGTCCGCGAGGGTCGCGGTCACGGGCGCGCTCGACTCTCTTCCAGGGTGCGGGGACGGGTGGCGACCGGGGCCACCGCCCCCAGGATCGCAGGTGCGACCCGCGCCACCGGAGGTCCGGGGCTGCTGGGCCAGCGGGTGCAACGCGCCGGCACGCCGGTTCCTTCCCGCGGGAGGTGCAGCGACCGGCACGCGCGGGTACCGGAGCCGGACGCCGTGTCGCTCACGTCACGATGCATGTACGGTGCAACTGGTTGCGTGTAGCGCGCACGCATTTGTACCGTGCATGCATCCACTCCTCCCGTCCTCAGGAGTCCGCCGTGCCCCCGTCCGCGTCCCGTGACGCCGGCCCCTCGGCCGCGCCGTCGCCGCAGCGCGCAGCGGAGGTCCGCCGGCTCTCCGAGCAGATGCCGCGCTTCATGCGCCTGGTGCACGCGTTCAAGAGCCTCCCGTCCGCCGCCGACGGCCGCGAGCGCGCGGCGCTGGTGCTCCTCTTCCCGCTGGCCCGGCTCGGGCCACAGCGGCAGAGCGCGCTGGCCGAGCTGGTGCACGCGGACCCGTCGACGGTCAGCCGGCACGTGGCCTGGCTGGTCGAGCACGACCTGGTGCGGCGCGTGGCCGACGAGACCGACGGCCGCGCCACGCGCCTCGTCGTCACCGACGCCGGCCGGGCCGCCGTCGAGCGGCTGGCCGAGGAGCGCGCCACCCAGCTCGCCGGGATGCTCACCGGCTGGTCCGACGCCGACCTCGCCACGCTCACCGGGCTCTTCGGACGCCTGCTGGACGACCTGACGGCAGCGCTGCCGTCCGATCCCCGCTCCCCCTCCGCACTCCCCGTACCGAGAGAGAAGCCATGAGCCAGACCACCGCCCACCCCACGGGTGGGCGCGGCGGCGCCCGCGCCGCGGCGGCCGCACCGGACTCCTCCGGCGCCTTCACGCACCGCCAGATCCTCACGATCATCGTCGGCCTGATGGTCGCGATGTTCCTCGCGGCCCTCGACCAGACCGTCGTCGCGACCGCGATCCGCACCATCGCCGACGACCTGCAGGGCTACGACCTGCAGGCCTGGGCGACGACGGCGTTCCTCATCACCTCGACGATCGCCACGCCGCTGTACGGCAAGCTCTCCGACATCTACGGCCGGCGGCCGTTCTACCTGTTCGCCATCGCCGTGTTCGTCGTCGGCTCGATGCTCTGCGGCCTGGCGAACTCGATGTACGAGCTCGCCGCGTTCCGCGCCGTCCAGGGCATCGGCGCCGGTGGCCTGATGTCGCTGGCGCTGGCGATCATCGGCGACATCGTGCCGCCGCGGGAGCGCTCGCGGTACCAGGGCTACTTCATGGCCGTCTTCGGCACCTCGAGCGTGCTGGGCCCGGTCATCGGCGGGTTCTTCGCCGGTCAGGGCTCGCTGCTCGGCATCGACGGCTGGCGCTGGATCTTCTACGTCAACGTCCCGCTGGGCCTGGTCGCCTTCGCCGCCGTCTTCCGGGTGCTGCACCTGCCGCACGAGCGGCGGGAGCACCGCATCGACTGGCCCGGCGCGCTGGCGCTGGTGACCTTCCTGGTGCCGCTGCTGATCGTCGCCGAGCAGGGCCGCATCTGGGGCTGGGGCTCGACCCGCTCGGTGGCCTGCTACGTCGTCGGCGCCGTCGGCTTCGTGCTGTTCCTCCTCGCCGAGCGGGCCTACCGCGACGAGGCGCTGCTGCCCCTGCGGCTGTTCCGCAACCGCAGCTTCACCGTCGTCGGCGTCGGCAGCGTGGTGATGGGCGCGGGCATGTTCGGCGGCCTGCTGCTGCTCCCGCAGTACCTGCAGATCGTCCACGGCTCCAGCGCCACGGTCGCCGGCCTGCAGATGATCCCGCTGGTCGCCGGCATCATGACCGGCGCGATGAGCTCGGGCATCGCGATCTCGAGGACGGGCAGGTACAAGGTCTTCCCGCTGGTCGGCATCGTGTTCATGACCGTCGCGCTGCTGTCGATGTCGTTCGTCGTCGACGCCGACACCTCGGTGTGGACGCTGGTGCCGTTCATGGTCCTGCTGGGCCTGGGCCTGGGCTTCAACTTCCAGCCCACGATCCTCGCCGTGCAGAACGCCGTGTCCCCGCGGGAGATGGGCGTGGCCACCTCGTCGGTGACGTTCTTCCGGCAGATGGGCGGCACGATCGGCACCGCGGTCTTCCTGTCGGTGCTGTTCAGCCGGCTGCCGGTGGACATCGAGTCGGCCGTGACCTCGGCCGCGGCGTCCGACCCGCGCGTGGCCCAGGCGGTGCAGAGCGGTCAGCTGCAGGGCGGCGGCGACCTGTCGGACACCTCCTTCATCCAGACGCTGCCGTCGTTCCTCGCGGCGCCGTTCAAGACCGGGTTCTCGAACTCGATCGACCTGGTGTTCCTCATCGCCGCGTGCGTGGTGGCGCTCGGGTTCTTCGTGTTCCTGTTCCTGCCGCAGCTGGCGCTGAGCGACCAGTCCGGCATCCAGGCCCAGCAGGCCGCCCGCCAGACCGCCGGCGAGCCCACCGGGGACGACGCCGGCCGGCAGGTGGCCGAGGCCGCCGGTGCCGCGGCGCCGACGTCGACGGCTCCCCCGGTCGGGCGCCCCGGCGAGGCCGCGACCGGCGGCCGCCACCGCGGCTGACCGACGGCGAGAGGCCCCTCCCCGCGCCGCGCGGGGAGGG
>NZ_JBJGZC010000038.1:0-26112 GCF_054050315.1 Geodermatophilus sp. SYSU D00867 | reverse complement strand
GGCGGGCATTAGCGTGGGACACGAGACCTCCGGGTCGTCGGTGAGGCGTCAGCACCCACACCCTCACCCGGAGGTCTCCTCGCTGTCTCAGCCCGCTAGGCCGTCAACAACGCTCGTGGTCACTACAGCTAGCCGATGGGTCCTGCTTGGCTGCGTCTGTTACGCGCAACAACTCGTTGATGACTGCTGTGGCGGACTCTGCCGCCTCCTTTTCGGGGGTCGGCGCACTACTTGTCTCAGAAGGTCTCGTCGCGGTCCGCGAAGGTGTCGCCTCACTCGATGAAGAGCTCTGGGGAGGTTCCGTCGCCGTCGAGCACCCGGTCAGGGCCAGCAGGACAGGCAGCAGCACACCGGTCACCCGCCCCCGCGCGGTCATCGCGACAGCACCCCACGCGTCCGCCGGCCGTTCCGCGGCCCCTGCACAGCTCTAAAGAGGTCCAGACACGATCGCTGAAGGGAGCTCCACAGCACGTCGGCCCAGGTCAAGCTCCACTGGGTCGTGCGAGCCATGGGCACCTCCGGGGCTGGGGTGGCGGGAAATTACCACCGGGGACCGTCAGGAGGGGAAGCCCAAACCTCCAGTACTTCTCCGGTCAGCCGCCGGACGACGCCAAGGACGCGTGGTCGCTGCGTGAGCGTTGAATCGCGGCGTGGACCTGCGCGGTGTCCACCCGGAGGACCTCCGCCACGGCGCGGATGAGGTCAGCCGTCGGCTCGGTGCCCGGGCGGCCGTCCTCCAGTCGCACATACGTCATGACGGACACGCCTGGGGCGCCCATCTCGTTCGTCGCCAGGCCGGCCGCCAACCGGAGCGCCGCCAGCGGCGGATCGCCGGAATCGACGTCGAGCAAGTGAAGCGGCTCGACGCCGAGTGCGGCGGCCAGTCGCGGCACTAATCGAGGGCGGGGACGCTCGAGACCCAACTCCCAGACCCGGATCCGTGCGGGGCTGGACAGCTCGAGCAGTTCCGCGAGGTCGTACCGGGTCAGCCCGGCCGCCTCCCGCGCGGCCTGCAGTCGATCGCCTCGCAGTAGCGGCCGCGCCACAGCAGTTCCCCCATCGCCGAGCCGGTCGAGCCAACCCCGCTGTCCCGCACCTTAGGACCACAGGAGGCCGGCGACGGTGATCCGACATGCGCCGAGTCATGACCGGAGAAGAACCGGGGGCCGACCGGAGCCGCAGGTGGCCGAGCGTCGACCGCTCCGCCGCGCCGGACCTCCCGCGGCGGCGCTGGGAGGGGGGAACCGGGGGTGTTCGGAGGCGCGGTCGGGAGGCTTCGCCCCGCCGGTGCCTGTCACTGACTACCTGCCCCGTCGACCTGCGTGCGGCGTTCCGCCCATGGGACCGCTCGAGAGGACCGCCATGAACCACGACCAGCGCGCCGGTGCGGCGCCCGTCCTGCTGACCCTCGACGAGGCTGCCGCCTTCCTGCGGACCCCGGCCGGGACCCTGCGCTACTGGCGACACCTCGGCGTCGGACCCGAGGGCTTCCGTCTCGGCCGCCGCGTCATGTACCGGCTCGAGGATCTGGCGCGCTGGGTCGCCGAACGGCAGGACGCCGACCTGACCCGCCGGGACGTGAGTACCTCGCCCCGGCGCCGCACGTCCTGACCCCACGACGCGGTTGCCGCTGTCCACAGGCCTGGGTCCGTCCCCAGATCCCTCGGCCGAGGGTGGCGATGGCCTCGTTCCTCTACAGACGCTGCCCTGGCCGGATCCCACAGGGGTCCGGCACGGACCGTCCGCGTACCGAGGAGGTGCCATGGCGAGGCCACCGCTGGCAGTGGGGACCTTCGGGAAGATCGACTTCTTCGTGGTCGGCAAGAAGCGCGTACGCGCCCGCGTCAGCTTTCGGGATTTCGACGGCCGTCGTCGCTTCGTGACCCGCTACGGCGAGAGCCGTCCCCAGGCCGAGCGGCGACTGCGCGAGGCGCTCCGCGACCGGGACGGCTCGGCGGAGACCACGGCCGGGTCCGGGGCCGACAGCCGGGTCAGCAGCCTGGCCACGATGTGGCTCGCGGAGATCGACGACAGCGAGTTGGCGACGGGCACCAAGCGCCTGTACCGGTTTGCGGTGACGTCCCACGTGCTGCCGGCGCTGGGAGAGCTCCGACTGCGGGAGGTGACCGTCCCGGCGGTCGACCGGACTCTACGCGCCATCAGGAGCACCCACGGCGCCGGGGCGGCCAAGACCGCGCGCAGTGTGCTCTCCGGCATGCTGGCGCTGGCCGTGCGGCACGGCGCGATGCCGGCGAATCCGGTCCGGGAGACCTCGATGAAGCGTACGCAACGCCGGACCGCTTCCGGTCCGCGTGCCCTCACCGTGTCCGAGTCCGCGCAGTTGCTGTCCCGGCTGGCCACCGATCCCGAGGCGGTGCGGCTCGATCTCCCGGACCTGGTCGAGTTCCTGCTCGGCACCGGGGTGCGCATCGGGGAGGCGTGCGCGGTGCGGCGGTCGGCGGTCGACCTGCACCGCGCCTCGCTGACGATCGCCGCCACCGTGGTGCGTGTGCCGGGCCGCGGGCTCGTGATCCAGGAGTTCCCCAAGTCGGTGGCCGGCCGGCGCACCATCGGCCTTCCGGACTACGTCGTCGGACTGCTGCGCCGCCGGGAAGAGGAGGGCCGCGTCTCCGCCGACGCCGGGGTCTTCTTCCCGAGCCCGTCGGGACGCCTCCGCGATCCCCACAACACCAGCGGAGACCTCCGCAGGGCGTTCGACCGGGCCGGGTTCGACTGGGTCACCTCGCACGTGTTCCGCAAGACCGTGGCCACCCGGCTGGACGAGGCCGGCCTGTCCGCACGCCAGATCGCCGACCACCTCGGCCACAACCGCCCGAGCCTGACCCAGGACGTCTACATGGGCCGCGGACTGCCCAGCCCCCAGGCGGCAACCGCCCTCCAACGGCTTCGGTAGCTCCTCCGTAAACCGGGCGGGTCCGTCGAGATCAGTGGCCGCCGGTCAAAAGGCCGCCTCACGGGGAGCCGGCCGCTGTCCCCAAGCGGCCCACTTTGGGCGATTGGGGCGCGCAGGGCCGTAGTCCCCTCCTGGGCGGGATCGACGACTCTTAGCATCGGCCCATGACTCGGAAGCCACTGCGGTGCCGCTTCGGGTTTCACTCCTACGTCCAGCGACATCCGGACGGCGAGCAGCCCTTGAGTGTGGACGACAAAATCTGCCGGAGGTGCGGCAAGCGCACGGGCGCCCCGTTCGCGTGGGCGCCGCACGTCTTTCCCGGGTGATGTTCTCAGCGATGGTGGCGGAGGGGTAAGCGGCCAGAACGTGGCCCTAAAGCCGCCCTCAGGGACACCAGCGCTCGCGATGCTCGGGTCGTTCAGTCCTCGACCGCGTCCTGCGGTACCGGTACGACCCGACGTGACGAGGTCCCGGGCCCCGTGGGCACGACGACGTGGGGCTGGCCGCGGCCAGGCCGACGCAGGGAACGCCGCCCGGTGGTTTGTTGGTCGTTTGTTGGTCGTCGGCCGAGGCTCGGATCGCCTACCAGGCCGTTGACCTGCGGTGTTGCTCCCCCGATTGGACTCGAACCAATAACCCTGCGATTAACAGTCGCATGCTCTGCCAATTGAGCTACGGGGGATGGGCGGGTGCGACCCGCACGCCTCACGAATGTACCCCACGCCCTCCGGCGCCCCGCGCAGGCCCTCCGGATCGCGGACGATCGCGTCGCGCCGTAGCGTGATCACGAAGCAGTCCGCCCCGCGACCCCGGAGGTCCCCGTGGCCAAGTTCTCCTTCCTCCTCGGCTTCGGCGCCGGGTACGTGCTCGGCGCCCGGGCCGGCCGCGAGCGCTACGAGCAGATCCGCGGGCTGTGGTCCGACGCCAAGGACAACCCGCAGCTGCAGGGCCTGGCCGGGATGGCGCAGGCCCGCGCCGACGACGTCGTCAGCTCGGTGAAGGCCAAGATGGGCCGCGACACCGGCTCCAACGGCGCACCCCCGCGCAGCACCGGCACCACGACGACGCCGCCCACCACGGCCACCGAGTCCCCCGACCTGACCGCGCTGCCGGTCGACCCGCCGCCGGTCGGCTGAGCCCGGCCACGAACAGCCGACCTCAGCCCGGCTGCTCCGCGGCCAGCGCCTCCTCGAGCTTGCGGCGGGCCACCTCGCGCGCCTCCGGGTCGCTGCGGTCGGCGTCGTCGTCGAACACGACGGTCCACTCCCGCGCCGCCTGACCCGGCACCCGGCGCGCCACCAGCACCACCCCGCCGCCGTTCGGCAGCGGGGAGCGGCGGCTGGCGACCACCGTCTGGTCCACCCGGCGGCGCACCACGGCCGGCAGGTCGCCGGCGTCGCTGAGCGCGTGCCGCTGCGCGGGCTCGCGCGCCTGGACGCCGGGCTCCACCTCGGTCAGCGCGCTGACGGTGAAGCTGCCGCCGCCGTCGTCGGTGGCCGCCCAGCGCGCCGAGCCGACCTCGTGCCAGCGCAGCACCCCCACGTCGCCGGCCGCGTCCAGCGGGAGGTCCGCGGGGACGACGCGCAGCCCGCGGCTGGTGGCCACCAGCCAGCCCTGCCCCCGGACCAGCGTGCCCCAGGCCAGCACCCGCTCCTCGGGGTCGGCCGACGCCTGCACGACGGCGCGCACCGGCTCCGGCGGGCGGGTGAGCCGGCGGCGCAGGGCCGACGCGAGCCTCACGTGAGCCCGCCGATCGCCCGCTGCCGCAGCGAGATGGCCTCCTGCTCCAGCGCCATGAGTTTGGAGAAGGCGCGCATGTACGCGTCGCCCTCCTCGACCGGGTTCATCCGCTGCAGCCTGGCCTTGAGCGCGGTGACCTGCCGGACGATGGCCATCTCCTGCAGCCGGGCCAGCACCGCCGAGACGTAGCCGGCGTCGCCCTCCCCCACCGACCGCAGCGGCTCCACCGCCAGCGCGGTGAGCTGGGCGCGGGCGGTCTCGCGCTCGCAGTGCGCGGCCACCAGGTCCAGCCACTCCGGCCCGGTGACCCGCGCGGCCGCCGCTCCCCCGGCCTGTGCCACGGCCGCGGCGACGGCGGCGTAGTCCGGGTCGGTGTAGGCCTCGGGCGGGACGGCGTCGAAGGAGGGCCCGGCGATCTCGGGCACCTGCAGCGCTGCCTTGACCGCCTCCCGCTCGACCGCCAGCGCGGCGTCGTCCGGGGTGCGCTTGGGGACCCGCGGCCGCGACCGCGAGGACGCCACCTCGCCGCCGGTGATCCGGCGCACCCGCTCGAGCACCTCGCCCTCGTCGGTGTCGCCGATCAGCCCGGCCAGCCGGCGGGCGTAGGCGGGGCGCAGCGCGTGGTCCTTGACCTGGGCGATCAGCGGCGCCGTCCGGTCCAGCGCGGCGACCCGCCCCTCGACGGTGTCCAGGTCGTACTCGGCGAGCGTGGTCCGCAGGACGAACTCGATCAGCGGGGTCCGCCGGGCCACGAGGTCCCGGACGGCGGCGTCACCGTGCGCCTGGCGCAGCTCGCAGGGGTCGCGCCCGTCGGGCTCGACGGCCACGAAGGTCTGCGCGACGAAGCGCTGGTCCTCCTTGAACGTCTTGAGCGCGGCGGCCTGACCCGCGGCGTCGCCGTCGAAGGTGTAGACGACCTCCCCGCGGAACTCGTCCTGGTCCATGAGCAGCCGGCGCAGCACGCCGATGTGCTCGGCGCCGAACGCGGTGCCGCAGGACGCGACCGCCGTCGTCACCCCGGCCAGGTGGCAGGCCATGACGTCGGTGTAGCCCTCGACGACGACGGCCTGGTGTTTCTTCGCGATGTCCCGCTTGGCCCGCTCGATGCCGTAGAGGACGCTGCTCTTCTTGTACAGCGGCGTCTCGGGGGTGTTGAGGTACTTGGGGCCCGGGTCGTCGTCCATGAGCTTGCGGGCGCCGAAGCCGATGACGTCGCCGGTGATGTCGCGGATCGGCCACACCAGCCGGCGGTGGAACCGGTCGATGAGCGTGCCGCGCGAGGACTCCTTGGCCAGGCCCGCGGTCACCAGCTCCTGCTGGCTGTAGCCCCTCGCGCGGAGGTGCCGGGTCAGCGCGTCCCACCCGCCGGGGGCGTACCCGCAGCCGAAGTCGACGGCGACCTGCCGGTCGAAGGCGCGGTCGGCGAGGAACTGGCGCGCGGGCGCGGCCTCGGGGCTGCGCAGCTGCTCGGCGTAGAAGGCCGCCGCCTCGGTGTTCGCGGCGACCAGCCGCGCGCGCTGCCCGGCCTGCGCCCGGTCCGGCGCCCCGGTGGGCCGGCCGCCGTCGTCCTCGTAGGTCAGGTCGATGTTCGCGCGGGCGGCCAGCCGCTCGACCGCCTCGGTGAAGCTCAGGTGGTCGATCTGCTGGACGAAGCTGATGACGTCACCGCCGGCCCCGCAGCCGAAGCAGTTCCCCGTGAGGATGTTGTCCTCGAGCGTGAACGCGTGGGTGCCGGGCACCTCGGCGCAGTAGACCTCCTCGATCCGATCGCTCCACTCCACCGACCGGACCACCCAGCGCTTGCGTTCGTACTTCTTGCGGTTGGCGGCGATGCGCCCGCGGTGGTGCTGCAGCAGGAAGAAGGAGTCGGGCAGCCCCTTGGTCATGAAGCGGACGTTGTAGACGTCGCTCATGACGCCGTCGATGCCGAGGCGGGTCTGCTTGGCCACCCCGTAGGTCCCGATGCCCAGACGGGTGCACAGCGTCCGCACGTACTCGAGGTCGTCGACGCGGGCCGAGTTGAGGACGGCGTCCCCGTCGTCGGCCACACACCCGTCGGCGGCGAAGTAGCCGGCGAGCCAGCCGAGCAGGTATGAGGCGTCCTCGTCGAGGGCCGGTCGCTCGTCCTTGAAGTAGGCCGGGAGACCGTAGTACTTGGTGACCCCCTCGCCCTCCCAGCTACGGCAGCCGTCGAAGTACCGGGAGAGCTGCGCGTCCTTCTCGCCGAAGAGGTTGGCGATCGAACCGGAGCCCGCCCGCGTCCCGTCGCCGTAGACCAGTCCACGGGCGATGCCGAACGGGGACGGTCGCGTGGCCGGGTGCAGCACCCGGCTCATCGGGAACGACGGGGAGAGCTGGTCCCCCGGGCGCAGGTCCCTGGTCAGTTTCTCCCGGCGGTCCTGCCGCAGCTTCCCCGCCGGGACGAACCAGCGGTGCTCGTCGGTGGCGAAGAGCTCCTTCTCCCGGCCGTTGCGGGAGACGACGACGCGCATGAGCCGCTGCACGCCGTACGAGCGGAACGGCGCCTCGACCCAGCCGCCGTCCCCGTTCAGCACCCGGACCGTCCGCCCGGCGAGCTCCGCGATGGGCACGACGCCGTCCTCGGTGAGGACGCCGGTCTCGCCCGCGAGGCAGTGGTAGAGGTTCCGCGAGGGCGTGACGTGGAACGACGGCGACTTCTCGTCGTGGAACGGGCACAGGCCCTTGAGGCTGCCGCCCCCGGCGCGCTTGAGCTGCAGGTGCTCGCCGACCACCTCGTCGATCCGGCTGCGCTCGCGCACCAGCGCGATGTCCGCTGCTCGGATGCGTCCCCGGCCGGCCATGGGCCTCCTCCGTCGTGCTGCTGCCGGGACGCCCGTGCGCGTCCCGCACCGATCATCCCCCGTCGCGAGGACGGCCAGGGGCGGCCCTCGTCCGCCGTGGGCTCAGCTGCCGCCCGCGGCCGCGGCGCCGCCGGCGGCGACGGCGACCGCCGTGCCGTAGGTGCGCCGCTGCAGCACCAGGACCAGCCACAGCAGGAGGACCTGGACGTCAAGCGGCAGGTCGTCGTCCGCGGTCAGCGTCGGGCGGGGTGACCAGCCGCCGGTGGAGCCGCTCTCGGCCACCGCCCGCTCCCCCGCCGTGAACCGGTAGGTGCCCTTCCACCAGGACGCCGGGACGACGTCGACCGCGGTGCCGTCGACCTCGACCCGCCAGGTGCCCCGCCACGCCGACACCTGCCGCGCGGTGAACCGGGCGGCGTCCTCGGGCTCGGTCGCCCACCGCCCGGCCAGCACGCCGCCCTTCCGCCGTCCGAGCACCCACTCGCGGTCCCCGACGACGGCGACCGACGCCTCCCGCCAGAAGTCCGTGGAGCGCAGGCGGCCGACCGGCTCCCCGTCCCGCAGGACCGGCACCTCGCGTCTGGCCGCCCCGCGCTCCCCCGCCCTCCCCAGCTCCAGCACGCGCCCTCCTCAGCCGATGCCGGGCGCGCCGGCGACGCTCTCCCCGGTCACGCGGTACAGCAGGTACGCGGCGGTCTCCCGGAGGATGTACCGGAACTGGGTGTTGCGGGTCTGCACGGCCGGGCCCTGCCGGGTGGGCGAGCTCTCGGCGCTGATGCCGGCGTCCTCGGCCATCCGCTCGGCGCGCATGGCGTGCCAGGGGTCGGTGACCAGGACGGCGCTGGTCCACCCGCGCTCGCCGAACGCGGTCCCGACCGCCCGCATGCTCTCCAGCGTGTCCACGCCCTCGGGGACCGCGAGCAGCGACTCCCCGGGGACGCCGGCGCTCATCAGGTAGTCGCGCCCGGCCTCGGCCTCGGTGAACTGGTCGCCGGCCGCCTTGCCGCCGACGGTGACGACCACCGGCGCGACGCCGTCCTCCCACAGCGACAGCGCGTGCTCCAGCCGGGCCTCGAAGATCGACGACGGGACGCCGTTGTACTGCGCCGAGCCGAGCACGACGATCGCGTCCGAGGCCGGCCGCGCGTCGTGCCGCGCGGTCCACCAGATGGCGGCCGCGGTCGAGGCGACCAGCAGCAGGGCGGCGAGCACGACGGCGCCGAACACCCGTGTCACCAGTGCCCCGGCCCGCGTCACCGGTCGAGGATGACACGGGCCGTGCGCCGGGTGTGGTTGGTGCGACGGGCGTGCCGCGCGGCCGTCAGGACCCGGCGCGCTCCCCGCCGAGCGCCGCCCGGCCGGCCTCCAGCCGGGCGACCGGCACCCGGAACGGCGAGCAGGACACGTAGTCCAGGCCCACCTCGTGGAAGAAGTGCACCGAGTCGGGGTCGCCGCCGTGCTCGCCGCAGACACCGAGCTTGAGGTCCGGCCGCGCCGCGCGGCCGCCCTGCACGCCGACCTCCACCAGCCGGCCGACGCCCGGCCGGTCCAGCGACTCGAACGGGGAGACGCCGAAGATGCCCTTGTCCAGGTAGGCGTGGAAGAACGCCGCCTCGACGTCGTCGCGGGAGAAGCCCCAGGTCATCTGGGTGAGGTCGTTGGTGCCGAAGGAGAAGAACTCCGCCGACCGGGCGATCTCCTCCGCGGTCAGCGCCGCGCGGGGCACCTCGATCATCGTGCCGATGAGGACGTCGAGCTCGACGCCGCACTCCTCGAACACCGCCGCGAGCACCTGCTCGGACTCCTCGCGGATCGCCTCGAGCTCCTGCACCGCGCCGACCAGCGGGATCATGATCTCCGGCCGCGGGTCGCCGCCGGCCGACCGGCGCTCGCACGCGGCCTCGGCGATGGCCCGCACCTGCATGGCGAACAGCCCGGGCACGACCAGGCCCAGCCGGACGCCGCGCAGCCCCAGCATCGGGTTCTGCTCGTGCAGCCGGCGGACGGCGGCCAGCAGCCGCAGGTTCGCCTCGTCGGGGTGCCCCTGCGCCTCGGCGACGGCGACGCGCACCGACAGGTCGGTGAGGTCGGGCAGGAACTCGTGCAGCGGCGGGTCGAGCAGCCGCACGGTCACCGGCAGCCCGTCCATCGCCTCGAAGATCTCGACGAAGTCCTGCTTCTGCAGCGGCGCCAGCGCGTCCAGGGCCGCCTGCTTGTCCTCGTCGGTCTCGGCGAGGATCAGCTTCTCCACCAGCTGCCGGCGGTCGCCGAGGAACATGTGCTCGGTCCGGCACAGGCCGATGCCGCGGGCGCCGAAGCGGCGGGCGCGGGCGGAGTCCTCGGGGGTGTCGGCGTTGGTGCGGACGTCCAGCCGCCGCACCTCGTCGGCGTGGGTGAGGATCCGGTGCACGCTGCGCACGAGGTCGTCGGCCTCGGGCGAGTCCGGGCCGATCTCGCCCTCGAAGTACCGCACGACGGCGGAGTCCTCGACCGGCACCTCCCCGAGCCACACCCGGCCGGTGGAGCCGTCGATGGAGATGACGTCGCCCTCCTCGACGGTGACGCCGCCGGGCGCGGTGAACCGCCGGTTCGTCGTGTCGACCTGCAGCTCCTCGGCGCCGCACACGCAGGTCTTGCCCATCCCGCGGGCGACGACGGCGGCGTGCGAGGTCTTGCCGCCGCGGCTGGTGAGCACTCCCTCGGCGGCGATCATCCCGGCGAGGTCGTCGGGGTTGGTCTCGCGGCGGACGAGGACCACCTTCTCGCCCCGGTCGGCCCACTGGACGGCGGTCTCGGAGGAGAACACCGCCTTCCCCACCGCGGCACCCGGCGAGGCGTTCATGCCCTGGGTCAGCCGGGTGGCGTCCCCTCCGGAGACGAACCGCGGGAACATCAGCTGGGCGAGCTGGTCACCGGTGACCCGGCGGACCGCCTCGTCCGTGTCGATGAGGCCCTCGTCGACCAGCTGGGTGGCGATGCGGAAGGCCGCGGCCGCCGTCCGCTTGCCCACCCGGGTCTGCAGCATCCACAGCTTGCCGCGCTCGACGGTGAACTCGATGTCGCACAGGTCGCGGTAGTGCGACTCGAGGGTGCTCATGATCCGCAGGAGCTCGTCGTAGGCGCCGCGGTCGATCCGCTCGAGCTCGGTGAGCGGCACGGTGTTCCGGATGCCGGCGACGACGTCCTCGCCCTGCGCGTTCTGCAGGTAGTCGCCGTACACGCCCTGCTCGCCGCTGCCCGGGTCGCGGGTGAACGCGACGCCGGTGCCGGAGTCGGCGCCGAGGTTGCCGAACACCATCGAGCAGACGTTGACCGCCGTGCCCGCGTCGCCGGGGATGCGCTCGCGGCGGCGGTAGAGGATCGCGCGCGGGCTGTTCCACGAGTCGAAGACGGCGTTGATCGCCAGGTCCATCTGCTCGCGCGGGTCCTGCGGGAAGTCCCGGCCGGTGTGCTCGCGGACGATGGCCTTGAACCGGCCGACGACGTCGCGCAGGTGCTCGGCGTCGAGGTCGAGGTCCAGGTCGGTGCCCTGCTCGCGCTTGGCCTCGTCGAGGGCGTGCTCGAACGCCTCGCCGTCGATGCCGAGCACCGTCCTGCCGAACATCTGGATCAGCCGGCGGTAGGAGTCCCAGGCGAAGCGCTCGCTGCCGGACTGCGCGGCCAGCCCCTGCACCGACTCGTCGTTGAGGCCGACGTTGAGGACGGTCTCCATCATCCCGGGCATCGAGGCCGCGGCCCCGGACCGGACCGAGACCAGCAGCGGGTCCGCGGGGTCACCGAGGGTCTTGCCCATCGCCTTCTCCAGCGCCGTCAGGTGCTCGGTCACCTGGCCGGCGAGGTCGGGCGGGGTGCTGCCGTGCTCCAGGTAGTGGCGGCAGGCGTCGGTGGTGATCGTGAAGCCGGGCGGCACGGGCAGCCCGAGGTTGGTCATCTCGGCGAGGTTCGCGCCCTTGCCGCCGAGGAGGTCCTTCTGGTCCTTGTTGCCCTCGCTGAAGTCGTAGACCCAGGTGGTCGTGCTCGTGACGCTGCCCACCGTGCACCTCCGCGCTCGTCCCGCCGGCCGCCCGTCCGCCGGTGCGGCGTCGCGGGGTCCCCGTCGGCCGCTCCGGCGAGCGCGGCCCCGGGTTCCCGGTCAGGGGTAGACGTCTCATACGTCCACCCGGAGCCAGGCAGCGATCGTGACCCACCGGACGGTGGACACGCCAGCCCGTCAGCCGTCCGGGGACACGGAGGTGAGCGCGCTTCCGCAGCGGACGGCCGGCCCGGCGGGAGAGCGGGCCGGGCCGGCCGGGGGGATCAGGCGACGAGCGTGAAGCCGAGGACCGCGAACAGCAGCGTCAGCACGACGACGAGGATGCCGACGTACAGGCCGGTGCGGTTGACCGGGGACGGCGGCGGCGGGACGTAGCGCGGGAAGCCGCTGGCCGGCGCGCCGCGCTGCACCTGCGCGGCCTGCTGCGGGGTGGGCGCGAACTGCGGCTGCGGCGGCAGCTGGACCTGGCCGGGGAAGGCCACCTGCGTGGGCGCGGCCGGCTGCGGGACGGGCGCGGCGGCCGGCGCGACACCGGCGGGCGCGAAGGGCGCAGCGTGCGCGTACGGCCCGGGCGGGGCGTACGGCGCGGCGGGGGCGACGGGCGGGTGGGGCGGCTGCGTCAACGCGGTTCCTCTCGGGCTGGCCCGGTGGACCTCCAGCCGGGCGGCGCACATGGTGACAGCCCGGTGGCACTCCGAGAAGGGATCCGCTCGCGGCGCCGGCGCGGTCAGCCGGAGGTGCCGCAGACGCGCGGGCCGTCCTCGAGGACCACGGCCAGCGTGGCCTCCGCGCCGTCGTCCCAGCGGACCCGGACCTCCTGGCTGTCCTGGTCCCCGAGCCGGCCCTCCGCGACGCCGACCACCTCGGCGTCGCCGGGGTGCTCGTACCCGGCGAGGACGTCACCGACCTCGCCGCGGTCGCGCTCGGCTTGGCACAGCAGGTCGCCGGCGGTCTCGGTGTCGCCGGCCTCGAGCGCGGCCAGGAAGACGCCGACCGCCTCGCGGGCCTGCTCCTCCCCCGAGCCCTTCACCAGCGGCAGGGCCACGACCATGGCGACGGCGAGCGCCACCGTGCCGCCGAAGATCCCCAGCAGCAGCCCGTTGCGGCGCCGCGGGGTGCCGGTGTGCAGCGCCTCGGGGCCCTCGTCGTACAGGTACGGGCCGCTCATCCGCCGCTCGTCTCCAGCTCCGCGCCGGCCGGCGGGCGCGGGTCGTCGCGGTCGTCGAGCCAGCCCTCGGGCAGCGCCACCGGCCGGGGGCTGCTCGTGCGCCCGCGCGGGCCGCCGAGGACGGCCGTGGGGTAGGGCTGGTCGGGGATGCGGTCGAGCAGGCCGGCCAGCTCGTCCAGCGAGCTGACCATCGCCAGGGCGCGACGGACGTCGGAGCCCACCGAGAAGCCCTTGAGGTACCAGGCCACGTGCTTGCGGAAGTCGGTGCAGCCGTGCAGCTCGCCCTGCCCCTCCGACAGCAGCCGCGCGTGCCGGACCATCACCGCGGCCACCTCGCGCAGCGTCGGCAGCGCCCGGCGGGACTCCCCGGCGAAGGCGGCGGCGAGGTCCCCGAACAGCCAGGGCCGGCCCAGGCAGCCGCGGCCGATGACGACGCCGGCGCACCCCGTCTCGCGCACCAGGCGCAGCGCGTCGTCGGCCTCCCAGACGTCGCCGTTGCCGAGCACCGGGATGTCGACGGTCTCCACCAGCCGGGCGATCGGGCCCCAGTCGGCGGTGCCGCTGTAGAGCTGGTCGGCGGTGCGCCCGTGCAGGGTGATCGCGGCCGCGCCCTCGTCCTGCGCGATCCGGCCGGCGTCGAGGTAGGTGACGTGGTCGGCGTCGATGCCGATGCGGGTCTTGACCGTCACCGGCACGTCGCGGGCGGCGCGGACGGCGGCCCGCACGATGTCGCGGAAGAGCACCCGCCGCCACGGCAGCGCCGAGCCGCCGCCCTTGCGGGTCACCTTGGGCACCGGGCAGCCGAAGTTCAGGTCGACGTGCGCCGGGCGGGTGCCGGCGACCTCCTCGTCGACGAGCATCTCCACCGCGCGCCCGACGGTGGCCGGGTCCACGCCGTAGAGCTGCACGGAGAAGCCCGCGGCGGCCTCCTCGGGGGTGGCCCGGATCATCCGCAGCGTCTTCTCGTTGCGCTCCACCAGCGCCCGCGTGGTGATCATCTCGCAGACGTACAGGCCGGCCCCGAACTCGCGGCACAGCGTGCGGAACGCGGGGTTGGTGATGCCGGCCATCGGCGCGAGCACCACGGCGGGGTCCACGGTGAGCGGCCCCAGCCGCAGCGGGGCGACCGCCGGCGCCAGGGTGCTCGTCACGCGGTCCAGGGTAGGTGGCCGCGCCCGGTGGCCGGGGTCACCCGCGGGGAGGCGCCCCCGCATGGACCGGCGCGGGCCTGGGCAGAGGGAGGCTCCCGCCCGCCGAGCCCAGGAGGACGCGCGTGCCCCGGTCGTCTGCCGCCGCGCTGACCGCGACCGGAGCCCCGGTCCCCGACGTCGGGCGCATCGCGGTGCTGCGGGCGAACCTGCTCGGCGACCTGGTGCTGACCCTGCCGGCGCTGGCCGCGCTGCGGGCGGCGTACCCCGGTGCGGAGGTCACCCTCCTCGGCCGGCCGTGGCACGCCGACCTGCTCGAGGGGCGGCCCGGGCCGTGGGACCGGGTCGTCGTCGTGCCGCCGTGGCCCGGCGTGCGCGACGCCCCGGGCGCCGCGCGGGACGGCGCCGAGGTGCGCCGCTTCCTCGCCGCGCAGCGCGGGGAGGGGTACGACCTGGCACTCCAGCTGCACGGCGGGGGCGGCAACTCCAACCCGCTCGTGGCGGCCCTCGGCGCCCGGGTCACCGCCGGCGCGCGCGACGCCGGCGCGCCGGCGCTGGACCGCTGGCTGCCCTACACGAGCGACCAGCACGAGGTGCTGCGCTGCCTCGAGCTCACCGGCCTGGTCGGGGCGGTGCCGGTGACCCTCGAGCCACGGCTGGCGGTCACCCCGGCCGACGCCGCGGCTGCCGACCGGGTCCTGCCCGCCGGTCCCGCGCCCCTGGTCGCCCTCCACCCCGGCGCGAGCGACCCGCGGCGCCGCTGGCCCGCGGAGCGCTTCGCCGAGGTCGCCGGCGCGCTGGCCGCCGAGGGGGCGACCGTGGTGCTGGTGGGCTCCGGCGGCGACGACCGGCGCGCCGCCGACGCGATCCGCGCGGCGACGGCGGCGCCGCTGCTCGACCTGGTCGGCCGGCTGTCGCTGTCCGCGCTGGCCGGGGTGCTGGCCCGCTGCCGGCTGCTGGTCGGCAACGACTCGGGGCCGCGGCACCTCGCCGAGGCGGTCGGGACGGCGACGGTCGGCGTCTTCCTCGAGCACAACCTGCTCAACGCCGGCCCGCTGACCCGGCGGCGGCACCGGGTGGCCGTCTCCACGCGCACCGCGTGCCCGGCCTGCGGCCTGGACCAGAGCCGGGCGCGCTGCGCCCACGACCGCTCCCTGGTCGCGGAGGTGTCCCCGAAGACGGTGCGGGCCGCCGCCCTCGACCTGCTCGAGGACGGCGGCCCGGTGGTGCACCCGGCCGCACCCGTCGTGCACCTCCGCGGAGGTGCGCCGGGCACGTCCGCGGAGGTGCGCGGTCAGCAGCCGGGGAGGCGGGCGGCCAGGTAGGACTCCACCTGGTCCAGGCCGATGCGCTCCTGGCTCATCGAGTCCCGCTCGCGCACGGTCACCGCGTCGTCGGTGAGGGTGTCGAAGTCGACGGTGAGGCAGAACGGGGTCCCGATCTCGTCCTGCCGGCGGTAGCGGCGGCCGATCGCGCCGGCGTCGTCGAAGTCGACGTTCCAGTTCCGGCGCAGCGCGGCCGCGAGGTCGCGCGCCTTGGGCGAGAGGTCGGCGTTGCGCGACAGCGGCAGGACGGCGGCCTTGACCGGCGCCAGCCGCGGGTCCAGCCGCAGCACGGTGCGGGTGTCGACGCCACCCTTGGCGTTGGGCGCCTCGTCCTCGGTGTAGGCCTCGACCAGGAAGGCCATCAGCGAGCGGGTGAGCCCGGCCGCCGGCTCGATGACGTACGGCGTCCAGCGGGTGTTGGTGGCCTGGTCGAAGTAGGACAGGTCCACGCCCGAGTGCTCGGTGTGGGTGGACAGGTCGAAGTCGGTGCGGTTGGCGATGCCCTCGAGCTCGCCCCACTCCGAGCCCTGGAAGCCGAAGCGGTACTCGATGTCGACGGTGCGCTTCGAGTAGTGGGAGAGCTTCTCCTTCGGGTGCTCGAAGTGCCGCAGGTTGTCCGGGGAGATGCCCAGGTCGGTGTACCAGCGGGTGCGCTCGTCGATCCAGTACTGGTGCCACTCCTCGTCGCTGCCCGGCTCGACGAAGAACTCCATCTCCATCTGCTCGAACTCGCGGGTGCGGAAGATGAAGTTGCCCGGGGTGATCTCGTTGCGGAAGGACTTGCCGATCTGGCCGATGCCGAACGGCGGCTTCTTCCGCGCCGCGCCCATGACGTTGGCGAAGTTGACGAAGATGCCCTGCGCGGTCTCCGGGCGCAGGTAGTGCAGCCCCGACTCGTCCTCGACCGGGCCGAGGTAGGTCTTGAGCATCATGTTGAAGTCGCGCGGCTCGGTCCACTGGCCGGTCACGCCGCAGTTGGGGCAGGTGACCTCGGTGAGGCCGTTCTCCGGGAGCCGCCCCTTCTTCGCCTCGAAGGCCTCCTCGAGGTGGTCGGCCCGGAAGCGCTTGTGGCAGTTCTGGCACTCGGTCAGCGGGTCGGTGAAGACGCCGACGTGGCCGGAGGCGACCCAGGTCTGCCGCGGCAGGATCACCGAGGAGTCCAGGCCGACGATGTCGTCCCGGCTCTGGACGACGGTGCGCCACCACTGCCGCTTGATGTTCTCCTTGAGCTCGACGCCCAGCGGCCCGTAGTCCCAGGCGGAGCGGGTGCCGCCGTAGATCTCACCCGACGGGAAGACGAACCCCCGGCGCTTGCAGAGGTTGACCACCTTGTCGAGGCGGGCGGGGTCGTGCGTGGTGTTGCTGGCGCTCACGAGCTCGGTGCTCCATCCGGCTGGCGGTCGGCGGTTGACCTGCCCACGGTAGTCGGCCGCGGCGCGTCGCCCCTCCGCGGGACGGGCACGGTCCACGGGAGGACGACGTCCCGGACCGGACGGACCGTGGCGTCGCCGCCCGTCCCCGGGCAGAGTGACCTGCCACACAGCGACGAGGCGGCGCCGCCGGTTCCCGGCCGCGCCCGGGAGGAGGTCCGATGGCCAGGTCAGACCGCGCCGGAGCCGTCGGGGGCACGCCGGTGGAGGACGTCGCCGCCGCGTTCCCCACGCGTCACCACCCACGCCCCGAGGTCCGGGCCATGCCGGAGGAGCCGCGCCGGCAGCTGCGGCTGATCGGTCCGGGCATCATCGCCGCCGGCGTCGGGCTGGCCTCCGGGGAGTTCATCCTCTACCCCTACATCGCCTCCCAGGTGGGGCTCGTCTTCGTCTGGGCGGCACTGCTCGGGCTGCTCACCCAGTACTTCCTCAACATGGAGATCGAGCGGTACACGCTGGCCACCGGCGAGACCGCGCTCACCGGTTTCAGCCGGTTCTGGCGGCACTGGGGCCTGTTCTTCGCGGTGCTCACCTACTTCGCCAACCTGTGGCCCGGGTGGTCGACCAGCTCGGCGACCCTGGTCACCTACCTGGTCGGCGGAGGGGATCCGCGCTGGATCGCGATCGGCATGCTGGTCGCCATCGGGCTCGTCCTCACGCTCGCCCCCGTCGTGTACGTCGCCCTCGAGCGGGCGCAGATGCTCAAGGTCGCCGCGGTGCTGGTCCTCTTCGCCGTGGCCGCGGTCGTGGCGGTGGGCGCGGCCGCGTGGTCCGACGTGCCGCAGGTCGTCACCCGGCCGCGCATCCCGGTCGAGGAGCTGGGCTTCGCCCTGCTGCTCGGCGCGCTGGCCTTCGCCGGCGGCGGCGGCGGGCAGAACCTGGTGCAGTCCAACTGGATCCGCGACAAGGGCTTCGGCATGGGCGCCTACGTGCCCCGGCTGGTCAGCCCGGTGACCGGCGAGCCGGAGGCCGTGCCGAGCACCGGGTACGTGTTCGAGCCGACGCCCGACAACCTGCGCCGGTGGCGCGGCTGGTGGCGCTTCGCGAACGTCGAGCAGCTCGCCACGTTCGTCGCGATCACCTTCGTCACCATCCTGTTCACCTCCCTGCTGGCGTACGCGACGGTGTTCGGCCGCGACGACGTCGCCAACGACATCGGCTTCATCGAGATCGAGGGGCAGGTGCTCGGCGAGCGGGTCGGGACCTGGTTCCAGTACTTCTTCTGGGCGATCGGCGCCTTCGCGCTGTTCGCCGCCGCCCTGGGGATCGTCGACTACACCAGCCGGCTCGCCGCCGACGTCATCAAGACCTCGTACGCCCGGAACGCCAACGAGAGCAAGGTCTACGCGGGCCTGGTGTGGGGCCTGATCGCCATCGGCATCGTCGTGCTGCTCGCCGGCCTCGACCAGCCCCTGGTGCTGCTGGTCATCTCCGCCGTCGTCGGCGGGTTCATGATGTTCGTCTACGCGGGCCTGCTGATCCTGGTCAACCGGAAGCTCCTGCCCGCACCGATCCGCGTGCGGGGCGTGCGGCTGGGCGCCCTGGTGTGGGCGATCCTGCTGTTCGGCACGCTGTCGGTGCTGACCTTCCGCACCCAGCTGGAGACCCTCTTCGGCGGCTGACGACGCCGGGTCAGGGCTCGGTGTACCCGCAGACGGCCGGGCCGCCCTCGTCCACCACGGTGACGACGAAGGTGGCCGGCCGCCCGCTGTCGAGGGTCACCTCGAAGGTGACCTCGTCGACGTCGCCGGCCGCCGCCGCGCCGGTGGCCGAGCCCTCGGTGATCCGGCCGCCGAGGAAGGCGTCGAAGTCGGCGAGCACCGCCTGCCCGTCGGGGAACTGGCCCCGTCCGTCGGCGCACAGGCCGTCGTAGGCCGCGGCCGCGTCGCGGTCGACGACCGACTGCACCCACGAGGCGGCGAAGTCCGGGCTGCCGGGGACGTTGAGGTCCCCGCCCGCTCCCCCGCCCCCGCCCCCGGTCGGGGTGCCGGCGCCGCCGCCGAAGCCGCCCCCACCGGACGACTCCGGCGAGGAGGACGGGGGCGACGACGAGGTGGACGCCGACGTGCCGGCCGACGTCGCCGTCGCGGCCGGGCCGCCGCCGTCGTCGTCCCGGGAGAGGAGGACCGCGGCGAGCACGCCGCCGCCGACCAGGAGGACGGCGAGCGTGGCGAGCAGGGCGACCAGCGGGCCGCGGTTCCGGCGCGGCGGCTGCGGCGGGGCGCCGTACCCGGGCGGCGGCCCGTAGCCCGGCGCTCCGTAGCCCGGCGCTCCGTAGCCCGGCGCTCCGTAGCCCGGCGGGCCGTACCCCGGCGCGGCGGCGGGCGGCTGCCCGTACGGGGGCTGCTGACCGAGGCCGGGCTGCGCCTGACCGAACGGGGCCTGCCCGTACGGTGCCTGCCCGTGGGCAGGCTGCCCGTACCCGGGCGGGGCGTACGGCGGCCCGCCGTACCGGGGCTGCTGGGGTCCGGGCTGCTGCCCGGGGGCGCCCATCCGCAGGGTGGGGTCGCGTTGCTCGGGACCGCCGGGCAGCCGGTCGGTGGGCTCGTCGGGCAGCGGACGCGGGGGCGGCGGTGGGAGGCGCACCTCGCGGGTGCGCTCGGGCGGCGTCCCCTCGTCCTGCGGCGGCTGGCTCATCGCGCCTCTCCCGGGCCGGTGTGTGCTCTCGCGGGCAGGCTACGCACCCGGGGCCTGCGCGACCGGGCGCGCGCCGGGCTCGTCGACGGGGAGGTAGGCGCCGGGCTCGTCGAGGGCGTGCACCCACACCGGCGCGCCGGCGACCTTGACCTCCGCGGCCGACAGCGCGCGGCGGTAGGCGCCCACGCCGTCCCAGCGGGTGACCAGCGCCCACAGCGTCGGGTCGTCGGCGCAGCGGCCGGCCTCCCCGCCGTGGCAGCCGGGCCGGGCGGTCAGCGCCGCGAGCAGCCCGTCGACGGCGTCGGCGAGGCGGGCCGCCTCGGTCTCGGGCACGCGCAGCCGGGTCACCGCGAACACCGGCCCATCGTGCCGCAGTCCGGCGGTGGAGACGCCGACGGCCGGCCCCCGCGCGCTGCGGGGACCGGCCGTCGGAGGGGTGCGTCAGCCGAAGTTGCAGACCGTGAGGTCCTGGCCGACCCAGACCTGCACGCTCTGGGTGGTGCCGTCGCCGAGGGTCAGCTCGAAGGTCGCGACGTCGACGGCGTTGGCCGGGTCGTACTCGATGCTGACCAGGCCGCCCTCGGCGATGGTCTGGCCGCCCAGGACCTGGCTGTAGAAGTACAGCGTCAGGTACTCCTCGGGGCCGTACTCGGTGCCGGCCGAGCCCTGCTGGGCCGCGGCCTGCAGCTCGGCGCAGGACAGCCCGTAGGCGGTCGCGAAGTCGAAGTCGTAGACCGCCTGCACCCACGCCAGCGCGAGGTCGGAGGAGCCGGGGATCTGGCCGGCGTCGGCGCCGCCGGTGTCGTTCCCCATGGGGGTGCCGGTGCTGCCGCCCCCGCCGTTGCCCGGGGTGCCGGCGCCCGGCGGCACCCCGACCGGGCCGCCCATGTCCATGCCCATGCCCGAGCCGGTGCCGGTGTCGGAGCCGGCGCCGGACCCGGTGTCGGGACCCTCGTCGCCGCCCTCCTCGCCGCCGTCGTCGGAGGCGTCGGCCGAGGTCGAGGACTCCTGCGCCGCCGGGGCCGGGGTGTCGTCGCCGCGGAGGAGGAAGAACAGGAGCACGCCGACGCCGGCCAGCACCACGACCAGCCCGGTGATCACCCAGGGCAGGACGCTCCTCCTCTGCGGCGGCTGCCCGTAGCCGCCGGGGCCGAAGCCGGGGCCGCCGCCCGGGCCGAAGCCGCCGGGCGCGCCGTAGCCGCCGGGGGCGCCGTACTGACCGGGCGCGCCGTACTGACCGGGCTGCGCGTACTGACTCGGCGCGCCGTACTGGCCGGGGGGCTGACTCATCTGCTTCTTCCGTTCGTGGGGACGGGCGCTGGGGGCCCGAGAGCGAGAGGAAGATAGGGAGACCCCGCCGTCCCGACCACTGGTTCGCGCGCGCCAGTTCCGCCGCCGGGTCACGGCCCGGTCACGGTCCGCCGCCCGGTGGCCGCCCCGTCCCGCCGGCCACCGAGCCGCGGCCGAGACGCTGGTCGGGCCGGGGACCCGTCCCTAGACTCCGCCGTCGACCCGCACCCGGCGCCGGCTCCGACGAGCGCCCGGAGCTGCGGCACACGGAGGATCACCGGTGGAGTTGCAACAGTTCGGCCCCTACCGCATCGAGGCGCTGCTCGGCCGCGGCGGCATGGGAGAGGTGTACCGCGCGTTCGACACCGAGCACGACCGCACGGTCGCGCTGAAGGTGCTCTCCGAGCACCTGGCCGCGGACCGCGGCTACCGCGAGCGCTTCCGCCGCGAGGCGCACCTGGCGGCGCGGCTGAACGAGCCGCACATCGTCCCGATCCACCGCTACGGCGAGATCGAGGGCCGGCTGTTCCTCGACATGCGCCTGGTGCCCGGCCGCGACGTCGCCGCCGTGCTGGCCGAGGAGGGTCCGATGAGCCCCGAGCGGGCGGTCGGCGTCGTCAGCCAGACCGCCCGGGCCCTCGACGCCGCGCACGCCGACGGCCTGGTGCACCGCGACGTCAAGCCCTCCAACGTGCTGCTGACCGGCACCGGTGACGACGAGTTCGTCTACCTCGTCGACTTCGGCATCGCCCGGTCGACGTCGGACGCGCAGGGCCCCGCGCTGACCCAGACCGGCGCCGCACTCGGCTCCTTCGACTACATGGCGCCCGAGCGGTTCCTCGAGAAGCCGATCGACAAGCGGGTCGACGTCTACGCGCTCGCGTGCGTGCTGTTCGAGTGCCTCACCGGCCGGCGGCCGTTCACCGGCGACGGCCTGGCCACGCTCATGTACGCGCACCTGAACACGACCCCGCAGCCGCCGTCCGCGCTGCGGCCGGGCCTGCCCCGCGGGCTGGACGACGTCGTCCTCAAGGGCCTGGCCAAGGAGCCCGACGAGCGGTACGGCACCTGCGGTGAGTTCGCCGCGGCCGCGCGGGCGGCGCTGAGCTCCGCCGGCGTGACCGTGCGGCCCGAGACCGCGCCGCCGACGTCGGTCGCCCCGCTGCTCGCCCACCCGCAGACCGTGGGCTTCTCCAACCCCGGCCCCGCCGGCTCCTACGGGGCGCCGTCGCACCCGGGCGCGCCCGCGGCGCTGTACACCCCGCCGTCGGACCCGGGGCCGCCCACCGGCTACGGGCCGCCGTCGAACCCCGGCCCGCCCACCGGCTACGGGCCCCCCTCGAACCCGGGCCCGCCCACCGGCTTCCCGCCGCCGGCCGGGCCCGGGTTCCCGCCGCAGGGCGGCTCGTCGGCCTCGGGCGGCGGGAAGGGCTCGAACAGGCTGCCGCTGCTGATCGTGGGGGCCGCGGTGGCGCTGATCGCGGTCGTGGTCGGGGTCATCGCGCTGGCCGGCGGCTTCAGCGGCGGCGACGACGTCCGGGCCGACGACACCGGCACCTCGACCGGGGGCACCCCGGACGGCGACACCTCCGGCGGCGACACCTCCGGCGGCGACACGTCGGACGGGAACACCTCAGGCGGCAGCACCGGCGGCGGGACCTCCACCGACGCCGACGCCCAGGACCAGCTGCTGGCGATCCTCCCGGGCGACTTCGACCCGGCGGCCTGCGAGACCGCGGACCCGGCCGGCGACGGCGACGTCGCCGCGGTCAACTGCGGCGCCGCCGCGACCCAGCCCGGTCCCGGGGCGTCGTCGTTCTACCTGTACGAGGACGCCGCGACCGTCGACGCCGTCTTCCTGGCGGACATGACCCGCGAGGGCGTCAGCCCCTTCACCGGCCAGCCGGACTGCGCCACCGGGCAGGGCTACGACGAGTACACGATCGGCGGGGTGGACGCCGGCCGCCTCGGCTGCTTCGTCGACGGGGACAACAACGCGATCCTGTACTGGACGCAGGACGACCTCGCCGCCGAGGGCATCGTGGCCATCCAGAACGGCGGCCAGGCCGGGCTGGGGACCCTGTACGCCTGGTGGACCGACAGCGCGCACAGCGACTTCACGCAGCGCTGACCGTCTCCCGGCCCCGCACACGACGAGGGCCCCGTCCCCACCGGCCGGGGGGGACGGGGCCCTCGTCGTGTCGGACGCCGGTCAGGCGCGGGGGGCGGCCAGCCCCTCGGCGGCCATCCGGTCCAGCCGCTCGGCCACCTGCAGCGCGGTCACCGGGCGCTGCCCCACCGGGGCCAGGCACTCGGAGACGAGCGCGGCCTCCTCGTCGGTCAGGCCGGGAGCGATCGCCGGCTCGGCGCTCATCACCCGGCGGATGGCGAGCAGCGGCTCGCCGTCGGGCAGCTCGCCGTACAGGCCGGTGCCGGTGAGCGCCCGGTTGAGGGTGGCGCCCAGGGCGAACACCTCGGTGGCCCGCGAGGGCCGGTCACCGCGCAGCAGCGCCGGGTCCAGGAACTCGACCGAGGCGGCGCTGGCCATGCCGGTCAGCGTGACGCCCGGCGCGAGGTAGCGGGCCAGGCCCAGGTCGGACAGCTTGCCACCCTCCTCGGTGAGCAGGACGTTGGCCGGCTTGACGTCACCGTGGGTCAGGCCCGCCTCGTGCAGCGCGTGCGCGGCGTGCGCGGCGTGCGCCACCGCGCGCAGCACCTCGCCGCGGCTCAGCGGCCGCGCCGGGGCGGCCAGCGAGCCGAGGGGGCAGTACTCCATCGCGTACAGGAAGCTGTCCTGCAGCACGGCGTCGTAGACCTTGACCAGGTACGGCGAAGCCACCTGGGCGAAGGCGCGCAGCTCCCGCACGCCCCGCTCGTAGGCCTGCTCGCTGTGGGTGCCGGTGAAGACCTTCACCGCGACGTACTCGTCGGGCAGGCCGAGCCGCGCCGGGGGGCGGGCGAGGTAGAAGCGGCCGTTGTTGCCCTCACCGAGCACGCGGACCACCTGGTAGTCCGCGATGTTGGCAGGCGCCGCGCCCACCAGGCCGACGGCATCCATGCATGTCCTCCTGAAACGCTGTATCCCCGGCCGCGCCGGACGCCGCGGTGCGCGGCAGCGGCACAGTGTGCCGGGGGACCCGCCGTCCGGGAACCGGTTCGCGCCCGCCGAGATGCCGCGCGCGCGGGACCCCTGCGACCGGACCGCCGCGGCTAGCATCCGCGCCCGGCGTGGCCCCGGGTGCCCGGTCCCCGCCGTCCCAACCGACTCCCGCGCGGTCCCACGCGGCGCGGACAGCCATGCCCGGAGAACACGTGGAAGCGCGCCCCGTCGCAGAGATCATCGCCTACGTCTTCGTCGACCTCGCGGTGATCATGGTCATCGCCCGGCTGATGGGGCGGCTGGCCGTCAAGGTCGGTCAGCCGGCCGTCGTCGGCGAGATCGTCGCCGGCATCCTCCTGGGCCCGACGCTGCTCGGCGCCCTGCCGGGCGACCTCGACCTGCTGCTGTTCCCGACCGACATCCGGCCGTTCCTCAACGTGCTGGCACAGCTCGGCCTGGTGCTGTTCATGTTCCTGGTCGGCCTCGAGGTGGACCTGTCGTTCATGCGCGGCCGGGAGAAGGTGGCCGTCTCGGTGTCGCTGGCGTCGATCCTGCTGCCGTTCGCGCTCGGCGTGCTGCTGGCGACCTACCTGCACACCCAGCACGACGTCTTCACCGCGACCGACGGGTCGACCTCGGTGATCCCCTTCCTCGGGTTCGCCCTGTTCATGGGCGTGGCCATGTCCATCACCGCGTTCCCCGTGCTCGCGCGGATCCTCGCCGAGCGGCAGATGCACCGCGTCCCCACGGGCGTGCTCGCGCTGGCCTGCGCCGCCGTCGACGACGTCCTGGCCTGGTGCCTGCTGGCCGTCGTCGTGGCGATCGTGGCCGCCTCGTCGTTCACCGGCGTGGTGCTGATCCTCGGCCTGTCGGTGGCCTTCGCCCTGGTGATGTTCCTGGTGGTCAAGCCGGTGCTGCGGGTCCTCGTCACCCGCTACGAGCGGCTCGGGCAGCTCACCCCGGAGATGCTCGCCGGCGTCCTCATCGGCATCCTCACCAGCGCCTGGGTGGCCGAGGAGATCGGCATCCACTTCATCTTCGGCGCCTTCCTCTTCGGCGTCGTCATGCCCCGCAAGGGCGCCGCCCGGCTCAACCACGAGATCATCGACCGGCTCGAGCAGGTCAGCGTGCTCCTGCTGCTGCCGGTGTTCTTCGTCATCACCGGCCTCAACGTCGACGTCGGCGCCATCGACCTGGCCGGCCTCGGCGAACTCGGCCTGATCCTGCTGGTCGCCATCTCCGGCAAGTTCGTCGGCGCGTACGCCGCCGCGCGGGCCATGCGGGTCCCGCGGCGCCAGTCCACCGCCCTGGCCACGCTGATGAACACCCGCGGGCTCACCGAGCTGGTCATCCTCAACATCGGCGTCCAGCAGGGCGTGCTCGACGGCGAGATGTTCACGCTCATGGTGATCATGGCCCTGGTGACGACGGGCATGGCCACGCCGCTGCTCAACCTCGTCTACCCCAGGCGGATCCTCGACCGGGACATCGCCGCGGCCGAGCGGGCGGAGATGGGGCTCACCGAGGCCTACACCGTCGTGGTCGTCGTGGACGAGCCCGACCGGGACGCCGCGCTGGTCGAGCTGGCCTGCGACCTGGTCGGCCGCGAGTCGCCCGCGCAGGTCGTGCTGACCCGGGTGGTCCGCCGCTCCCGGCCCAAGCCCGAGGTGTCCAGCGGCCTGGGCGCCGACCTCGAGCTGATGGCCACCGTGGCCGACGAGCTGCGGTCCCTGGCCCGGCTGGTCGAGGCCCGGGGGCTGAAGGCGTCGGTCGCCTCGCGGTTCAGCGAGGACCCGTGGGCGGAGGTGGCCGACCTGGCCGGCAGCACCGCGGCCGACGTCGTCCTGGTCCGCAGCGGCTGGGGCATCGTCGAGGGCGCGCTCACCGCCGGCACCCCCTGGCCGCCGTCGCTGCGCGGGTCGGTGGTCACCGTCTCGGGCGAGCTCGGCGAGGCGGGCCTGCAGCCGGGCGGGCCGGTCGCGGTGCTGCAGGACGGCGACGCCTCCGGCCGGGCCGCCCTCCGGCTGGCCGCGCACGCCGCCGTGGGCCGCCGGGTGCCGCTGCAGCTGCGGGCCGCGGAGGGCCGGCGGGGCGTCCGGCGCAACGTGGCCGACTCGCTGCGCAAGGCCGGCGTCCAGGTCGCCGCGGAGACCGAGACGCTGCCCGCCCTGCTGCTGGCCCCGGCCGGTGCCGGCCCCGTCCCGGCCGCCGACGACCTGACGCCGATCCTGCTCGTGCACGCCGGCACGGCCGACAGCGACCGGGACATGGACGAGACCCTGGCCGGCATCGCCGCCCGCCCCGGGGCCTCCTGAGCCCCGCTCCCCCGCAGGCCCGGAGCCCGCGTCCCGTTCGAGGGGACGCGGGCTCCGTCGCGTCCGGCTCCTGCTCCCCGGCCGCCGCTCGTGGGCTGCCCCCCCCCCGGGGGCGACCACCACACCACCCCCTACACCACACCCACCGGCCCCCCCCACCACCAGGGCCCCCACACCCCCCGGGCCCACA
>NZ_JBJGZC010000037.1:0-27098 GCF_054050315.1 Geodermatophilus sp. SYSU D00867 | reverse complement strand
AGGACGGCCCGCTCGGCGGGGTTGGGGGCCCCGCAAAACAACCCGGGCCGCGGGGCGACCGCCGCCGCGCGGGCCGGGCGCCGGGCCAGGAGTCCCGCCGCGAGGGCCGCGAGCAGCGCCGCGGTGACCCAGCCGAGCCCGCTGCCGGCCAGCGGCAGGCCCGTCCCCCCGGAGGCCCGGACGACGAGCAGGACGGCGGCCACGCCGAGGGCGGTGCCCAGCTGCGCGGCGGTGTTGACCGCTCCGGCCGCCGTCCCCTGGAGCTCCGGGCCGACGTCGGTCCCCAGCGACGTCGCGGCCACCGAGGACAGCCCGATGCCCAGCCCCGCGACGGCGACCGCGGCCGACACCACCCACGTGCCCAGGCCCGCGCCGAGCAGCGCCGTGTCACCGGCGGCGATGACCGCGAGCCCCGCCGCGGCGGTGACCCGCGCCGAGGTCCGCCGCAGCACCCGCGCGGCCAGGCCCGCGCCGGCGACGACGCAGAGGCTGAACGGCACCAGGGCCAGTCCCGCGGCGGTCGCGCCGAGGCCGCCGGCGTCCTGCAGGTGCAGCGTCGCGACGGTGACCGACGAGCTGGTGGTCGCCGTGTTGGCCGCCGAGGCGAGCACGCCGCGGCGCAGGCGGGGGTGCCCCACGGCGGCGCGCGGCAGCAGCGGGTCGGGCGAGCGCCGCTCGACCGCGGGCAGGCACGCGGCGGCGGCGAGCCCGGCGAGCAACAGCGCGACGCCGGCGGTCCGGTGCGCGCCGTCCTCGACCAGCGACGCGCCGGCCACGACCGTCGCCACCGCGGCCGTGAGCACCCCGGCGCCGGCCAGGTCGAGCGTCCCCCGCGTCCGCCGCGGGGTCGGCGGCGCCGTGCGGCCCACCGCCGCCAGGAGCAGCGCGGCCAGCGGCACCTGCACCCAGAACAGCACGCGCCAGCCGGCCAGGTCGGTGAGCACGCCGCCGAGCACGAGCCCGCTCGCGCCGGCGGCCGCGCCGGTCGCGCTCCAGGCGGCCAGCGCCCGCCGCCGCGCGCCGCCCTCCTCGGTCGCGGCGGTCAGCAGGCGCAGCGCGGTCGGCACGGAGAGGGCGGCCGCAGCCCCCAGGGCGCCGCGCGCCACCACCAGCACCCCGGCCGACGGCGCGACCGCGGCCAGCAGCGACGCCGCGCCGAAGCCGGCCAGCCCGGCCCCCAGGACCCGCGCGTGACCGAACCGGTCGCCCAGGCGCGCGGCCGGCATGAGCAGCGCCCCGAACAGGACGGCGTAGACGGTCACCACCGGCGCGGCCGCCGACGGCGGTGCGCCGAGGTCGGCCAGCACCGTGGGCAGCGCCGCGACCACCAGCGTGGTGCCGAGGACGTCGACGAACTGCACCGCGCACAGGGTCGGGACCGCTGCCGGACCTGCCATGCCGGGACGGGTACCCGCTTCTTCATCGATGAAGCACGGGGTGGCGCCGCGTCGTCCCGGAGGAAGCGGGACCGCCCGGTGCCGCGAAGCCCACAGGAGCGCCGCCCGCCCCTAACCTGCGCCGCGTGAGCCGAGACCGTCCCGAGCACGGCGGCCCCCCGGGCCGGCCGATCCCCCCGCGGCTGGACCCGCGCGCCGGCCGACCGCCGCGCGACCGCGGCGCCGGTGCCGGCCGGGCCGGCGGCGACCGCGGGACCCCGACGACGCGCCGGCGCTCCTCCCGGGGCGCCGTCGCGGCCCGCGTCGTCGCCGCCGTCGTGTCGGTGGTGGTGCTGGCCGGCAGCGGGTGGGGCTGGTACCTGGGCCGGCTGGCCGACGCGACGGTCAGCCGCACCGACGCGATCCCGGCCGACGGCAACTCCGAGTCCGGTGGCATGCCCGAGGCGATGAACCTGCTGCTGGTCGGCAACGACAGCCGCGCCGACCTCACGCCCGAGCAGCTCGCCGAGCTCGACGCCGGGGTCGACTCCGGCACGAACACCGACACGATGATCCTGGTGCACGTGCCGGCCGACGGGTCGGGCGCCTCGTTCGTCTCCTTCCCGCGCGACTCCTGGGTGGAGATCCCCGGCCACGGGACGGACAAGCTCAACGCCGCCTACGCCTACGGCGCCGCGGAGGTCGACGACGCCGCTCCCGAGAGCGAGAAGCAGGCCGCCGGCGCGCAGCTGCTGATCCGGACGATCAACCAGCTGTCGGGGCTGCGGATCGACCACTACGCCGAGGTCGACCTCCTCGGCTTCTTCGAGCTCACCAGCGTCGTCGGCGGCGTCGAGGTCAACCTCTGCCACGCGGTCGACGACTCGCAGTACTCCGGCGCGGTGTTCCCCGCCGGGAAGCAGACGATCTCCGGCGCCGACGCGCTGCGGTTCGTCCGCCAGCGCCACGGCGTCCGCCCGGACGGCTCCCTCGCCCTCCCCCGCGGCGACCTGGACCGGATCGTCCGCCAGCAGGTCTTCATCGGGGGGGTGCTCCGCAAGATCCTCTCCCAGGACGTGCTGCTGGACCTCGGCAAGCAGCGGGAGCTGATCCGGGCGGCGTCGGAGTCGCTGACCATCGACGAGGACCTCGACCTGCTCGACCTCGCCCAGCAGATGCAGTCGGTGACGGCCGGGGACATCGAGTTCCGGACGATCCCCGTCGCCGACCCGAACGCGAAGAACGACGAGGGCTCCTCGATCGTGGAGCTGGCCGACGAGGACACGCTGCACGCGTTCTTCGCGGGCCTGTCCGCCGAGCCCGAGGCGCCCGCGTCGGAGGCCCCGGCACCACCGGCGACGGTCGACCCGTCGGAGGTCTCGGTCGCGGTCTACAACGGCTCCGGCGTCTCCGGGATCGCCGCGGAGGCCACAGCCGACCTGGAGGCCGCGGGCTTCCCGGTGGTCAGCACCGGCAACGCCGACAGCAGCGACCACGAGCAGACGACGATCCGGCACGCCGCCGGCGACGAGGCGCTGGCCGCCACCCTCGCCGCGCAGGTCCCGGGAGCGGTCCCCGAGGTCGCCGACGACGCCACCTCCGGCACCGTCCAGCT
Source organism: Geodermatophilus sp. SYSU D00867 (assembly GCF_054050315.1). Taxonomy (NCBI): domain Bacteria; kingdom Bacillati; phylum Actinomycetota; class Actinomycetes; order Geodermatophilales; family Geodermatophilaceae; genus Geodermatophilus; species Geodermatophilus sp. SYSU D00867. The sequence goes on along the minus strand of NZ_JBJGZC010000037.1, from coordinate 24,107 downwards.
GATCCTGGGCTCGGACTTCACCGGCATCGGCCAGGCGACCACCCCGCCCGCGGACACCGGCGATCCGGCCGCACCGACCGAGGAGCCGCGCACCGCCGCCGACACCGGCTGCATCAACTAGCCGGAGGACCCTCCCGCCCCCACCGGGGGAGCCCACCGCCCTCCCCACCCTCCGCGGACCCGGGTGGTGGCCGGGACGGTGCCCCCGGACGCGTACCGTCGTCCCCACGGGCCGGGCCGAGTCAGCGGTCCGGCGGCACCCTCCCTCTCGACGCGTCGGCGGGCGAGGAGGCTGAGATGACTGCCCACCCCGAGGACGTCCGGCCGCTCCCCGGATCCATCACGGTCCGGGAGGAGGGCGGCAGCCGGGTGCTGTGCCTGCGCGGCGAGCTGGACACCGCGGTCGGCACGCGGTTCAAGCAGCGCCAGGGCCGGGCCCCGCTGCTGGTCGACGTCATCGACGCCGCCGGGGTGTCCTTCATCAGCTCGACCGCCCTCAGCGTCCTGGCCCGGTGCGTCGAGGCGTCCCACGCCGTGGGCCGGCGACCGGTGCTGCGCGCGGCGTCGCCCGTCGTGGAGCGCATCCTGCAGCTCAGCGGGCTGCAGGACGACTTCGACCGCCCGCCCGCCACCTCCGGTCGCGCCGAGACGCCGGGCTGACCGCCGGACGGCGGACCCCGGGCGGGGAGCCCCCGCAGAATGGCCGCGTGCCCGCCGACCGCGCCCGCCCGGTGACCCTGCGGGACGTGGCCGCCGAGGTCGGGGTCTCGGCCAAGACGGTGTCCAACGCCTTCTCCCGGCCCGACCAGCTCTCCACGGCGCTGCGCGAGCGCGTGCTGGCCGCCGCCCGCCGGCTCGGCTACCCGGGACCCAACCCGCTGGCCGCGGGCCTGCGCCGCGGCCGGGTGGGCGCCGTCGGCGTCGCCTACGACAACGGGCTGTCCTACGCCTTCGACGACCCGGTGGCGGTCGCGCTGCTGGCCGGGGTCACCGAGGTCGCCGAGCCCGCCGGGTCGGGCCTGCTGCTGGTCCCGGGCTCGACCGACCCCGCCCGGCGCCTGGCCGCGGTGACCGACGCCGTCGTCGACGGGCTGGTCGTCTCCTCGGTCGGCGACGAGGACCCGCTGCTGGCGGCGGCGATCGCCCGCGGGCTGCCGCTGGCCGTCGTCGACCAGCCCCGCCCCGACCGGCTGGCCGCCCTCGGGGCCCCGGCGACGCCGTGGGTGGGCGTCGACGACCGCGCCGCCGCGGCCGCCGTCGCCCGGCACCTGCTCGGCCTCGGGCACCGCCGGCTCGCCGTCGTCTCGTTCGGCATGCACGGCGACCCGATCGCCCCCAGGCTGGTCGACGTCGCCACCCAGGAGGCGGCCACCTACGCCGTCACCCGCGACCGGCTGGCCGGCTACCGCGACGCGGCGGAGCGGGCCGGGCTGGACTGGGCCGCCGTCCCGGTGTTCCACGGCGGGGACAGCACGCCGGAGGTCGGGGAGGCCGGTGCCGACGCCGTCCTCGCCACCGACCCGCGGCCGACGGCGCTGCTGTGCCTGAGCGACCGGCTGGCCGAGGGCGCCCTGCGCGCGGCGGCCCGCCGCGGGCTGCGCGTGCCGGAGGACCTGTCCGTCGCCGGCTTCGACGACGCGACGACGGCGGCCGGTCTCGGCCTGACCACCGTGCGCCAGCCGACCCGGGAGAAGGGGCGGGCGGCCGGGCAGGCCCTGCTGGACCTGCTCGCCGGCCGGCCCGCCCCGCCGCCGCGCACCCTGCCCGCCGACCTGGTGGTGCGGACCTCGACCGGCCCGGCCGGCTAGCGGCCGCGCCAGACCGGCGCGCGGCGCTCGGCGAACGCGGTCGCGCCCTCGCGGGCGTCCTCGGAGGAGAACACCGGCTCGATCAGCTCCTGCTGCCTCGCCCAGCCCTCCTCGGCGGTCCAGTCGGCGGTGCCGCGGGCGATCTCCTTGGTGGCGGCGACCGCGAGCGGGCCGTTGGCGGCGATGACGCCGGCCAGCTCGACGGCGGCCTCCAGCGCCCCGCCCTCGGCGACCACCCGGTTGACCAGCCCGACCACGGCCGCCCGCTCGGCGTCGATCGGCTGCCCGGTCAGCAGCATCTCCATGGCCACCGCCTGCGGGATGCGCCGCGGGAGGAACAGCGCGGCGCCGGCGGCGGCCACCAGCGAGCGGGTCACCTCGGGCACGCCGAAGCGCGCCGAGGCCCCGGCGACGACGAGGTCGCAGGCGAGCACCAGCTCGAACCCGCCGGCCAGCGCCCACCCCTCGACGGCCGCGACCAGCGGCTTGCGCGGCGGCGTCTGGGTGATCCCGCACAGCCCGCGGCCCTCGATCGCCGGCCGCTCGCCGCGCAGGAACGCCTTGAGGTCCATGCCTGCGGAGAAGGTCCCGCCGGCGCCGGTGAGCACGCCGGCGCGCAGGTCGACGTCGGCGTCCAGCTCGTCGACGGCCGCGGCGACGCCGCGGGCCACCGCGCCGTCGAGCGCGTTCTTCGCCTCGGGCCGGTTGATCGTGACGACCTGGACGGCGCCGCGGCGCTCCACGAGCACGGGTTCGGTCACGGTCCCTCCTCCTCCGCGGCGCACCGCGGCTCGTGCGCTCCCGTCATCGGGGGCGCGACCACTCCTCCAGGACGGCGGCGGCGTCGGCCGGGCCGGGGCTCACCGGCGCGGCGGGGCCGGCCGGGGTGCGCGAGAAGCGCGGCGCGGGGGCGGCCTGCCGCACGCCGTCGACCTCGACGAGCGTGCCGCGGGCGGCCAGGTGCGGGTGCGCGGCCGCCTCGTCCGCGGTGAGCACCGGGGTGACGCAGGCGTCGGTGCCGTCGAAGACGCGCTCCCAGTGCTCCCGCGGGTGCGCGGCGAACGCGGCGGTGAACAGCTCGCGCAGGCGGGGCCAGCCGCGCGGGTCGGTCTGCGCGGGCAGGTCGTCGCCGGCCAGCCCGAGCCCCTCCAGCAGCGCCGCGTAGAACTGCGGCTCCAGCGCGCCGACGGCGACGAACCGGCCGTCGGCGCAGGCGTAGACGTCGTAGTAGGGCGCGCCGCCGTCGAGGACGTTGGTGCCCGGCCGGTCCGACCAGAGCCCCGTGCCGCGCATCGACCACAGCATCTGGGAGATCAGCGCGACGCCGTCGACCATCGCGGCGTCGACCACCTGCCCGCGGCCCGAGCGGGACCGCTCGTGCAGCGCGGCGAGGATGCCGACCAGCACCAGCATGGAGCCGCCGCCGTAGTCGGCGACGAGGTTCAGCGGCGGCCGCGGCACCTGCCCGGGCCGGCCGAGCGCGGCCAGCGTGCCGGTCAGCCCGAGGTAGTTGACGTCGTGGCCCACCCGGTCGGCCCACGGCCCGTCCTGGCCCCAGCCGGTCATCCGTGCGTAGACCAGCCCGGGGTTGCGCTCGAGGCACACGTCGGGGCCGAGCCCCAGCCGCTCGGCGACGCCGGGCCGGAAGACGTCGAGGAACACGTCGGCGTGCCCCGCCAGGCCGAGCACGAGGTCGCGTCCCTCGGGCGCCTTGACGTCGACGCCGAGCGAGCGCCGGCCGCGCATGACGACGTCGGGGGCGGCGCCCCCGAGGGACAGGCCGCCGGAGGGCCGCTCCACCCGGACGACGTCGGCTCCGAGGTCGGCCAGCACCATCGCGGCGTGCGGGCCGGGCCCGATGCCGCCGAGCTCGACCACCCGCAGCCCGGTCAGCGGGCCGCTCCCCCCGCTCACGCCGCGGCCCGCAGGTGCCGGTCCAGGAAGCGCAGGATGCGCGCCCAGGCGTCCTCGGCCGAGGGGCCGTGGTAGCCGACGCCGAGCACCTTCTCCAGCGCCGTGAACGGTCCGAGGTCGTGCCGGTTGAGGAACGAGTGCCCGGCGTCCGGGTACTCCTTCACGTCGTGCTCGACGCCCAGGTCGGTGAGCACCCGGCCCAGCCGGCCGGCCGCGCCGCGCAGCACGAGGTCGCGGCCGCCGAAGCTGGCCACCACCGGGCAGGCCCCCGCGAGCACCTGCTCGGCGTCCTTCGGCAGGGGGCCGTAGTTGGGCGCGGCGACGTCGAAGCCGCGGGTGGCGCCGAACAGGGCGAACTTCCCGCCCATGCAGAACCCGAGGACCCCGATCCGGCCGGTGCAGTCGTCGCGGTCGGCGAGGAGGCGGCGGGCCGCCTCGAGGTCGCCGAAGGCCGGGCCCTCGCCCCGGCTCAGCGACCGGAACGTCGAGCGCAGGCAGCGCACCGCGCCGCCGGCGGTGAACAGGTCGGGGGCGACGGCGAGGTAGCCGGCGGCGGCCAGCCGGTCGGCGTGCCGGCGGACGTCGTCGGTGAGGCCGAAGACCTCGTGCACGACCACGACGCCGGGCCAGGGCCCCTCCCCCACCGGCGGCACGGCGAGGTGGGCGGACAGCTCCGGGGCGCTCGCGGCACCGGGGATCACGGTGGTGGGCAGGGCGGCCTCCCGGGGTCGCAGCGGCAGCGCGGGCGCCGCCGACGCTAGCCCGCGGGTGTGTCGGCCGTCTCACCGGCCCGATCACGGCGCACCGGGGTGGCGGTCACCTCGCGCGGGCCGCCGATCCCGTGGCCCGCGGCGCAGCGCAGCCCGAGCGCCACCGGCGCGCCGCAGTCCCGGTGGGTCAGCGCCAGCGGCGGGACGCCGTCCGCCGCGAGCCACCGGTCGCCCCACTGCATCAGCGCCACCAGCGCCGGGTAGAGGTCGCGGCCGCGCTCGGTGAGCCGGTACTCGTGCCGCTGCCGCGCGCCCTCCTCCTGGTACGGGACGCGGGTGAGCAGGTCCTGGGCGACCAGCGAGTTGAGCCGGTCGGTGAGCACCGCCTTCGGCGCCCCGAGCGCGCGCTGCAGGTCGGCGAACCGGCGCACGCCGAGGAACGCCTCGCGCAGCACGAGCAGGCTCCACTTCTCCCCCACCACGGCGAGGGTGCCGGCGACCGAGCAGCGCGCCCGGTCGTACCCGTCGGGAGGCGTGTCGGCCGTCACGGGTGCAGCGTAGGTCACGCTGGGTTCGCTTGACGAACCGTGCGCCGGGGAGGATGGTTGGAGATGCAGACCCAGCAGGTCGAGACGGCGGTCACAGGACCGGCGCCGCACCTGTACGGGCCCGCCGGTGACGACCGGAGGTGGCCGCCGCCGTGGATCGACCGGTGGCACCCGCCCCGAGGAGGAACCGAGATGACCCGCCTGCGCACCGCCCTGGCCTCCGCCCGCAGCACCCGCGCCCGCCGTCGCGACGAGCGCGAGCTGCAGCGCGCCCTCGCCGCCGCCCCGACCCTCGAGTCGGCGCACGAGATCACCGCCGCGGCCGCCCGCTTCTGACCGCGGCACCCGCGCCGCCCGCCGGCGCACCCCTGACGACAGCCCCGTGGCCCCTGGCCGCGGGGCTGCTCCGTCCCCGGGGCGCGACGGTGCCGGGGTGTGGTCTGCGCGACATCCGCGCCGCTAGGGTGGCACTGAGTGCCACCGGGGGTCGGTCCCGGGGACCGACCGGACGGAGACGAGATGGCCAACCCCTGGTTCGAGACCGTGGCCGAGGCCCAGCGGCGGGCGGAGCGGCGGCTGCCCAAGGGCGTGTACGGGGCGCTGGTGGCCGGGTCGGAGAAGGGCCTGACCGCCGACGACAACCTGCGCGCGTTCGACGAGCTGGGCTTCGCCCCGCACACCGCCGGCCTGTCCAACGAGCGGGACCTCGCCACCACGGTCATGGGCCAGGACGTGTCGATGCCGGTCCTCATCAGCCCGACCGGCGTGCAGGCGGTGCACCCGGACGGCGAGGTCGCCGTCGCCCGCGCCGCCGCCGCCCGGAACGTGGCGATGGGCCTGTCCTCGATGGCCAGCAAGCCGATGGAGGAGGTCATCGCCGCCAACCCGAAGACCTTCTTCCAGCTGTACTGGGTCGGCGACCGCGACACCATGGCCGCCAAGGTCGAGCGCGCCCGCCGCGCCGGCGCCGCCGGGCTGATCGCCACCCTGGACTGGTCGTTCTCCTACGGCCGCGACTGGGGCTCCCCGTTCATCCCGGAGAGGATCGACCTCGAGGCGGTGCGCCGCTACGCCCCGCAGGTGGCGCTCAGGCCGCGCTGGCTGTGGGCCTTCGCCAAGACGCGCAGGCTGCCCGACCTGTCCGTGCCCAACATGGTCGGCGACCCCGCCGAGCCGGCGCCGACGTTCTTCGGCGCCTACGGCGCCTGGATGCAGTCCCCCATGCCGACCTGGGACGACGTCGCCTGGCTGCGCGAGCTGTGGGGCAGCGACCGGCCGTTCATGCTCAAGGGCGTCATGCGCGTCGACGACGCCAGGCGCGCCGTGGACGCCGGCGTCACCGCGATCTCCGTCTCCAACCACGGCGGCAACAACCTCGACGGCACCCCCGCCTCGATCCGCGCCCTGCCCGCGATCGCCGAGGCCGTCGGCGACCAGGTCGAGGTGCTGCTCGACGGCGGCATCCGCCGCGGCTCCGACGTCGCCAAGTCCCTGGCCCTGGGCGCCAAGGCGGTCATGATCGGCCGCGCCTACCTGTGGGGCCTGGCCGCCAACGGGCAGGCCGGGGTGGAGAACGTCCTGGACCTGCTGCGCGACGGCCTGGGCTCCGCGCTGACCGGCCTGGCCCGGGGGTCGGCCGCCGACCTGTCCCGCGACGACCTCGTCGTCCCGCCCGGCTTCGAGCGGCGGCTGGGCGTCGAGGGCCCCGACGCCCCGGTCGAGGCCGTGCCCACCCGCCCCCGCCGCGCCCGCAGCGCCTGAACCCGCCGGCCGGGGTCCCGTCGAGGGGCCCCGGCCGAGGCCGGTCAGGCGCCGGCGACGAGGTCGCGGCGGCGGGTCCAGCGGCGCTGCACCGCCGTCAGCAGCAGCCGCAGCGGCGCGGGCGCACCGGCGAACAGCCGCGCCCGCTCCTCCGGCGTCCGGCAGGCGTCGACGACCCACGGCAGGACGAAGACCAGGTCCCGCAGGCCGGTGCCCTCGCGGAAGCGGGTCTCCACCCGCGCGAAGTCCCCGGCGGAGACGTACCGCCGCACCACCGGGAAGACCTCGCGCTCCTCCTCCTCGATGTGCTCGTCGAGCTCGTCGGCGAGCTCGGTGAGGACGGCGGCCAGCGGCCCGGCCTGCGCGGGACCGTCCTGGGCGAACCGCGCGAGCGCCGCCCGGGCCCGGTCGAGCACGCCCTGCAGCGCGGTGTGGTCGTCGGACAGCGGGCCCAGGTCGACCGCGTCCCCGGCCGAGGCGACGATCACCGGCCACAGGACGTCGTCCTCCCGGGAGTGGTGCACGTGCACCTCGTGCAGCACCGCCGCGGCGTGGCGGACGACGGCGCGCTGCCGCCCGGGCGGGCAGGGCCCGCCGGCGGCGATGCCGGTGGCCGCGTCGGCCAGGAGCCGGCAGCCCGACCGCAGCGCGCGGTGCACGAGGGAGAAGCCGAAGAGGTCGGGCTCGGGGTCGCCGGGCCGGCGCGGGGTGACGGGGAAGGGCAGGGCGGGGGCGGTCGAGGTCATGCCGGGACGATCGCGGCGCCCGGTTGGCAGCGGCTTGCGAGCCGCTGGTCGGCGACCCCCGGGGCAGGACGACACGGGACGTGACCCGGCCGTGACCGCTTCCGGTGGAACTCCTCACGACTGCTCGGCGATCGGGCTCGGTCGCCATATGCTCGCGCCGCTATGGGGAGCGGGAGTGCCGGAACCGTCGGGTTCCGGGTGCTGGGCGACGTGGGTGCCGTGCGCGACGGCGAGCCCCTCGACCTCGGCGGCCGCCGCCAGCGCTCGGTGGTCGCCCGGCTGCTGGTCGCGGGCGGGCACGTGGTCCCCGCCGAGGTGCTGGTCGCCGACCTGTGGCGCGGCGCCTCCCCCGCCGACGCGCTGGGGACGCTGCAGGCGCACGTCAGCCACCTGCGACGGGTGCTGGAGCCCGGCCGCGCCCCGCGCACTCCCGCGCGGCTGCTGGTCACCGTGCCGCCGGGCTACGCGCTGCGCCCGGCCGACGACGCCGTGGACGTGCTCGAGGCGGTGCGGCTGCTCGACGAGGGCGACCGGCTGGCCGCCACCGACCCCGCCGGGGCACGCACGCGGTACGGCGCCGCCATCGACCTGTGGCGCGGACCCGCCTACGCCGAGTACCGCGACGAGCCCTGGGCCGCCCCCGAGGCCGCGCGCCTGGACGAGCTGCGGCTGACCGCCGTCGAGCGGCGCGCCGCGGTCGCCCTGGACGCGCCCGGCGGCCGGGACCCGCTCCCGCAGCTGCGCGCGCACGTCGCCGAGCACCCGCTGCGCGAGGAGGGCTGGCGGTTGCTGGCCCTGGGCCTCTACCGCGCCGGGCGGCAGGGCGAGGCGCTGGCCGCGCTCCGCGAGGTGCGCGCCCGGCTGGCCGACGAGCTCGGCGTCGACCCCGGCCCGGAGCTGAAGGCGCTGGAGGAGGCCGTCCTCGCCCAGTCCCCCTCGCTCCTGCCGGCCCGCCCGCCGGCACCGCCCGTCGGCCGCCCGGCGCCCTCCCCCGAGCCCGCCCCGGCCCCGGCTCCGGCCGGCCCCGCGCCCGACGTGCCCCGGCCGGTCGGCCGCGACGCCGAGCTGGCCGCGCTGTCCGCCGCGGCGGAGCGGGCGGCCGGCGGCCAGGTGGAGGTCGCCCTGCTCGCCGGCGAGGCCGGCAGCGGCAAGACCACGGTGCTCGACCACCTGCGCGCCGAGTACGCCCGCCGCGGCTGGGCGACGCTCGCCGTCGCCTGCCCCGAGACCGACGGCGCCCCGCCCGGCTGGCCCTGGTCCGCGGCGCTGCGCGCGCTCGCCGGCCGCACCCCACCGGCCGACCCCGCGCCCCTCGCCGCGCTGCTCACCGACGACGCCCCGGCCGCGACCGGCGGCGACCCGACCGGCAACCGGTTCCGGCTGCACCGCGCCGTCGCCGGCTGGCTGGCCGCCGTCGCCGCGCGGACACCGCTGCTGGTGACCGTCGACGACCTGCACCGCGCCGACCGCGAGACCACCGCGCTGCTGCTCGACCTGCTGCCCGCCCTCGCCGGGTCGCGGGTGCTCGTCGTCGCCGGGCACCGCCCGGAGGAGAGCGCCGGGCTGGCCGACGTCCTCGCCGCGCTCGCCCGCCGCTCCCCGGTCGGCCTGGCGTTGCGCGGCCTGGACGCCGCCGCCGTCGACGAGCTGGTCGAGGACTGGGCGCTCACCCCCGTCGACCGCCGCACCCGCGCCGCGATCACCGTCCGCGCCGACGGGAACCCGTTCTACGTCCGGGAGCTGCTCCGGCTGGTCGACTCCGGCGCCGACGTCGACGCCGTCCCCGGCACGGTCCGCGACGTCGTCCGCCACCGGCTGGCCGGCCTGCCCGCGCGCACCGGCACCCTGCTGCGGCTGGCCGCCGTCCTGGGCCGCGAGGTCGACGCCGAGGTGCTGCTCGCCGCCGCCGTCCCGGCCGGCGGCGGCACCGACGAGGACGAGGAGGCCCTGGTCGAGGCGCTGGAGACGGCGCTGGTCAGCGGCCTGCTGGTCGAGCCGGGTCCGGGGCGGCTGCGGTTCGTGCACGCGCTGGTGCGCGACACCCTCTACGAGGACCTGTCCTCGCTGCGCCGCACGCGGCTGCACGGCCGGGTGACCGCCGTCCTCGAGCGGCTGCGCCCGGACGACGTCACCGCGCTCGCCCACCACGCCGCCGCGGCGGGACCCGGCTCCGCCGCCGTGGCCGCACGCTGGGCGCAGGCGGCCGCCGAGCTCGCCGAGCGGCGGTTCGCGTACGCCGACGCCGCGGTCATGTGGGGCCGGGCGGCCGAGGCGGCGACGACGGCGCAGCCGGGCGACGCGGTCGGTCTGGCGCGGCTGCTCGCCGCGCAGGCGCACGCCACGGCGCTGGCCGGCGCCGTCGGCGACGCCCGCGCGCTGCGCACCCGCGCGCTGGCGGTCCTGCCCGACGACGCCCCGGCGGAGCTGACCGCGGCGGTGCTCCTGTCCTCGGACGTCCCGACCTTCTGGAACTCCTGGGTGGACCCGGTGGACGACCGGTTCGTGGCCCGCACCCGGCGCGTGGTCGCCGCCCTGCCGCCCGGCGACCCGCAGCGCGCCCGGCTGCTGGCGATGCTGGCCGTCGAGCTCGAGGAGCGGAACGACCCGCAGGCGGTCGAGGCCTCCGCCCGGGCGCTCGCCGAGGCCCGCCTCGCCGGGGACCCGCTCGCGCTGGCCCACGCGCTGACGGTCCGGCAGTTCCACGCCACGCGCGGGCCGGACCGCAGCGAGGCCACGGCCCTGGGCACCGAGCTGCTCACCCTCGCGCAGCAGGAGGGCTTCGGCCTCTTCGAGGCGGTGGCGCGGCTGGTGCTGCTCCAGTCGACCTGCACCGTGCTCGACCTCGAGGCCGCCGACCGGCACGCCGCGGAGGCCGAGCGCCTGTCCGCGGCCTACGGGCTGCCGCTGCTGCACGGCATCGCCCGCTGCTACGCCGGCCTGCGCGCCGCCGTCGCGGGGCGGGTCGCCGAGGCCCAGGCGGCGTACGACGTGGCCGAGCAGGCCCTGCTCGACGCCGGCTACTACCCCGCGGTCGCGCGGGCGCTCCGGCTGACCACCCAGCTCTCCCTGCGGCTCGCCGACCCCGGCGCCCGGCCGGTGGACCCCGAGGAGATGGCCGCCCTGGCGCCGATCTCCCCCGAGCTGGCGACCGAGACCCGCGCCCTGGCCCTGGTGCTGGCCGGGCGGGCGGAGGAGGCGCGGTCCGTGGGCCCGCCGCGGCTCCAGGCGGTCCGGGACCTGTTCACGCCGTTCCTCCAGTACTGCCGGGGCCTCGTCGGGCTGGCCCTCGGGGACCGCGGGCGGATGGCGGAGGCCGAGGCGGAGCTGCTCCCCTACCGCGACACGGTGTGCGGGACGCACACCGCGCAGCTGGCCTTCGGCCCGACGGCGACGCTGCTCGCCCGGCTGGCCGCCGCGCGCGGCGACCGGGAGGCGGCCGAGGCGCACCGCGGGGTCGCGATCGCCGTCGCCGAGCGGACCGGCCACCCCGGGTGGATCGCGGAGGCCCGTGCGGCGCTGGACTAGCGGCCGGCGACCACGTCGCGGCGGCGGCGCCAGCCCGGCTCGGCCGCACGCAGCAGCAGCCGCAGCGGCAGCGACGTCGCGCCGAGCAGCCCGGCCCGCTCGCCCGGGGTGCGGCAGGCGTCGGCGACCCACGGCAGCGCGAACGCCGCGGACCGGGGCCCCGAGCCGCGCGCGCAGACGCCCTCGTAGCGGGCCAGGTCGCGCACCGACACGCACCGGCGGATCACCGGGAACACCTCGCGCTCCTCCTCCTCGACGTGCTCGTCCAGCGCGTCGGCCAGTTCCGCGAGGACGGCGGCCAGCGGCGCCGCGGCGCCGGGACCGGTGGCGGCGGCGGCGGCGAAGGCGGTCAGCGCCGCGTCGGCCCGGCCGAGCACCGCCCACAGGACGGCGTGGTCCTCGACCAGCGGCTCGAGGTCGGCGGCGTGCGTCCCGGCGGAGGCGGCCACCACCGGCCACAGGACGGCGTCCTCCCGGGCGGTGTGCGCGCGCACCTCCCGCAGCACGCACCGGCCGAAGGCGACCACCGCCCGCCGCCGCTCCGCCGGCCACACGGCGCCGGCGGCGGCCTCCGCGGCGACGCCGGCCAGCAGCCGGCAGCCGCCGCACAGCGCGCGGTGCGCCAGCGCCAGGCGGGTCACGTCGGCCTCCGGGTCGCCGGGCCGGCGGGGCGTGACGGGGAACGGCAGCGGTGCGGTCGCGGTCACGGTGCCACGGTCGCCCGGCCCGGTTGCCGGTGACTTGCGTCCGACTACCGCCGCGGCGGAAGCCCCCGGGACCGCCCGGTGTTGCAGGGGGCAACGAACCTCGTCGTCCCAGGAGCTGTCCCATGCGCATCCCGCTGTCCGTGCTCGACCTCGCCCCCGTCGCCCCCGGGGAGACCTACGGCAGCAGCATCGCGGCGAGCGTCGCGCTGGCGCAGCGGGCGGAGGAGGCCGGCTACCGCCGGGTCTGGTACGCCGAGCACCACAACATGCCGACGATCGCGTCGTCGGCCACCAGCGTGCTGATCGCGCACGTCGGCGCGCACACCTCCACCATCCGGCTCGGCGCCGGCGGCGTCATGCTGCCCAACCACTCGCCGCTCACGATCGCCGAGCAGTTCGGCACGCTCGAGGCGATGTACCCCGGGCGCATCGACCTCGGCCTGGGCCGCGCGCCCGGCTCGGACCAGAACACGACCTACGCCCTGCGCCGCGACCCCGCCTCCGCCGAGCGCTTCCCCCAGGACGTGCTCGAGCTGCAGGGCTACCTGACCGGCGAGTCGCGGGTGCCCGGCGTGCAGGCCGTCCCCGGCCGCGGGTCGGACGTGCCGCTGTACGTCCTGGGCTCGTCGATGTTCGGCGCCGGCCTGGCCGCCGCGCTCGGGCTGCCCTACGCCTTCGCCTCGCACTTCGCGCCGCAGCTGCTGGAGCCCGCGGTGGCCGCCTACCGGCGCGACTTCCGCCCGTCCGCGCAGCTCGACGCCCCGTACGTCATCGCCGGCGTCAACGCGATCGCCGCCGACACCACCGAGGCGGCCCGGGAGATGCTGCGGGCCACCCGCCGCCGGCTCGCCGTCGGGCTGTTCGGCCAGGGCCGCGAGCTCGACGACGACGCCGCGGAGCTGCTGCTGTCCTCGGGCGCGGGCCGGCACGTGGACTCGATGCTCACCCACACCGCCGCCGGCACCCCGGCCGAGGTGCGCGAACGGCTCACGGAGTTCGCGCGGCTGGCCGACGCCGACGAGCTGATCGTCGCCCACCAGGCGCCCGGCACCGAGGCCCGGCTGCGCTCGGTCACGCTGACCGCCGAGGCCATGGAGTCCGTCGCCGCGTAGGACGGGGTGGCGGGGACGGCCGTTCCCGCCACCCCGGGCGCCCGGGGCGTCGGGGTGAGCCGGGGACGGCGCTCGGCGAGGATGACCCGGTGCACGCCGAGACCGTCCTCCTGCTCGTCCTGGCCGCGGTCGCGGTGATCGTGGCGGCCCGCTGGCTGGCCGGCCGCACCGGCGTCCCGGCGGCCGCGCTGCTCACCGTGACCGGACTGGTCTACGCGCTGCTGCCCGGTCCGAACCTCACGCTCGACCCCGAGATCGTCCTCACCGTCCTGCTCCCGCCGCTGCTCTACAGCGCCGCGCTGGACTCCTCGCTGATCGCCATCCGCGCCAACATGCGGACCGTCGTCGGCCTGTCGGTGCTGCTCGTCCTGGTCACCGCCCTGGTCATCGGCGCCGGGTTCGCGCTGTGGGTCCCCGGGGCGACGCTCGCCGCCGGCATCGCCCTGGGCGCCGCCGTCGCCCCGCCGGACCCGGTGGCCGCGCTCGCCGTCGGCCGCCGGGTCGGGCTGCCCCCGCGGCTGGTCACGCTCATCCAGGGCGAGGGGCTGCTCAACGACGCGACCGCGCTGACCCTGCTCAGCGTCGCCGTCGCGGCCGCGGTGGGCGACGGCTTCTCCACCTGGGCGGCGCTGGGCCAGTTCGCGCTCGCCGCCGCCGGGGGCGTCGCCGCCGGGCTGGTCGTCGCCTACGGCGTCCGGCCGCTGCGCCGGCTGCGCCGCGACCCGCTGGCGTCCAACGCGATCTCCCTGGCGACGCCGTTCGTCGCCTACCTGCTGGCCGAGTCGGTGCACGTGTCCGGCGTGCTGGCCGTCGTCGTCGCCGGGCTGGTGATCGCGCACAACGCGCCGTACTGGCAGTCGGGGGCCACGCGGCTGCAGACCGACGCGGTGTGGAGGCTGGTCGACTTCCTGCTCGAGGGCGTCGTCTTCCTGCTCATCGGCCAGCAGCTGCCCGCCGTCATCCGCGGCCTGGGCCAGTACGCGCCCTCGACCGTCGTCGTCGCCTCGCTGATCACCGTGGGCGCGGTGCTGCTGGTCCGGCCGCTGTGGCTGTGGCTCACCGAGCACGCGCCGCAGGCGCTGCACATGCGGCTCAGCGGCGCGCCCGCCGCCGACGAGGACGACGACCCCACGACCCCGCCGCGGCAGCTGTCCGGCCGGGAGATCGCCGTGCTGAGCTGGGCCGGCACCCGCGGCGTCATCAGCCTCGCCGCCGTCTTCACCATCCCGCTGACCACCGACGCCGGCGACCCGTTCCCCGACCGCGACCTGCTGCTGTTCTGCGCCTTCCTCGCCGTGCTGGTCACCCTCGTCGGCCAGGGCGCGACCTTCGCGCCCCTGGTGCGCCGGCTGCGCCTGCGCGCCGACGCCGCCGACGCCGCCCGGCTGCGCAACCAGGCGCGGGTCGCCGCGGTCGACGCGGGGCTCGCCCGGCTCGACGAGCTGCAGGCCGAGCAGCACGACCACCTCGACGACGCCGCGATCGAGTCGATCCGCGCCGCGCTGCGCACCCGGCGGACCCGGTACGAGCGGCGGCTGGAGGTCCTCGTGGACGCCGAGGGCGAGGTGCCGATGTCGCCGGAGTACGAGGCGGCGCTGCGGGTGCGCCGGGCGGTCATCGACGCCGAGCGCGAGGAGCTGCTGCGCTGGCGTGACCTCGGCCGGCTGCCCGACGAGGGGCTGCGCACGCTGGAGCGGGAGCTGGACCACCAGGAGCACCTGCTCCCGGCCCGCCCCGCCTGAGCGCTCCCGCTAGGGGCGCCCGGCCCGGGGCACGTCGACCCGGGCGGCCTCGACCCGGCCGGCGCGCGGGCCGCCCTCGGCCCAGGTGGGCGCGGTGCAGACGAACAGCGTCCGCCCGTCGTCGCCGCCGAGCGTGCAGGCGTAGGACGGCGAGCCCGACCCGACGGGCACCCGGCCGGTCACCTCGCCGCCCTCGCGCACGCGCAGCACCTCGGCGGTGCGGGCGGTGGCGAACCAGACGTGCCCCTCGGCGTCGAGGCAGATGCCGTCGGGCGCCAGGCCCGGCGTCTCCGCGAACACCCGGCGGCCGGACAGCGAGCCGTCGTCGGCGACGTCGAAGGCGGTGAGCCGGGCGCCGTACGTCTCGGCGACCACCAGCGTCCGGCCGTCGCCGGTGAGCGCCATGCCGTTGGGGAAGCGCAGGTCCTCGGCGACGACGGACGCGGCGCCGTCGGGGTCCACCCGCACCAGCCCCGTCGGCTCCACCGGCGCGCCCCCGACCAGGTCGAACCCGAAGCTGCTGACGTAGGCCCGTCCGGCGGCGTCGACGACCAGGTCGTTGGCGCGGGAGCGGGTCAGGCCGGTGAGGTCGGCGCGCACGACCGGGCGCCCGCCGGCGACCTCCAGCAGCGCCCGCCGGGTCATCGCGACGACGAGCAGCGTCCCCTCCGGCGTCCAGCCCAGCCCGGACGGCGCGTCGTCGAGGTCGAGGACCGTCGTCAGGACGCCGTCCGGGGCGAGCGTGCGCACCCGCCGGTCGTGGAAGTCGGAGAACCACAGCCGGCCGTCGTGCCAGCGCGGGCCCTCGGGGAAGCCGAGGCCGCCGGCCAGCGTCGTCGTCGCGTCCACGGCGGGCAGCGTAGGAGTGCGGCGCCCCGGCCGCGGCGGCTCAGGGGCGGTACCGCGTCTGGCCGTGCGGCCCGCCGAACAGCAGCACCTTGTCCGGCGGCACCCGGTAGACCCGCGCGCCGTCCCCGGTGGCCCCACCGGAGGAGCTCAGCTCGACGAACTCGTCCCCGCGCACCGCGAAGTGCCAGTCCTCGCCGTACTTCGCGTACCAGGCGTCGGCCAGCACCTGCAGCTCCCCGGGGTCGGTGACCCGCACCGCGACGCCCTCGACGACGACGTCGCGCCCGCTGTCCCAGCCGTGCGCGCCGGTGCTGCCGGTGGTCACCGCCACGTGCGGGTTGCCGTCGAGGTTGCGCGCCTTCTGCTCGTCGGCGCCGGTGCAGAAGGCGAACGCGCCGTCGTGCCAGACGCCGACGAGCGGGACGGCGTGCGGCCGGCCGTCCGCGCGGACGGTGGTGATCCAGTAGAGCTGGGCGTCGGTGAGCAGCCGCTCGACGTCGGCCCAGGGCGGTGCGGTCGCCGTGGCGTCGCCGTACCGGGGGTCGATCTGTCCGGTCGTCATGCCCTGTGGGACCCCCGCGGGGCCGGCGTCTCATCGCCGCCGGATCGGTCCCTGGCGCCGGTGCAGGCGAAGAGGAACGCGGGCGGCACGTTCCACGGCGTCACCCGCGTGCGGACGTCGGCGAACCGGCGGCGCAGCTCGCCGAGCACCAGCGGCGAGTACTGGATCACGACCGCGGTGCCGCCCGGGCGCAGCGCACGGGGCAACTGGTCGAGCAGCCGGCGGCGCAGGCCCGCCTCGAGCGAGGTGAACGGCAGCATGGAGACGACGACGTCGGCGCGCTCGCCGTCGAGGAGGCCGTCGAGGTCCTCCGCGGAGCCGCACACGACCTGCAGCCGGGGGTCGTCGAGGCGCTCGGAGAGCCGGCGGGCCAGCTGCGGGTCGATCTCCAGCGCGACCAGCCGGGCGCCCGCGCCGAGCCGGGCGAGGATCTCCCGGGTGGCCACCCCCGTGCCGGCCCCGAGCTCGACGACCAGGCCGGCGGCCGGGACGTCGGCGAGGTCGAGCATGGCGCGCACCGCCGTCCGGGACGTCGGGAGCACCGCCCCCACCTGGCGCGGGTTGGTGACGAAGGCGCGCAGCAACCGCACCCCGTCGCCGAGGGTCTGCGGCACGGCTCCCCCCTCCGCCGCCCCGTGCGGCGCGGCTGCCCGGACCCTGCCACGGATCGCGGCGCCGGACGACCGCTCAGCCGGCCCGGTGGGCGTCGAGCCAGGCGACGACGTCGTCGAGGACCTGCTCCTTCTCCGGCTCGTTGTGCGGCTCGTGGAACAGCCCGTCGTAGACCCGGTGGGTGAGGTCGGGCGAGCCCGCGTGCTCGCGGACCACCTCGCCGGCCGCCGGCGCCACCAGCCGGTCGGCGCTGCCGTGGACCACCAGCAGCGGGAGCCGGAGCCCGCGCAGCCGGCCGGGCATCGCCGCGGCGGTCCGCATGAGCTCGGCGCCGGTGCGGGCGACCATCCTCCCGTTGTGGTTGAGCGGGTCGGCCCGGTAGGCGGCCACCACCTCGGGGTCGCGGCTGACCGCCTCGACGTCGAGGGTGAGCACGCCCAGACCCGGGGCCAGCCGGGCCAGCAGCGGCGCCACCGCCCGCTGCACCGGGGTGGCGGCGCTGGTGTCGAGCGCGGGCGCCGAGATCACGGCGCCGACGACGCGCGCGTCCGGCTCGCCGGTCAGGTACTGCAGCGCGATGAGCCCGCCGAGGCTGTGGCCGTAGACGAACACCGGGACGCCGGGGTGCCGGTCGGCGGCGGCGCGGACGGTCTGCGCCACGCCCTCGACGGTGCCCGCCATGCTCACGACGTCGCCGCGCCGGCCGGGCGACCGGCCGTGGCCGGGGTGGTCGGGCGCGTAGGAGGCGTAGCCGGCGCGGCCGAGCCGCTCGGCCACGTGCGCGTACCGGCCGCCGTGCTCGTGCACGCCGTGCACGAGCACGACGACACCGACCGGGTCGGGGACGCTCCAGCCCTGCCAGAACTGCCCCGAGGGCAGCGTGCCCTCCCCGTGCCGCACCGCTGTCGTCACGCGTCCTCCCGGTCCGTCGACGTCCGTCCTCAGCACCGTCGCGCACCGTAGCCCCCGCGGCCGCGAGGGGGTCGACCGCTAGCGTCCGCCCGGTGACCGCCCGCTCCCGCCGCCTGCCGCGCCTCGCCGCGCTCGGCCTCGCCGCCGCCCTCGCCCGCCGCGCCCGCACGGTCGCGGCCGTGCCTCCCGAGCTGCGCCGCCCGGACCTGTGGCTGCCGCTGTCGATCGGCTCCCGGCTCGAGCTGCGGATCGGCCGCCGGCTGTTCGGGTCCCGGGTGACCGAGCCGGTGGCAGGGGTGACCGTCACGCGGCACGACGTCCCCGGCGGGCAGGACGTGTTCGTGTACGAGCCGGCGCGCCGCACCGGCGGCGCGCTGCTGTGGGTGCACGGCGGCGGCACGGTCATCGGGCAGCCCGAGGGCGACCACGACGTGTGCAGCCGGATGGCCCGCGACCTCGGCGTCGTCGTGGTCAGCGCCCGCTACCGGCTGGCGCCCGAGCACCCGTTCCCCGCGGCGCTCGACGACCTGCTGGCCGCGCTGTGCGACCTGCACCGGCGGGCCGGGGGGCTCGGCGTGGACCCGGCGCGCGTCGCCGTCGGCGGGGCCAGCGCGGGCGGCGGGCTGGCCGCCGCGCTGGCGCAGCGGGCGCACGACGAGGGCGTGCCGGTCGCCTTCCAGCTGCTGGTCTACCCCATGCTCGACGACCGCACCGTGCTGCGCCGGAGCACCGCCGGCCGCGGGAGGCTGGTCTGGACGCCGCGGTCCAACCGGTGGGCCTGGACCGCCTACCTGGGGCACGCGCCGCGCGCCGACGAGCCGCGTCCCTACGCCGCGCCGGCCCGCCGCCTGGACCTCTCCGGCCTGCCGCCGGCGTGGATCGGCGTCGGGGCCCTCGACCTGTTCCACGACGAGGACGTCGCCTACGCCCGGCGCCTGGAGGCGGCCGGCGTGCCGGTGCGGCTGCACGTCGAGCCGGGGATGTACCACGCGGCCGAGCTGGAGCTGCAGACGACCGTCGCGACGATGCGGGCCTTCCAGCAGGCCGCGTTCGACGCCCTCGGCGCCGCGGTCGGCGCCGCGTGACGCAGCAGGACACGGCACCGCGCTTCGCGGCACCCGCGGGGACGGTCACCGCCCGGCGGTCCGACGGCGTCGTGCGGGCCACCGGCATCCGGTACGCCCGGGCGGAGCGGTTCCGCCCGCCGGTGCCCGAGCCCCCCGCGGCCGGCGTCGTCGACGCGACGGCGTGGTCGCCGGCGTGCCCGCAGCCGCCGGCGCCGGAGCTCGAGCTCATGGTCACCGACCCCATGGGTGAGCTCGTCGCCGACGAGGACTGCCTGCGGCTGTCGGTGACCGTGCCGGAGGACGCCTCCCCCGGCGACCGGCTGCCGGTGATGGTGTGGGTGCACGGCGGCTCCTACGTCAGCGGCGCCGGCGACGCCCCCGCCTACGACCCGGCCGCGCTGGTGCGCGAGCAACGGGTGGTCGTCGTCAGCGTGACCTACCGGCTCGGGCTGCTCGGCTTCCTCGGCGACGGGGACGGCCGGCCGGCCAACCTCGGCCTGCTCGACCTCGTCGAGGCGCTGCGCTGGGTGCGCGGGAACGTCGCGGCCTTCGGCGGCGACCCGGACGCGGTGACGCTGTTCGGCGAGTCCGCCGGCGGCGACGCCGTCGCCCACCTGCTGGCGGCCGACGGCGCCCGCGGCCTGTTCCGCCGCGCGGTCGTGTCCAGCGCCCCGCTGGGGCTGTCCCGCGACCGGGCGCGGATGAGCGCCGCGATGGCCGCCGAGGCGCGGTCGCTGTCCGCCGCCGCGCCGGTCGCGGAGGTCGTGGCCGCGCAGGCGCGGGTGGCGGCGCGCGCCCGCCGGTACGGGCTGGTCGCCGCCATGCCGTTCGGCACCCAGTACGGCCTCCCGCCGCTGCCGGCCGAGGAGGCGGTCGAGGACGCGTGGGCGGAGGCGGCGCCGGAGGTCGACCTGCTCGTGGGTGCCAACAGCCGCGAGGTGGCGCTGTTCGCCGCGCTGCTGCCGCCGGCCGCACGGCTGGCCCGCGTCCCCGTCGTCGGCCGGCCGCTGGTGGAGGCGGTCGTGCGGGTGCTCACCCGGCGCATCTACGCCCGCGACGCCGCACGGGCCGCCCGCAGGCACCGCGCGGCCGGCGGGCGCGCGGTGCACTACACGCTCTCCTACGGCACCGGCGCGCTCACCGGGGCGCACGCGATCGACCTGCCGCTGCTGTTCCCGCACCGGCACACGTGGGAGGCCTCGCCGCTGCTGGCCGGCCTCCGGTGGGAGGACGTCGTCGCGGCCGGCCGGGAGGTCCGCCGGGTGTGGGCGCACTTCGCCCGCACCGGGGACGTGCCCGCCGACCCGCCGCCGTTCCTGCGGGTCGACCACGGCTGAGGCCTCAGGGGACGACGGGGTCGACGTCGCGCGTGCAGAACATGCACACCGACGCGTCGACCGGGATGAAGCTCTTGCAGTGGTCGCACTCGCGGTTGCCCTGGGCGCCCGCGGTCTCCCGGCCGGTGGCCCGGCGGATCGCCTGGACGAGGAACATGATCGTCAGCGCGAGCAGCAGGAACGACACCAGCGAGGTCAGGAACGACCCGTAGCGGATCTGCGCGCCGTTCACCGTGAGCACGAGGGCGGTGAAGTCGGGCTGGCCGAAGACCGCGGCCACCAGCGGCAGGATCACGTCGCCGACCAGCGACTCGACCACCGTGGCGAAGGCGGCCCCGATGGCCACGCCCACGGCCAGGTCCACGAGGCTGCCCGAGAAGGCGAAGTTCCTGAAGTTCGTCAGCAGCGTGCGCACGGTGTCCCTCCCCGTCAGGTCCCGACGGCCGGAGGGTAGGGCCCGCGGCGCCTCGGCGCGGCCCGGACGGCGGGCCGTCGTCGCCGGGACCGGGGCCGGGGTCGCGCTGCAGCCAGGCGACGTCGTGCCAGGCACCGTCCTTCCGGCCCACCCGCCGGTGGGAGGTCACGCCGCGACGCCACGGCTGCCGGCCCTCAGGCCGGGGCCAGGACCGGCTCCTCCCGCCACAGCACCGGCTCGCCGCGGCGGTCCTGCTTGGACAGGTACATCGCCTGGTCGGCGCGCTTGGTCAGCGCCGCGGCGTCGAGCCCGGGCTCCCCGCAGGCCACGCCCAGGCTGGCCCGCAGCGGCACGGTGCCCGCGGTGATCTCGGCCGGCACCGCCAGCGCCGCCTGGATCCGGGCACCGAGCGAGGCGGCCGCCGCCGGGCCGTCGACCCGGCGGCTGACGACGAGGAACTCGTCCCCGCCGATCCGCCCGACGACGTCGTCGCGGCGCAGCACGCCGGCCAGCCGCGCGCCCGTGGTCACCAGCAGCTCGTCGCCCGCGTCGTGGCCGAGGGTGTCGTTGACCGGCTTGAAGTCGTCGAGGTCGACGAAGACCACCGCCGTCGACGCCGCGTCCGGCCCGGCCAGCGCGGCCTCCAGGACGGCGATGGTGGAGGCGCGGTTGTAGCAGCCGGTCAGGGCGTCGAAGGTCGCCCGGGCGGTGAGCTCCTCGCGCATGCGGGCGCTGTCGGTGACGTCGGAGACGCACACCAGCGCGCCGGGGGCGCCCTCGCGGTCGCCGAGCGCGACCAGGCTCACCGCGCACACCCGGGCCTCCCCGGCCGGGGTGCGGATGCCGACCTCCACCGCGGCGTCCACGCCGTCGTCGAGGACCCGCGCGAGCGCCGCCTCCAGGGCCGCCCGGCCGCCCTCGTCGGCCCGCGCCGCGACGTCGTCCCAGCCGGTCACCGCGGGCACGCCCAGCAGCACCGGCAGGCGGGAGTTGGTGTGCACGACCTCCCGCTCGCGGGTCAGCTGCGCGATGCCCTGCGGCAGCGCCTCGGTCAGCCGGCGCAGCAGCCGCTCCTGCTGCTGCAGGGCCTCGTGCGCGGCCATCTCGTCGGAGACGTCGCTCATGTGCGTCACGACGACGGCGTCGGCGGGGTCGTCGGCCGCGACGTACTGGTTCTCCAGCTCCAGCCACGCCCACGTGCCGTCGGCGCGGCGGTGCCGCAGCCGCACCCGCTGGGCCTCCTGGCGGGACAGCAGCTCCAGCCAGTTGGCGATCGCCCGCTCCTGGTCGTGCGGGTGGACGAACTCCGAGGAGCGCTGGCCGACCATCTGCGCCGGCGTCCAGCCGAGCATCCGGGTGGTGCGCTCGTCGATGTCGGTGACCACCGCCAGCGACGTCTTGCGGACCGTCGCCGTGCGCGGCCGCCGCGACACCTCCAGCCCCGCCAGCGGCGCGGGCCCGCGGTCGCCGGCGGCCGCGTCGAGCACGTCGAGGGCGCCGAGCAGGACGCCGTGCTCCTCGCGGAGGTCGACGAAGGTGAGCGACAGCGGCACCCCCGGCTCGCGCCGCCCGTGGACCGTGGCCAGGCCGACGCCGTGGGTACGGGCCCGCTCGAAGGCGGTGACGACGAACATCGCGTCGGCGGGGACGATCGCGTCGAGGAACGTGGCGCGGTCGGCCGGCGGGGTCATCACCCGCTCCGGCGGGACGCCGAGCGAGGCCGGCACCGGGACGAACACGCCGTCGGAGGCGATCGCGGCCAGCACGGCGCCGGGCAGCCGGAGCAGCGAGGACAGGACGTCCGCGCGCTCGGCCGGCGTCCTCGGGGTGGCGGTCACGCCGTCGGCATCGGCGCGCCGCGGCCGGTCCTTGAGCGGCCGGTGTGGCCCGCCTCACCCTCCGGGGTCGGTCCTCGGCGTGTCACCGGACCGGGTGGCAGGATGACGGGACGGAGACGTCCGCTCCAACTGCCGGGCGATGACGTCACGCCCACCCCGGGTCACCCGGCTGGAGGTGTCGCGGTGCAGTCTGCGGCCATCCCGACGACCATGCTCACCACCTCGCCCCCGCACCCCGCCCCGGGCGGCACGGGGTGGCTGCTCGGCGCCGCTCGCGGCGGGCACGCCCGCGACGACGCCGACGCGGCGGCGCGCGCCGTCGCCCACGACCTGGCCGCCGTCCTGCCCGAGCGGTGCGGCGTCGCGGTCACCGCCCGGGTGCAGCGGGCCCCCTGCCTGCCGCTGGACACCGGCAGCGAGGTCGTCGGGGCGCTCCCGGTGTACGTGGCCGGCCCCGGGCCGGGGCCCGAACGCGCGACCCCCACCGCGGTGGCCGGGCACGCCGCCCCGGCGCTGCTCTCCGGGCGGCGGACCGCGCACCTGGGCGTCGCGCTGGACAGCCGGGACGTCGTCGGCCAGGCCGAGGGCGTGCTCGTGGAGCGCCACCGGATCACCGCCGACACCGCGTTCGGCGTCCTCGTCCGCGCCTCGCAGGACACCGGCCGCGAGGTGCGCGACGTCGCCCGGCTGGTCACCGAGACCGGGGAGGCCCCGGCCGGCACGCCCGCGGACGGCCCGCGGTGACCGGCGGCGGGCACGACTTCGTCCTCCTCGACAGCGAGGAGGCGCACGCGCAGGTGGTCGGCGACTTCGTCGCGGAGGGGGTGACGCGCGGCGAGTGCGTCCTGGTCACCGCCCTCGGCGACCGGGAGGAGCGGCTGTGGGCCCGGCTGCGCCGCGCGGGCGTCGTCGACGAGGCCTGGGAGCCGGCCGCCACGACGGCGGTCCGCGTCGTGCCGCCGGACCCGGCCGAACTGCCCGCGGCGGTCACCGGAGCGCTGTCCGAGGGGTGGCCCGCCGTCCGGTTCACCGGCGCGATCACCACCCCGGGCGTCAACGCGTTCGAGGCCGTCGTCGGCGAGCTGACCGCCGGGCACCCGCTCACCGTGCTGTGCCCCTACTTCCGCGACCTGCTGGTGCCCGGCCAGCACGCGGACCTCACCGCGCTGCACCGCTCGCAGGTGGACGCGACCGCGGAGTACGACGACGGAGTCTTCCGGCTGACCCGGCGCGGGGACCGCCTGCACCTCGCGGGCGAGCTGGACTCGGGCAACGCGGACGCGCTGCGCGCGGTGCTGCAGGCGACGCTGGCCGGGAGCAGCGCCTGGGACCTCAGCGACCTGCGCTTCCTCGACGTCGGCGCGGCCGACTCCCTGGTCGCGGCGGCCGCCGGGCCACCCGGGCTGACCGTCGTCGGCGCCTCGCGGCTGACCGCCCGGCTGGTCCGCCTGCTGACCGACCGCTACCCCGACCGCGCGGTGGAGCTGGTGGACGCCGCCTCCGAGGGCGCCCCTCCGTGACGGCGCCGGACGCCGCCCCGGTGCACCGGGGCGGGTCCCACGCGGGACGGGCGTAGGCCGGCGCGATCGCCGCGGACCTGTGCCGCCGTGCGCCGGCGCGCGGCTGGCCGCCGGACGTCGTCGGCGAGGTCCTGCTCCTCCTGTCGGAGGTGCTGGCCGCCGACGCAGCGGTGCCTGGCCGGCGGCCGGTGCGCCTGCTCGACGGCGGACCCGGCCTGGAGGTGCGCGTGGCCGGCCGGCCGCCCGGGGACACCGGCCGGCTCGCCCTCGCCGCGTCCGCCGTCACCGCGGTGCGCGTCGAGGCCGGCGACGGCGGCTGGGTGCGCCTGACGGCGGGACCGGGCGGGGGGGGGCGGCGCGGGGGGGCGGGGGGGGGGGCGGGGGGGGGGGGGGGGTGCGGGGGGGGGGCCTCGCGCGCGGGC
>NZ_JBJGZC010000036.1:0-27925 GCF_054050315.1 Geodermatophilus sp. SYSU D00867 | reverse complement strand
TCGGGCGGTCGAGCCAGGCCAGCCGGTGCATGCCGTGCCGGCGCAGCACCGCGTGCACCGTCGAGGGCGCCAGCCCCACCAGCGGTGCGATCCGCGCCGGCCCGAGCTTGCGGGCAGCGCGCACAGCCAGCACCTGCCGCTCGAGCTGGGGGGAGGTCTTGCCGGGCAGCCGGCGAGCGCGGCTGGGGCGGTCGACCAGGCCGGCCGCACCTTCGGCCCGCCAGCGAGCCAGCCACTTGTAGCCCGTGGCGCGGAAGACGTTGAGCTCGACCACCACGTGCGCGACCGGGCGGCCCTGTTCGATCACCCGGCGGACCAGTTCGGCCCGACCGTGCACGGTCAGGCGGGCATTAGCGTGGGACACGAGACCTCCGGGTCGTCGGTGAGGCGTCAGCACCCACACCCTCACCCGGAGGTCTCCTCGCTGTCTCAGCCCGCTAGGCCGTCAACAACGCTCGTGGTCACTACAACTAGCGGGAGGACCCCCTCCTCCCCACCCCTCGCACGCTCGGGGCGGTGCCCGGGAGGGGCCGGACGACGTCGACGGAGGCTCAGACGCGGGTCGGGTCGAACCCGAAGGGCAGCTCGAGCCGGTGCGCGGCCAGCAGGTCGGCGTCGGAGAGCAGCTCGCGGGTCGGCCCGTCGGCGACCACGACGCCGCCGTCGAGCACCACCGAGCGCGGGCACAGCTGCAGGGCGTAGGGCAGGTCGTGGGTGACCATCAGCATGGTCACCGGCAGGGCCGTGAGGACCTCGGCCAGCTCGCGCCGGCCGGCCGGGTCCAGGTTCGACGACGGCTCGTCGAGCACCAGCACCTCCGGGTGCATCGACAGCACCGTGGCGACGGCGACCCGGCGGCGCTGGCCGAAGGACAGGTGGTGCGGCGGGCGGTCGGCGGCGCCGGCCATGCCGACCTGCTCCAGCGCCGCGGCCACCCGGGCGGCGACCTCGGGCTCGGGCAGGCCGAGGTTGCGCGGGCCGAAGGCGACGTCCTCGCCGACGGTCGGCATGAACAGCTGGTCGTCGGGGTCCTGGAAGACGATGCCGACCCGCCGGCGCACCTCCGCGAGGTTCCGCTTCTCCACCGGCAGCCCGCCGACGGTCACCCGGCCGCGCCCGCCGGCGAGGATCCCGTTGAGGTGCAGCACGAGCGTCGTCTTGCCCGCGCCGTTGGGCCCGAGCAGCGCCACCCGCTCGCCGGGCTCGAGCCGCAGGTCCACGCCGAACAGCGCCTGGTGGCCGTCGGGGTAGGCGAAGGCGAGGTCCTCCACGAGGAGTGCGGACGGGGGAGTGCTCACCCCAGCAGCATCCCCGCCGCGAGCACCGCGGCGGCGGACAGGGGCAGGCTCAGCGCCACCAGCCACGCCCCGGCGGGCACCGCGGCGACCGGCCCGGTGGGCAGCGCGCCGGTGTACCCGCGCGACAGCATCGCGAGGTGCACGCGCTCGCCGCGCTCGTAGGACCGCACGAACAGCGCCCCGGCGCCGGCGGCCACCACGCGCAGCGCCCCGGGCCCGCGGCTCCGGAAGCCGCGGGACTCCCGGGCCACCCGCATCCGGCGCAGCTCGCCGCCGACGACGTCGGCGTAGCGGACCATGAACGCGAGGATCTGCACGAGGACCGCCGGCAGCCGCAGCCGCTGCAGCCCGCGCACCAGCTCCCGCGGCTCGGTGGTGGCCGCGAGCACGGTGGCGGCGAGCACCGACAGCGTCGCCTTGGCCAGCAGCCCGAGGCCGGCGGCCAGCCCGCTCTCCGACAGGGACAGGCCGAGCACCTCGACCCGCGGGCCGCGCGACACGACCGGCAGCAGCAGCGCGAAGACCAGGAACGGCACCTCGACGACCAGCCCGCGGGCCAGCCGCCCGGCCGGCACCCGCGCGACGGCGGCCGCGGCGAGCACCAGGGCGGCGTACCCGGCGTAGGCGGCCGGTGCCCACCCCGCGTGCACCGGGGTGGCGACGACGACCAGCGCGAAGGCCAGCACCGCGACCAGCTTCACGTGCGGCTCGAGGCGGTGCACCACGCTGGTGCCGCTGACGTAGGCCGCGCCCAGCGGGCCGCCGTGCCCGGCGCCCACGTCAGTCCTCCGCGGAGGTGCTGCCCACCTCGGCCGGCCAGCCGCTCCGCCGGCGCAGCAGGAGGGTCAGGCCGCCGGCGAGCACCAGGGTGACCGCGACGCCGGCGATCCCGGCCAGCCCGCCCGACAGCCGGCCGTCGTCCACGCCCTCCACGGCGTAGTCGGCCAGCGGCGACCCGGCGGTGGCGCTGTCGCGGGCGGTGTCGGCGAAGCCGGTCTCGCCCGCGGCCCACTCCAGGCCGTCGGGGTGCGAGCTGGCGTAGTGGCTGACGAAGCCGGCGACGACGAGCGTGACGAGCAGGCCCACGAGCCACAGGCCGCGACGGCGGCTCATCGCACGGCCTCCTCGGTCCGCAGGCCCGGGCGGGTGGCGAGGTCGGCGGGGCGGCGCAGGTGCGCGGCGCCGTGCACGAGGTCCGGCCGCACCGACAGCACCGCGCCCAGCACCGCGACGGTGATGACCGCCTCGCCGATGCCGATGAGCACGTGGATGCCGCCCATGGCCGCGGCCACCGTGCCGAGGGGCACGTCGGCGACCCCACCGGCGGCGAACAGCGCGACGAAGGCGAGCGCGGCCGCCGGCACCGACGCGAACGCCCCGGCACCGGCCGCGGCGAGCAGCCCGCCGCGGGTGCGCGGCAGGACCCGCAGCAGCAGGCGGAACAGGCCGTAGCCCACGCCGACGGCGACCACGCCCATGAGCGTCACGTTGGTGCCCAGCGCGGTGAGCCCGCCGTCGGCGAAGAGCACCGCCTGGACGACGAGGACGACGGTCGTGCAGAGCACCGCCGTCCAGGGCCCGACCAGGACCGCGGTGAGCGCGCCGCCGATCAGGTGGCCGCTGGTGCCGGCGCCGACCGGGAAGTTGACCATCTGGACGGCGAAGACGAAGGCGGCGGTGAGGCCGGCCAGGGGAGCGGTGCGCTCGTCGAGCTCACGGCGGGCGCCGCGCAGCGCGAGGGCGACCGCGCCGGCGGCCGCCGCACCGGTGGCCACGGACGTCGGCGCGTCCAGGAAGCCGTCGGGGACGTGCACGCGGACCTCCACGGGACTCGCGGGCGGCCGGGTACCACCCGCGGGAACCTTATTGCACACAGTTTGCAACTGCACACCCCTCGCAGACGGACTCCGGGTGTGGCCGCGGCCACGCCCACGCGCCCCGGCAACACGGCCGTCACACGACCCCGGGACACGCGGCGCGGAGTTCACGGTCCGGAAACGCGGCGACGACGCCCCCGGAAACAACGCCCCGGCACCGTGAACGCCGCGTCGCCGCCAGGGAAGGGGGCGACCGCGACCCCGACCGTCCCCGGCCCGCCGGGGCCCGTTCCCTCGTTGCGGCCGACGGCCCACGACCCACCTCAGGAGGTTGCCGTGGTCAACACCGGCGACACCGCCTGGATCCTCACCAGCGCGGCTCTCGTGCTGTTGATGACGCCGGGCCTCGCGCTCTTCTACGGCGGCATGGTCCGCGCGAAGAGCGTCCTCAACATGATGATGATGAGCTTCGGCGCGCTGGCGCTCATCACCGTGCTCTGGGTGCTCTACGGCTACTCCGTCGCGTTCGGCGACGACGTCGGCCTCGGCCTGCTCGGCGACCCGGGCGAGTTCTTCGGGCTCAAGGGCCTCATGGAGGACACGACGAGCGAGGCCGGCGGCCTGCCGTCGATGGCCTTCGTCGGCTTCCAGGCGGTCTTCGCGATCATCACCGTCGCCCTGATCTCCGGCGCCATCGCCGACCGCGCCAGGTTCGGCTCCTGGATGGTCTTCGCCGGCATCTGGGCCACCGTCGTCTACTTCCCGGTCGCCCACTGGGTCTTCGACTTCACCCTCACCGACGACGACGGCGTGGTCACCCACACCGGCGGCTGGATCGCCAACGACCTGGCGGCGATCGACTTCGCCGGCGGCACCGCGGTGCACATCAACGCCGGTGCCGCGGGCCTCGCCCTGGCCCTGGTGCTCGGCAAGCGGCGCGGCTTCGGCCGCGAGGCCATGCGCCCGCACAACCTGCCGCTGGTCATGCTCGGCGCCGGCCTGCTGTGGTTCGGCTGGTTCGGCTTCAACGCCGGCTCCGCGCTCGCGGCCAACAACACCGCCGCCGTCGTCTGGGTCAACACCCTCGCCGCCACCGGCGCCGCCGTCCTCGGCTGGCTGGTCACCGAGAAGCTGCGCGACGGCCACGCCACCTCGCTGGGCGCCGCCTCCGGCGCCGTCGCGGGCCTGGTCGCCATCACCCCGGCCTGCTCCGCGGTCTCGCCGGTCGGCGCGATCATCGTGGGCGTCGTCGCCGGCGCGCTGTGCGCCCTCGCCGTCGGCCTGAAGTACCGCCTCGGTTACGACGACTCCCTCGACGTCGTCGGCGTGCACCTCGTCGGCGGCCTCTGGGGCACCCTGGCCATCGGCTTCCTGGCCGACCCCGACGCTCCGGCCGGCGTGGAGAGCCTCTTCTTCGGCGGCAGCGTCGACCAGCTCTGGCGGCAGGCCGTCGGGGCCGGCGCGGTGCTCGTGTTCTCCTTCGTCCTGACGCTGGTGATCGCCGCGGTCGTCAAGGCCGTCATGGGCTTCCGGGTCAGCGAGGAGGACGAGGTCGCCGGCATCGACACGGTCGTCCACGCGGAGTCCGGGTACGACTTCACCAGTCTCGGTGGCGGCAGCGGCTCCGCGCTGCACCAGGCCACCACCCCCAAGACCACGGAAGGGGTCCGGGCATGAAGCTCGTCACCGCCATCATCAAGCCCTTCAAGCTCGACGACGTGAAGAACGCCCTCGAGCTGATCGGGATCACCGGGCTCACCGTCAGCGAGGTTCAGGGCTTCGGCCGCCAGCGCGGCCACACCGAGGTCTACCGCGGCGCCGAGTACCAGGTGGACTTCGTCCCGAAGGTCCGCATCGAGGTCGTCGTCGGCGAGATCGAGGCCGCCCGCGTGGTGGACGCCGTCGTCGAGTCGGCCTCCACCGGCCAGATCGGCGACGGCAAGGTCTGGGTCACCACGATCGACGAGATCGTGCGGGTCCGGACCGGCGAGCGCGGCGAGGACGCGCTCTAGCCGGGTCCCGACCGGAGCCCGTCCGTCGGCCGGGGTGGTGGGGCGACCACCGCCCCGGCCGACGCCGGTGCAGCCCGTCGACCGAACCGACCAGGGGGGACCGTGCCGGACCTGAGGGGGCTGCCCGACCTGCCGCGTGCCGGGCGGGTGCGGGTGCTCGACGCCTGGCTGGGCGGCCTGCTGGCCGACGCCGTGGCCGGCACGCCGCCGCCGCGGCAGGGCCGGGGAGGCCCGCCCCCGCGCACCGGCACCGACGGCGTCGCGCTCGTGGCCGTGGGCAGCCTCGGCCGGCGCGAGCCGCCCCCGCACGGCGACCTGGACCTCGTGCTGGTCCACGACGGCCGGCCGGAGGTCGCCGCCCTCGCCGACGCCGTCTGGTACCCGATCTGGGACGCCGGCGTCCGGCTGGACCACTCGGTGCGCTCGGTGGCCGAGGCCGTGTCGGTGGCCTCCACCGACGTGAAGGCCGGCCTCGGCCTGCTCGACGCGCGGCTGGTCGCCGGCGACGCGGCCCTCGCCGCGGCGCTGCGCACCGCCACGCTGGCCAGCTGGCGGCAGTCGGCGTCGAGGCTGCTGCCGCAGCTGCGCGACCTGCGCCGCGGCCGCGCCCGCCAGGTCGGCGAGCTGGCCTTCCTCCTCGAGCCCGACCTCAAGGAGGCCTACGGCGGCCTGCGCGAGGGCCAGGTGCTGCGCGCGGTCGCCGCCGCCCAGCTCGGCGACGAGCCCTCCGCCGAGGCCGAGGCGGCCTACTCCTTCCTGCTCGACGTCCGCGACGAGCTGCGCCGCCGCTCGGGCCGGCCCACCGACGTCCTCGTGCGCCAGGAGCAGCGCCCGGTCGCCGCGGCGCTCGGTCTCGCCGACGAGGACGTGCTGCTGCGCGAGGTGAGCCTGGCCGGGCGCCGGCTGGCCTTCGTCGCCGACGACACCTGGCGGCGGGTGGAGGCCGCGCTGGTCCGGCGGCCGCGCGCCCGCTACCGCCGGGTGCGCCGCGAGCCGCTGGCCGAGGGCGTGGTGCGCCAGGGCGACGAGGTGGTGCTCGCCCGCGACGCGCGCCCGGCCGCCGACCCCGGGCTGGTGCTGCGCGGCGCCGCGGCCGCGGCCCGGGCCGACCTGCTGCTGTCGCCCTACACGCTCAAGGTGCTCGCCGTGCACTCGCCGCCGGTGCCCGAGCCGTGGCCGGCCGAGGTGCGCTGGTCCTTCCTGCGGCTGCTGGCCAGCGGCCGCGCGGCGGTGCCGGTCCTCGAGCAGCTGGACCAGGAGGGCCTGCTGGCCCGGCTGCTGCCGGAGTGGGACCGGGTGCGCTCACTGCCGCAGCGCCACCCGTGGCACCGGTTCACCGTCGACCGGCACCTGGTCGAGGCCGCCGCGGCCGCCGCCGAGCTCACCCACGACGTCGACCGGCCCGACCTGCTGCTGGTCGCGGCGCTGCTGCACGACGTCGGCAAGGGCTGGCCCGGCGACCACAGCGTCGTCGGGGAGCCGGTCGCCGCCGGCGTCGCCGAGCGCATGGGCTTCACGCCGGCCGACGTCGCCACCGTGGGCACGCTGGTCCGCCACCACCTGCTGCTGCCCGACACCGCCACCCGCCGCGACATCGACGACCCGGCCACCATCGAGCGGGTCGCCGACACGATCGGCCGGGACGCGCAGGTGCTGCACCTGCTGCACGCGCTGGCGCAGGCCGACGGCGCGGCCACCAGCACCTCGGCGTGGTCGCCGTGGAAGGCGCACCTGGTCGCGCACCTGGTGGCCCGCGTGCAGGCGCACCTCGGCGGCACCGTGGTCGACGGGGCCGACCCCGTGCTGCACCCCACCGAGCCGACGGTCACCCAGGCCGGCGGCGACGGCGCGGTCACCGTGGGGGTCGAGGACGTCGCCGACGGGCAGCAGGTGACCATCGGGGCGCCCGACTCGCACGGCCTGTTCAGCCGGCTCGCGGGGGTGCTCGCGCTCAACCAGCTCGACGTCCGGGCGGCGAAGGTGAACGTCGTCGAGGGCCGGGCGACCGCGGTGTTCGCCGTCCGCCCGCGGTTCGGCCGCGCGCCGCAGCCGACGATCCTGGCCGACGCCGTCCGCGCCGCCCTGGAGGGGACGCTGCCGCTGGCCGACCGGCTGCGCCAGCGCGAGGCCGACTACCGGCAGGACGCCGCCCGGTCCGTGCCGCCGCGGATCTCCTGGCACGACTCGGAGGTCAGCGGGGAGGCGACCAGCATCGTCGAGGTGCGCGCCGGCGACCGGGCGGGCCTGCTGTACCGGCTCACCGCCGCGCTCGTCGCCGAGGGCCTCGACGTCACCTCCGCGCGGATCGAGACCCTGGGGGCCGACGCCGCCGACTACTTCTACGTCTGCAACCCCGCCGGCTGCCCGATCGACGCCGGGCAGCGGGCCCGGGTCGAGGCGGCGCTGGTGGCCGCGGCGCGCGGCGCCGTCCCCGACCCGGCACGCACCGGCGGTGACACACCGGGCTGAGGCGACCCGGAACTGTCGGTGCCCCGTGCGACCGTCGGGACGAGGCGGGACGGACCGGTCCCGCATCCGACGCCGAGGGGGATCCGCGTGACCGTCCAGCAGACCGCAGCCCTGCCGACCTGGCCGTGCCGGGACTGCGGCGAGGACCGCGTGTTCGAGCAGCCGCCGTGCGCCGACGGGCACACCGACGACGCCGGTGGGTGCCCGGAGTGGATCTGCACCGGCTGCGGTGGTGCGCTCCTGGTCGGCGGGGCGGGGGTCGTCGGCGCGGCGGCGGTGCGGCGCGCGGCCTGAGCGGCACGCACGACCGGGCCGGGACGTCCCGGCTGGATACCCTGGGGTCAGGTGGCGCGGCCCGTCCGCGCCCGTGACTGCTGAGGACTGCTCGTGTTCGAGACTCTCTCCGACCGCCTCGACAAGGTCTTCACCGGCCTGCGGGGCAAGGGCCGGCTCACCGACGCCGACATCGACGCCACCGCGCGCGAGATCCGCATCGCCCTGCTCGAGGCCGACGTCGCGCTGCCGGTCGTGCGTGCCTTCATCGCGGCGATCAAGGAGCGGGCGCGCGGCGCCGCGGTGTCGCAGGCGCTCAACCCGGCGCAGCAGGTCATCAAGATCGTCAACGAGGAGCTCGTCGAGATCCTCGGCGGCGAGACCCGGCGGCTGCGCTACGCCAAGCAGTCGCCCACGGTGATCATGCTCGCCGGCCTGCAGGGCTCCGGTAAGACCACGCTGGCCGGCAAGCTCGGCCGCTGGCTGAAGTCCCAGGGGCACGCGCCGCTGCTGGTCGCCGCGGACCTGCAGCGGCCCAACGCGGTCAACCAGCTCTCGATCGTCGCCCAGCAGGCCGGGGTCGACGTCTTCGCGCCCGAGCCGGGCAACGGCGTCGGCGACCCGATCCGGGTGGCCGCCGACTCGATCGAGCACGCCCGCCGCACGATGCACGACGTCGTCGTCGTCGACACCGCCGGCCGGCTGGGCATCGACGCCGAGCTGATGGCGCAGGCCGCCGGCATCCGCGACGCCGTCCAGCCGGACGAGACGCTGTTCGTCGTCGACGCGATGATCGGCCAGGACGCCGTCACCACGGCCGAGGCGTTCCGCGACGGCGTCGGCTTCTCCGGCGTCGTGCTCACCAAGCTCGACGGCGACGCCCGCGGTGGTGCCGCGCTCTCGGTCCGCTACGTGACCGGGCAGCCGATCATGTTCGCCTCCACCGGCGAGAAGCTCACCGACTTCGACGTCTTCCACCCCGAGCGGATGGCCTCGCGCATCCTCGGCATGGGCGACGTGCTCACCCTCATCGAGCAGGCCGAGCAGGCCTTCGACGCCGAGCAGGCCGAGAAGATGGCCGGCAAGCTCGTCAGCCGCGAGGGCTTCACCCTCGAGGACTTCCTCGAGCAGATGATGGCCATCCGCAAGATGGGTCCGATCGCCAACCTGCTCGGCATGCTGCCCGGCGCGGGCGCGATGAAGGAGCAGCTCAAGCAGGTCGACGACCGCGACCTGGACCGCACCGCGGCGATCATCCGCTCGATGACCCCGCAGGAGCGGGTCGACTCGAAGATCATCAACGCGTCGCGGCGGGTGCGCATCGCCAACGGCTCGGGCGTGACCGTCACCGAGGTCAACCAGCTGCTGGAGCGCTTCGCGCAGGCCCAGAAGATGATGGGCCAGATGGCCGGCAGCATGGGCCTGCCGGGCATGGGCCCGATGTCGAAGAAGGCCCGCGGCCGGCAGATGCAGGCCCAGTCCTCCAAGAAGGGCAAGGGCAAGAAGGGCAAGGGCGGCGGCAAGGCCCCGGCCCGCCGGCCGATGGGCGCCCCGGGCCTGCCCCCGGGCGGCGGCTTCCCCGGTGGCCTGCCGGGCGGCATGCCCTCGCTGCCGCCGGGCCAGGCGCTGCCGGACCTCAGCAAGCTCGACTTCAGCAAGTTCGGGGACGAGCGGCCCGGGCGGTGACCGCCCCCTCCCTGCACCTGTCCGGGGTCGTCCTCCCCGAGGGCGAGCACCGCGACCTCTGGATCCGCGACGGCCGGGTCACCTTCGAGCGGGTCCCGGGCGCGGAGACCGTCTCCCGGGGCGGCTGGCTGCTGCCGGGCCTGGTCGACGCGCACTGCCACGTCGGCATCGGCCGCGGCGGGGTCCCCGTCGAGGACCTCGCCGGGCTGCGCGAGCAGGCGCTGGCCGAGCGGGCCGCCGGGGTGCTGGCGCTGCGCGACTGCGGCTCGCCGGTCGACACCCGGGCGCTGGACGACGAGCCCGACCTGCCGACGATCGTCCGCGCCGGCCGGCACCTGGCCGCGACCCGGCGCTACATCCCGGGGCTGGCCGTCGAGCTGGAGCCGGCCGGGCTGGTCGAGCAGGTGCGGGTGCAGGCCCGCCGCGGCGACGGCTGGGTGAAGCTGGTCGGCGACTGGATCGACCGGTCGGTGGGCGACCTCGCGCCCGAGTGGCCGGCCGACGTCGTGGCCGAGGCGATCGCGGCGGCGCACGAGGAGGGCGCGCGGGTCACCGCGCACACCTTCGGCACCGACGCGCTGCCGGACCTGATCCGCGCCGGCATCGACTGCGTCGAGCACGGCACCGGGCTCACCGAGGACCTGGTCGGCGAGATGGCCGCGCGCGGCACCGCCGTCGTCCCGACGCTGGTCAACGTGGAGAACTTCCCCGGCTTCGCCGCCGCGGGGGAGCGGAGGTTCCCGGCGTACGCGAGCACGATGCGGCGGCTGTACGCGTCCTCCGGCGCGGTGGTGCGGGCGGCGTTCGAGGCCGGCGTGCCGGTGTTCGCCGGCACCGACGCCGGCGGCGGCATCGAGCACGGCCGGATCGCCGACGAGGTCCGCGCGCTGTGCGACGCCGGCCTGCCCGCCGAGGCGGCGCTGGCCGCGGCGTCGTGGTCCGCGCGGGCCTGGCTGGGCCTGCCCGGCATCGAGGAGGGCGCGCCGGCCGACCTCACCGTCTACGACGGCGACCCGCGCGCCGACCTCGGCGTCCTGACCCGACCGCAGCTCACGGTGCTGCGCGGCCGGGTCGTCTGAGCGCGGTCAGACGTCGACGCCGGCGGCGGCGCAGGCGGTGCCGAACTCGGTGACCGGGCCGGTCAGGTCGGTGACCGCGGTGATGACGTCGCCGCCGGACCGCACGTCGTCGATCGCGGCGTCGGTGGCCGCGGACACGGCGTCGGCGGCGGCGAGCACCGGCGCGCCGGCGTCCCGGTGGCCGGCCGGGGCGTCGCGCAGCGCCTCGAGCAGCGGGACGACGCCGGCGGGGTCGACGTGGCCGGTCCCGTCGACCGCGACCAGCGACAGGCCGACGTAGCCGAACCACCCGGCCACCGCCTGGCACAGGCCCTCGTCGCCGGGGACGCCGGCGCCGGGGACCGGCAGGTCGTCGTCGCTCGCGGGCACGCTGCCGGTCCCGGGCGCGGGGTCGGTCACGGGCCCGGTCTCCCCGGCCTCCTCCACCGGCGGGGCGGCCGGCTCGGTTGGGGCCTCCGCACCCCGCGACACGGGCGTGGCCGAGCCGCTGACCGCGGTGGAGCAGGCGGCCAGCGAGGCGCCGGCGGTGAGGGCGAGGACGGCGGTGGCCAGGCGGCGGGGCGTGCGCACGGGGGACTCCAGGGTGGTCGAGCCGGGTGTCGGCGGGGGAGAGGCCGCCGGTCGGCGGCTCGCCGGGGACGACCGTCGCGGCCGGGACTTGCACCGCTCTTGCGGGCCGCTGACCGCGCGGCACAACCCGTTCGCGCGCCCTGGGAGACTCGTGCCGTGCTGTTGCGGATGTCCTCCCTGTTCCTGCGCACCCTGCGCGACGACCCGGCCGACGCCGAGGTCCCCAGCCACCGCCTGCTCGTGCGGGCCGGCTACATCCGCCGGGCCGCGCCGGGCGGCTTCACCTGGCTGCCGCTGGGCTACCGGGTCTTCCGCAACGTCGAGCGCGTCGTCCGCGAGGAGATGGACCGGATGGGCGCGCAGGAGGTCCACTTCCCGGCGCTGCTGCCCCGCGAGCCCTACGAGGCGACCAACCGCTGGACCGAGTACGGCCCCAACCTCTTCCGGCTGCAGGACCGCCGGGGCGCGGACTTCCTCCTCGGCCCCACGCACGAGGAGATGTTCACGCTCCTGGTGAAGGACCTGTACTCGTCGTACAAGGACCTGCCGCTGTCGCTGTACCAGATCCAGACCAAGTACCGGGACGAGGCGCGGCCCCGGGCCGGGCTGTTCCGCACCCGCGAGTTCACGATGAAGGACAGCTACTCCTTCGACGTCGACGACGCGGGGCTGGACGCCTCCTACGCCGCGCACCGCGCCGCCTACGTCCGGATCTTCGACCGGCTGGGCCTGGAGTACGTGATCGTCTCGGCGATGTCGGGCGCGATGGGCGGCTCCAGGAGCGAGGAGTTCCTGCACCCGACGGAGATCGGCGAGGACACCTTCGTCCGCTCGCCCGGCGGATACGCGGCCAACGTCGAGGCGGTCAGCACCGTCGTCCCCGAGCCGCTGCCGATCGAGGGCCTGCCCGAGGCGCACGTCGAGGACACCCCCGACACCCCGACCATCGAGACGCTGGTCGCCGTCGCGCGGGAGCTGTTCCCCGACGCCGGCTACACGGCCGCCTCGACGCTCAAGAACGTCGTCGTCACGCTCGTGCACCCCGACGGCACCCGGGAGCCGCTGGTCATCGGCATCCCCGGCGACCGCGAGGTCGACGCCAAGCGGCTGGAGGCGCAGGTGGCGCCGGCCGAGGTGGAGCCGTTCACCGACTTCGAGGCGCACCCGGCGCTGGTCAAGGGCTACATCGGCCCGCAGGTGCTCGGGAAGGACAGCGAGTCGGGCATCCGCTACCTCGTCGACCCTCGGGTCGTCCCCGGCACCCGCTGGGTCACCGGCGCCAACGAGCCCGGCAAGCACGTGTTCGACCTGGTGGCCGGGCGCGACTTCTCCTGGGACGGCACCGTCGAGGCCGCCGAGGTGCTGCCCGGCGACCCCGCGCCCGACGGCTCGGGCCCGCTGGAGCTCGCCCGGGGCGTGGAGATCGGGCACATCTTCCAGCTGGGCCGCAAGTACGCCGACGCCCTGGGCCTGCAGGTGCTCGACGAGAACGGCAGGCTCGTCACGGTCACCATGGGCTCCTACGGCATCGGCGTCTCCCGCGCCGTCGCCGCGATCGCCGAGTCCACCCACGACGAGCTGGGCCTGGTCTGGCCGCGCGAGATCGCCCCGGCCGACGTGCACGTCGTCGCCACCGGCAAGGACGCCGCGGTGTTCGAGGCCGCGCAGGCGCTGTCCGACGAGCTGGTCGCCGCCGGCCTGACCGTCCTCTACGACGACCGGCCGAAGGTGTCGCCCGGGGTCAAGTTCAAGGACGCCGAGCTGCTCGGGATGCCGACCATCGTGACCGTCGGCCGCGGGCTCGCCGACGGCGTCGTCGAGCTGCGCGACCGGGCGACGGGCGAGCGGTCGGAGGTGCCGGTGGCCGACGCCGCCGCCGCGGTGCTCGCTCAGGTCCGGCCGGGGACCAGCTCGACCTCGTAGCCGTCGGCGTCCTCGAGGTAGGCCGCCCGGTGCCGCGGGCCGCCGGCGAACGGGTGGCGGTCGGCGAACAGCAGCCGCCACCCGTGCGCCGGCGCCGCGGCCACCAGCGCGTCGACGTCGTCGGCGGTGCCGGCCCAGAACGCGAGGTGGTTGAGGCCTGGCCGGCGGCGCTCGTGGGTGTCCGTGGTGAGGTCCGGCGACCGCTCGACGACGACGTAGACGTCGCCGAGCCGCCAGGACCGGCCGTGCTCCCACGACTGGTACGGCTGCGCGCCCAGCGCGGTCAGCAGCCAGCCCCACGAGCGCTCGGCGCGGGCCAGGTCGGGCACCCACAGCTCGACGTGGTGGAGCAGACCCCGGCTGGTCATGGCACGCCTCCCGGCATCTGGCATCATGGTCGGTCGAACACGGCGGTGCGCGGCCCTCTCACCGACGCCGGCCGTGTCCCTGGCTCCGCCCCGGCGTAACCCCACGCGTCCGTCCGGCGAGCACCGACGAACAGCGTTCGAGGAGATTCCGAGCCACCGTGGCCACCAAGATCAAGCTCATGCGTCTGGGCAAGATGCGTGCTCCGTACTACCGCATCGTCGTCGCCGACTCGCGCACCAAGCGCGAGGGCCGCGTCATCGAGACGATCGGCAAGTACCACCCGAAGGAGGAGCCCTCCTTCATCGAGGTCGACAGCGAGCGCGCGCAGTACTGGCTGGGCGTCGGCGCGCAGCCGACCGAGCCGGTCGCGGCCATCCTCCGCGTCACCGGTGACTGGCAGAAGTTCAAGGGCGAGCCGGCCCCCCCGCCCATGAAGGTCGCCGCCCCCAAGCCCGACCGCAAGGCCCTCTACGAGGAGGCCGTCCGCAGCGCCGGCGAGGAGCCGGCCGCCGGTGCGACCACCCCGAAGAAGAAGGCCGCTCCCAAGGCCGACGACGCCGCCGCCACGGTGGCCGAGGCCGCCGGTGCCGGTGGCGAGGGCCCGGCCGCCGGCGCCACCACGACGCCCGCCGAGTAAGACGTGCTCGAAGAGGCGCTCGAGCACCTGGTCAAGGGCATCGTCGACCACCCGCGCGACGTCACCGTCGACCTGGTCGGCGGCCGTCGCGGCAAGACCCTCGAGGTCCGGGTCCACCCCGACGACCTCGGCAAGGTGATCGGTCGCGGCGGGCGCACCGCCAAGGCGCTGCGCACCGTCATGACCGGCGTCGGCGGCCGCGGCCTGCGGGTCGACGTCGTCGACACCGACGGGCGCTGAGCCGCGCGGCTTGGACGCGCAGAACCCCTCCACCGACACCGTGGTGGTCGGCCGCATCGGCCGGCCCCACGGTGTCCGTGGTGAGGCCACCGTCGAGGTCCGCACCGACGACCCCGGGAAGCGCTTCCGCCCCGGCGCCGTCCTGCGCACCGTCCCCGCCGAGCGCGGGCCGCTGACCGTCGCCGGCGCCCGCTGGCACCGCGAGGTGCTGCTGCTCGCGTTCGAGGGCTACGACAGCCGCGAGACCGTCGAGACCCTCCGCGACACCCTGCTCGAGGTCCCGCTCGCCGACCTCCCGGCGCTGGAGGACCCCGACGACTTCTACGACCACCAGCTCGTCGGCCTGGCCGCCCGGCTGACCGACGGCACGCCGCTGGGCGAGGTCACCGCGGTCCGCCACGAGGGCGCGGACCTGCTGGTCGTCGACCGCGGCGAGGCCGGCGAGCTGCTGGTCCCGTTCGTCACGGCGATCGTGCCGACCGTCGACGTGCCCGGCGGGTTCGTCGTCGTCGACCCGCCCGAGGGGCTGCTCGACCTGTGACCGACCCGTACCGCATCGACGTCGTCACGATCTTCCCGGAGTACCTGGCGCCGCTCCGGCAGTCGCTGCTCGGGAAGGCCGCCGAGCGCGGCCTGGTCGCCATCGGCGTGCACGACCTGCGGCAGTGGACCGACGACGTCCACCGCACCGTCGACGACGCCCCCTACGGCGGCGGCCCCGGCATGGTCATGCGCCCCGAGCCGTGGGCGCGCGCCCTGGAGGCCGTCCGCCCGCCCGGCACCCGCCTGGTCGTGCCCACGCCCGCCGGGCGCCCGTTCACCCAGGCCGTCGCCGCCGAGTGGGCCGCCGAGCCCGGGCTGGTGTTCGCCTGCGGCCGCTACGAGGGCATCGACCAGCGGGTGGCCGAGTGGGCCGCCGCGTCCGGGCCGGTGTCGGAGGTCTCGATCGGCGACTACGTGCTGGCCGGCGGCGAGTCCGCGGTGCTGGTGATGGTCGAGGCGGTCACCCGGCTGATCCCCGGCGTCGTCGGCAACCGCGAGTCGGTGGCGTTCGACTCGCACGCCGACGGGCTGCTCGAGGGCCCCTCCTACACCCGGCCGGCGTCCTGGCGCGGGCTGGACGTCCCGCCGGTACTACTCTCCGGCGACCACGCCGCGATCGCCCGCTGGCGCCGCGCGGAGTCGCTGCGGCGGACCGCGACCCGGCGTCCCGACCTGCTGGCCGCGCTGCCCGAGGACGCGCTGTCACCCGCCGACCGGGCGGTCCTCGATGGTGCCTGACCGCGCCTGGGTGCGTCCCACGGCGCGGGTCGTCGTCCTCGACCCCGACGGGCGGGTGCTGCTGCTCGGCGCCCGGCTGACCGACCCCGCCGTCCCGCCCGGCGACGTGCTGTTCTGGTACACGCCCGGCGGGGGAGTGGAGGACGGCGAGACCGTCCGCGAGGCCGCCGCCCGCGAGCTGGTCGAGGAGATCGGCCTGGTCGTCGACCCCGCGGCCCTCGAGGGCCCGGTGTGGTTCCGGCGGCACGTCGGCCCGTTCGCCGGCGTGCAGATCGACTCGCGGGAGACCTTCTTCGTCCTGCGCGACGTCGTCCACGAGGTGGACGCCACCGGCCGGACCGAGCTGGAGCTGCTCGGGGAGGAGCCGCACCGGTGGTGGACCGCCGCGGAGATCGCCGCGGCGGACGTGGAGTTCGCGCCCCGCGAGCTCGCCGCGGTGCTGCCCGAGCTGCTGGCCGGGCCGTGGCGCCGGCCACCCCGCGTGGTCGACTGACCGGCCCTGGGACCAGCCCGCCCCGGCCCGAGCTCGGCAGGGTGGCGCCCGTGTGGCACAGTAGAGAGTCGCTGCAGACCGGAGGCGCCGCCGACGGGCACTCCCCCCGGAGTCGCAGCCACCTGGTCCGGAGCGTGGGGCACCCCGATGCCCGGGCCGACGACGAGCCAACGCTGAGACCGAGGAATGCTGCGATGAACACCCTGGACGTACTCGACGCCGACTCGCTGCGCGACGACATCCCCGAGTTCCGCCCCGGGGACACCGTCAAGGTGCACGTCCGCGTCGTCGAGGGCAACCGCTCGCGCATCCAGGTCTTCCAGGGCGTCGTGATCCGGCGCCAGGGCGGCGGGATCCGCGAGACCTTCACCGTCCGCAAGGTCAGCTTCGGCGTGGGCGTGGAGCGCACCTTCCCGGTGCACACCCCGGTCGTCGAGAAGATCGAGGTGCTGACCCGCGGTGACGTCCGCCGGGCCAAGCTCTACTACCTGCGTGAGCTGCGCGGCAAGGCCGCCAAGATCAAGGAGCGTCGCGAGACCGTCGCGCGCTGACCGTCCCCGGCTCCGGCCGGACGACTCCGGGCCGGTCCGACCCGGCCTGACCACGGCGGGTCCTCCGCGGCCGTACGCTGGCTCCCGATGAGCAGCGATCGGTCCGGAGGGCCCGCCGACGTCGTCCCGGGGGACGACCCCACGCCCGAGCGGCCGGACACCGGTGGCCACCGCCGCACCTGGCGGCGGCGGGACGAGCCGGAGAAGAAGAGCTCGCTGCTGCGTGAGCTGCCGGTGCTGCTGCTCGTGGCCTTCGTACTCGCGCTGCTGGTGAAGACCTTCCTCGCGCAGGCCTTCTTCATCCCCTCCGGGTCGATGGAGCAGACGCTGCACGGCTGCACCGGCTGCACCGGGGACCGCGTCCTGGTCAACAAGGTCCCCTACTGGTTCGGCGATCCCGAGCCCGGTGACATCGTCGTCTTCGAGGGGCCGGACACCTGGACGCCCGAGGTCGAGGTCTCCGAGCCCTCGAACTGGTTCACCGGCGGGCTGCTGTGGCTGGGCCGGGCCGTCGGCGTGGCGCCGCCGAGCGAGGACGACTACGTCAAGCGCGTCATCGCCGTGGGCGGCCAGACCGTGCAGTGCTGCGACGCCGAGGGCCGGGTGACCGTCGACGGCGAGCCGCTCGACGAGCCCTACATCTACGAGGACACCCCGCTGGAGTCGCGCGCCTTCGGCCCCGTCACCGTGCCCGAGGGCCGGCTGTGGGTCATGGGGGACCACCGGTCGGCCTCGGCCGACTCCCGCTCGCACGTCGGCGACCGCTACGGCGGCACCGTCGCCGTCGACGACGTGATCGGCAAGGCCGCGCTGATCGTCTGGCCGGTGTCCCGGTTCGGCACGCTGGACTCCCCGGACATCCAGGGCACGGAGGCGGCCGCCGCCGCGGGCGCGGTCGGCCAGGTGCTCCCGCTGGGTGCGGGCCTCGCCGGCGCGCTGCCGGTCGCGGCGTGGAACCGCCGGCGCCGGCTGCGCCGCTCGCCCCCGGGCTGACCTCCACCCGCCTCCCGACGGCGCCGTCCCTCCCCGAGGGACGGCGCCGTCGTCTCTCGTGCACCATTCCCGCAAACGGCGTCCCCATGTCGACAAATGCGGAACGGTCACCTCTCCGGTTTCTCGTGTGACGGGAGCTACCAATACCGGGTGCGGAGAAAATCCCCAGGAAGTGTTCAAGGACCGCGCCATTCATCCCGATGGAGTAGTCGAGAGCAACCCGGTCCACCGAAATGGAGAAAGTCGTGTCCGCACCCCTGGCGAGCGCTGCCCGAGGCGTCACCCGCGTGCTCCTCCTCGCCGACGCCCCCGTCCTGCGGCGCGGCCTGGTCAGCATGATCAACGAGACCGCCGGCATGCAGTCGGTGGGCACCCCCGGCGAGCTGCGCCGCGCCCTCACCCTCGTCGAGACCGCCCGGCCCGACGCCGTGGTCGTCGAGATGGGCGCCGGCCGCGCCGCCACCCTCAACGTCGTCCGCGACCTGCGCCGCCGCTTCCCGCGGGTCGCCGTCGTCGCCCTCGCGACCTCGGAGGACCCGGCCGTGGTCAACGAGGCCGTCGCCGCCGGTGTCCGCGGCTACCTGATGCTCAACACCTCGCCGACCCTGCTCGGCTGGGCGATCCTGGCCGCCCGCGCCGGCCGGACCGTCGTCGACCCGCAGATCCGCCGCGTCGAGCCCGCCGCCGCCCCGGTCGGCAAGCCGCTGACCCCCGAGGTGCCGCTCACCCGGCGCGAGCAGGACGTCCTCGACGAGCTGCTGCAGGGCCAGTCCAACCGGCAGATCGGCCGCAACCTGTTCATCAGCGAGGACACCGTCAAGTCGCACGTGAAGGCGATCCTGCGCAAGCTCGGCGCCCGCGACCGCGCGCACGCCGTCTCGCTGGTCCTGTCCTCCCGCTCCTCCGGCACCTGCACCTGCGGCGCCCACGCGCTGACCGCCCCCGCCCCGGCTCCGGCCGAGGTCTGATCCCGGCGCCCGGGCCCGGCAGCACCGCGCCGGG
The DNA here is from genome assembly GCF_054050315.1 of Geodermatophilus sp. SYSU D00867. Lineage (NCBI taxonomy): Bacteria > Bacillati > Actinomycetota > Actinomycetes > Geodermatophilales > Geodermatophilaceae > Geodermatophilus > Geodermatophilus sp. SYSU D00867. The sequence goes on along the minus strand of NZ_JBJGZC010000036.1, from coordinate 9,232 downwards.
TCCGGCGCCCCCGGCCGGCCGTCCGCCTCCTCGGCGGCCGGACCGGGACGACGGGCCGGCCCCCTCTGACCCCGGGGGCCGGCCCGCCGCCGTCTGCGCGCCGGCCCGTCCTGCCGTCCCGGGGGCGGGTCGTGTCCCCGGGGCGTCGTAGTGTCGGACGGCGATGGCAGGCCGTCCTCCCCCCGCTCACCGGGCCGCCGCGACGCCGGTCCACCGCACCCGCCGTACGGACCCCGCCGGCGACCCGGGCCGCGACGACTCGCTCTGGGACATGGAGCGGTCGCTGCGCCGGCGCGGCTTCTCCGCCGTCGCCGGCGCCGACGAGGCCGGCCGCGGCGCGTGCGCCGGGCCGCTGGTCGCCGCCGCGTGCGTGCTCCCCGCCGGCCGCCGCGGACGGGTCCCCGGGCTGGCCGACTCCAAGCTCCTGACCGCCGCGGCGCGGGAGCGGGTCTACGCCGAGGTCGTCGACCGCGCGCTGTCCTGGTCGGTCGTGGTCGTCCCGGTCGCCGACCTCGACGCGCGCGGCATGCACGTCACCAACCTCGAGGCGCTGCGCCGCGCGGTCAGCGCGCTGGACCCGCCGGCGGACTACGTGCTCACCGACGGGTTCTCCGTGCCCGGCCTCGGGGTGCCGGCCCTGGCCGTGTGGAAGGGCGACCGGGTCGCCGCCTGCGTGGCCGCGGCGTCGGTGCTGGCCAAGGTGACCCGGGACCGGATCATGCTCGACGTGCACGAGCGCTTCCCCGAGTACGACTTCGCGGTGCACAAGGGCTACACGACCGAGGCGCACACCGCCGCGCTGGAGCGTCACGGGCCCTGTCCCGAGCACCGGTCGCGCTTCGTCAACGTCGTCCGCGCCCGCGACGCGCGCGCCGTCCGGGAACTCCAGCTCACCGCTGCCGGCGGCATGGTCGATGATGGGGGCATGCGCACGATCTCCGGAGAGCCGCGATGAGCACCGAGGACCTGGAGAAGTACGAGACCGAGATGGAGCTGCAGCTCTATCGCGAGTACCGGGACATCGTCCGGCAGTTCACCTACGTGGTGGAGACCGAGCGGCGCTTCTACCTGGCCAACGCCGTCGACCTGCAGGTCCGCGAGGCCGGCGGCGAGGTGTTCTTCGAGCTCAAGCTGTCCGACGCCTGGGTCTGGGACATGTACCGGCCGGCGCGGTTCGTCCGCAACGTGCGGGTGCTGACGTTCAAGGACGTCAACGTCGAGGAGCTGGACAAGCCCGACCTCGAGCTGCCCGACGGGCCCCGCATCACCTGATCGCATCCGCACGCCCGGGAGACTGACCGCCCGGGCCGACGGGACCGCCCGCGCCGTCCACAGCCCGGGCCGCCGTCCACAGACCGCCGTGCCGGACCGTGCCGGGCGCCCGCCCGGGTCACGGTCGGCGGGTGTCCACGAGAACCGAACTCGGCAGCCGCGGGGAGACCATCGCCGCGGCCTACCTCACCGACGCCGGGCTGGCCGTCCTCGACCGCAACTGGCGGTGCCGCGACGGCGAGCTCGACATCGTCGCCCGCGAGGGCGCGGCCATCGTCTTCTGCGAGGTCAAGACCCGCCGGGCCACCGGCTTCGGCCACCCCGTCGAGGCGGTGACCGCGGCCAAGCAGCGGCGGCTGCGCACGCTGGCCCAGCGGTGGCTGGCCGCCCACGACGAGCACGCGCCCGACCTGCGCTTCGACGTCGTCGGCGTGCTGGTGCGCCCGGCCGCGCCAGCGCTGGTCACCCACCTGCGCGGGGCGTTCTCGTGACGCTCGCCCGCACCTGGTCGGTCGGGCTGGCCGGGGTGTCCGGTGCGATGGTCGAGGTCGAGGTGGACATGTCCGCCGGCGTCCCCGGCGTGGCGCTCGTCGGCCTGCCCGACGCCGTGGTGCGCCAGTCGGTCGACCGCGTCCGCGCGGCCGTGGTCAACACCGGGGCGTCCTGGCCGATGCGCCGGATCACCATCGGGCTGTCGCCGGCGTCGATGCCCAAGCAGGGCAGCGGCTTCGACCTCGCGCTGGCCGCCGCCGTGCTCGCCGCGGCCGGCACGCTCCCGTCCGACGCCGCCGACGGGCTGGTGCTGCTCGGCGAGCTCGGGCTCGACGGCTCGGTGCGCGCGGTGCGCGGCGTCCTGCCCGCCGTGCTGGCCGCCGCCCGGGCCGGGCACGGCACCGTCGTCGTCCCGGCCGGCAACGCGGAGGAGGCGGCGCTGGTCGACGGCGTCGACGTCCTCGCCGCACGCACCCTCGGCGACCTGGTGGCCCACCTGTCCGGGCGCGCCCGGCTGACGCCGCACGCCCGCGGGCCGCTGCCCCCGCCGGCACCGGCGCCGGACCTCGGCGACGTCGTCGGCCAGGCCGCGGGCCGGCGCGCGGTGGAGGTGGCCGCGGCCGGCGGGCACCACCTGCTCCTCACCGGGCCGCCGGGGGCGGGGAAGACGATGCTCGCCGAGCGGCTGCCCGGCCTGCTGCCCGTCCTCGACGAGCGGGCCGCGCTCGAGGTCACCGCCATCCACTCGGTCGCCGGCACGCTGCCTCCGGACGCGCCGCTGCTCAGCCGGCCGCCGTTCGAGGCGCCGCACCACTCGGCCACGATGGCCGCCCTCGTCGGCGGCGGGTCGGGCGCCATCCGTCCCGGCGCGCTGTGCCGCGCCCACCGCGGCGTGCTGTTCCTGGACGAGGCGCCGGAGTTCGCCCGGGCGACCCTGGACACGCTGCGCCAGCCCCTCGAGCGCGGCCAGGTCACGATCAGCCGGGCCGCCGGGTCGGCGACCTTCCCGTGCCGCGCCCAGCTGGTGCTCGCCGCCAACCCGTGCCCGTGCGCCAGCGCGGCCGGTGACTCCGTCTGCACCTGCAGCCCGCTGGAGCGCCGCCGGTACCGGTCCCGGCTGTCCGGCCCGCTGCTGGACCGCATCGACCTGCGCATCGAGCTGCCGCCGGTCACCCGCGCCGCCTGGCTGGACACCCGTGCGGCCCCCGAGCCGACCGCCGAGGTGGCGGCCCGCGTCGCCGCCGCCCGCGGAGCCGCCGCCGCCCGGCTGCGCGGCACCGGCCTGCTGCTCAACAGCCAGGTGCCCGGGCGGCTGCTGCGGGAGCGCTGGGCGGTGCCGCGGCCGGCGCTGGCGCTGGCCGAGCGCGCGCTGGACCGCGGCCTGCTGTCGGTGCGCGGGCTGGACCGCGTGCTGCGGGTGTCCTGGACGCTGGCCGACCTCGCCGGTCGGGCGGTCCCCGACGGCGGCGACGTGGCCGAGGCGCTGGGCATGCGGCTGCAGCGGGTGGCGGCGTGACCGCCCCGGCCCTCGAGGAGGACCTCGAGGACGCGCTCGCCGGCCCGGCCGCGGTCGACGGGGTGGCCGTCCCGGGCATCCGGCGCGCCCGCGCCTGGCTGACCCGCGCCGCGGAGCCGGGCTCGGTGGCGCTGTGGCGGTGGGTCGACGACGTCGGCCCGGTCGCGGCGGTGCGCGCCCTGCGGGCCGGGACGGCGCCCGAGCGGGCCCGCGCCCTGGTCGGCGTGCGCGCCGAGCAGGACGCCACCCTCGCCGACCTCCGCCGGGCGGAGCGGTGCGGGGCCCGGCTGGTGGTCCCCGAGGACGACGAGTGGCCCGCGCTGCCGCTGCACGCGCTGACCGTCGCCGCGCACACCGACGGCGACGGCGAGGGCCGGCGCGACCGGACCACCGCGCTCGTGCCGCCGGTCGCCCTGTGGGTGCGCGGGGACCCGCCGCTCGGGCCGACCGTCGACCGCTCCGTGGCCGTCGTCGGCGCGCGGGCGTCCACGGCCTACGGCGAGCACGTGGCCGCCGACCTCGGCGCGCAGCTGGGGGAGCGCGGCTGGACGGTCGTCTCCGGCGGTGCCTACGGCATCGACGTCGCCGCCCACCGCGGCGCCCTGGCCGCGGGTGCCCCCACCGTGGTGGTGCTCGCCTGCGGGGTCGACCGGGCCTACCCGGCCGCCCACTCCGCGCTGTTCGAGCGCATCGTCAGCGGCGGCGGCCTGCTGGTCAGCGAGTGGCCGCCGGGCGCGGCTCCGCACCGGCACCGCTTCCTCGTCCGCAACCGGATCATCGCCGGGCTCACCCGCGGCACCGTGGTGGTCGAGGCCGCGGCCCGCTCCGGCGCGCAGGCCACCGCCCGGCGCGCCCGCGCGCTGGGCAAGGAGGTGCTCGTCGTGCCCGGCCCCGTGACGAGCGCGATGTCGGTCGGCTGCCACGAGCTGCTGCGGGAGCAGGAGTCCGGCGCGCGGCTGGTCAGCAACGCCGCGCAGGTCGTCGAGGCGGTCGGCAGCCTCGGGGACGACCTGGCCGCTCCGGAGCGACGGCCCACGTTCCCCCGCGACGGCCTGTCCGACCTGGCCCGCCGGGTGCTCGACGCCTGCCCGGTGCGGACCGGCGTGAGCGCCGAGCGGCTGGCCGCGGTCGCCGGCTGCGACCCGCTGGAGGCCATGCGGGTGCTGCCCGGCCTGGAGGTCGCCGACCTCGTGCAGTGGACCGGCACCGGCTGGCGGCTGGCCCCACCACCGCGCACGGGACGCGGCGGGTGACCCGGCGGCCGGTCCCCGGGGGCTCGCCTCCCGGGCGCTGAGGGGCCGGCCCGCCCGCACCGGTCGTGGGCGACCGGACGGCGCGGCGGCTTGACCCACGGACGGTGCCGTCGGACGGTCGGAGAGTGACCGCCCGGACCGCCGACGCCCGCGCCGCGCTGCCGCCGGCGCTCACGGCCGCGCTCGAGGGCTACGAGGACGCGCTGCGGCACGAGCGGGACCTGTCCGAGCACACCGTCCGCGGCTACGTCACCGACGCCGTCTGGCTGCTCGACCACCTCGCCCGCCGCGGCGGCACGCGGGTCGACGAGCTGGACCTCGCCGCGCTGCGCAGCTGGCTGGCCCAGGGCCGCACGCGCGGCGCCAGCCGCGCGACCACCGCCCGCCGCGCCGCCGCCGCCCGCTCGTTCACCGCCTGGCTGCGCCGCTCGGGGCACACCCCCGAGGACGTCGGCCTGCGGCTGGTCAGCCCCAAGGCGCACCGGACGCTGCCCGACGTGCTCGCCCCCGACCAGGCCCGCGCCGTCGTCGAGTCCACCGCCGGCGCCGACGACCCCGTGGGCCTGCGCGACGCCGTCGTCCTCGAGCTGCTGTACGCCAGCGGCATCCGGGTCAGCGAGCTGGTCGGCCTCGACGTCGACGACGTCGACCGCGGCCGCCGGCTGCTGCGGGTCCTCGGCAAGGGCCGCAAGGAGCGCAGCGTGCCCTACGGCGCACCGGCCGAGCGGGCGCTCGACGCCTGGCTGACCCGGGGCCGCCCGGCGCTGGCCACCTCCGACTCCGGCCCGGCGCTGCTGCTCGGCCGGCGCGGGCGGCGGCTGGACCCGCGCGAGGCCCGCCGGACCGTGCACGCCGCGGTGGCCCGCGCGCCGGGCGCGCCCGACGTCGGCCCGCACGGGCTGCGGCACTCCGCGGCCACCCACGTCCTGGAGGGCGGCGCCGACCTGCGCTCCGTCCAGGAGCTGCTCGGCCACGCTAGCCTCGCGACGACGCAGATCTACACGCACGTGACCGTCGAGCGGCTGCGTGCGGTGCACGCCCAGGCGCACCCGCGGGCCTGAGCCGAGCGCCCACCCGAACGACCGTCCCCGGGTCCGGCAGGACCCCAGCCACCACGAAGCGGGAGACCCGACGTGCCCGAGGCCACCATCCACCGGATCGGCGGCGAGTCCGAGGAGGACGCCGACGCCGCGCTGGCCGAGCTGTGGGCGCAGTACGTCGCCGACCGCGCCCCCGAGCTGCGCGACCGGCTGATCCTGCACTACGCGCCGCTGGTCAAGTACGTCGCCGGCCGGGTCGGCAGCGGCCTGCCGGCGCACGTCGAGCAGGCCGACCTGGTCTCCTACGGCACCTTCGGGCTCATCGACGCGATCACCCGCTACCAGCCCTCGCGCGAGGTCAAGTTCGAGAGCTACGCGATGTCCCGCATCCGCGGCGCGATCATCGACGAGCTGCGCAGCACCGACTGGATCCCGCGGTCGGTGCGGATGCGCGCCCGGCAGTTCGAGCGGACGGTCGCCACGCTGGAGAACCAGCTCCAGCGCAGCCCGACCGACGAGGAGATCGCCGCGGCGATGGAGATGGACGTCGAGGACGTGCGCAAGTTCCTCGGCCAGCTCTCCCTGGTCAACGTCGTCGCCCTCGACGAGCTGCTCACCGACGACGACGGCGGCGCGCCCCGGCTGGTCGACACGCTGCAGGACGCCAACGCCCTCGACCCGCAGGCGATGGCCGAGCACGGCGAGGCCCGCCAGCTGCTCGCCCGCGCCGTCGAGCAGCTGCCCGAGCGGGAGAAGGTCGTCGTCAGCCTCTACTACTTCGAGGGCCTGACGCTGGCCGACATCGGCCGCGTCCTCGGCGTCACCGAGAGCCGCATCTGCCAGCTGCACACCAAGGCCGTGCTGCACCTGCGCACCAAGCTCGCCGACATCGCCTGAGCCGCCGGTGGTGCTCGAGCACGCGCTCCTCCCGGTCCGCCCGGGCCGGGAGGAGGAGTTCGAGGCGGCCTTCGGGCGCGCGCGGCCGCTCGTCGAGGCGTCTCCGGGGTTCCGCTCCCTGCGGCTGTCCCGCTGCCTCGAGCGCCCGGGGACCTACCTGCTGCTGGTCGAGTGGGACCGGCTGGAGGACCACACCGAGGGGTTCCGGGGCTCGGTCGCCTACCGGGAGTGGAAGGCGCTGCTGCACTCCTTCTACGACCCGTTCCCGGTGGTCGAGCACTTCACCGACGTGGTGGCGACCGGGGATCAGGCCGCGACGCGGCGCCGCAGCGCGGCCTCGATCGGCCCGGACAGGAACAGCAGGAACATCGCCCAGTAGTGCACGCCCGGCAGCAGCGTGCCGGCCAGGAGGGCGACGAGGAACAGCCCGCTGGCGACCAGTGACGGCCACGGGGGTCCGACCGGGGCGGCGGCGTCGCGGCGCAGGGCGGGGCGCCGCCACAGCAGCAGGCTGATCGCCGTGAGGCAGAACGAGCTCAGCGTGATGGTGCCGATGTAGAGCGCCACCGCGGGCCGGTCGGTGCCGTAGCGGGCCGACACCTGGGTGGCGAAGGGCAGCAGGACGATCGTCAGGATCCACAGCAGGTTGGCGGTGAGGAACGCCTGGTCGTAGGACCCCACGGTCTCGACCACCCGGTGGTGGACCAGCCAGAGCCGCGCGATCACGACGAAGCTGAGGAAGAACGCGCCGATCTGTGACGACTCGTCGGCCAGCAGCGTGCCGAGGCCGGTCCGCGGCTCCGCGCCGTCGAGCAGCTCGGTCAGCGGCAGCACCAGCAGGGTGATGGCGATGGCGACGACCGCGTCGAGGAACGCGACGAAACGGTCGAGGCCCCGTTCGGTCTGCACCCCGCGCAGGCTAGGGGCGGCGGCCGGTCCGGCAGCGGTCCCCGCGCGTCACCCGAGCGGCAGCAGGCGCACGCGCGGCGGGCGCAGCAGCGACAGCGGGTCCAGGTACACCTCGCCGCGCCGCAGACCCCAGTGGAGGCAGGCGGCGGCCGGGCAGCCGGCGTGCCCGGCCGCCAGGGTCCCGAGCGGGGAGCCGCGGGCGACGCGCTGCCCGGCCGCGACGGCGGGGTCGACCGGCTCGTAGGTCGTCCGCAGCCCGTCGGCGTGGTCGACGCTCACCACCGGCCGGCCCGCCACCTGCCCGGCGAAGACGACGACGCCGTCCCCGGCCGCCACCACGACGTCACCGGCGGCGCCGGCGAGGTCCGCGCCGCGGTGCCCGGGGCCGTAGGGCGAGGGCGGGGGAGCGAACGGCCGGGTGACGACCGGCGGCCCGCCCAGCGGTGCGGTCCAGGCGGGGACGGCGGGAACGCCCGGCTCCGCGACGGCGGGCGCCGGCCCGAGCAGGGCGGCGCAGGCCAGCAGGAGGACGAGCAGCGGGCGGGCGGGCACGCCGCCGAGGCTCCCCGCCGGGGGGCCGCAGCGGGCCCCCGGCAGCGCACCTGTGGACGGCCCGGGCACGGGGGAGGAGCGGTCCCGCCCGGCGCGTATGCTGTCCGGTGCGACCCGCCGTGCTGGCGGGTCGACTCCGCGCGTCCTCCACCCGCCAGCACGGCGGGGCAGCCCCACCTCGGTCCCGGTCCACCCGGGTCGGTGGCGCCGCGGGACGCCAGGGCGGGACACCACCCGGTGCCCGCGTCAACCGAGGAGCGCGGCCGCCGAGCGGCCGCGCGCGAGCACGAGAGGCTGCGCCCCCATGGCAGTCGTCAGCATGAAGCAGCTGCTCGACAGCGGCGTCCACTTCGGGCACCAGACCCGTCGCTGGAACCCGAAGATGAAGCGCTTCATCTTCACCGAGCGCAACGGCATCTACATCATCGACCTGCAGCAGACGCTCGGGTACATCGACTCGGCCTACGAGTTCGTCAAGCAGACGGTCTCGCACGGCGGCACGATCCTGTTCGTCGGCACCAAGCGCCAGGCGCAGGAGGTCGTCGCCGAGCAGGCGCAGCGCGTCGGCATGCCCTACGTCAACCAGCGCTGGCTGGGCGGCATGCTCACCAACTTCTCCACCGTCCACAAGCGGCTCCAGCGGCTCAAGGAGCTCGAGGACATGGAGCAGACCGGCGTGATGGCCGGCCTGTCCAAGAAGGAGCAGCTGGGCCTGACCCGCGAGAAGGCCAAGCTCGAGCGCAGCCTCGGCGGCATCCGCGACATGCAGAAGGTGCCCAGCGCCATCTGGATCGTGGACACCAAGAAGGAGCACATCGCCGTCGGCGAGGCCCGCAAGCTGGGCATCCCGGTCGTCGCGATCCTCGACACCAACTGCGACCCCGACGAGGTCGACTACAAGATCCCGGGCAACGACGACGCGATCCGCGCCATCAACGTCCTGACCCGCGTGATCGCCGACGCCGTCGCGGACGGCCTCATGGCCCGCTCGGCCGCGCAGGCCAACGCCGGCCGCGAGGACGGCGCCGAGCAGGCCATCGGTGGCGACGAGCCGCTGCCGGACTGGGAGCGCGAGCTGCTGACCGGTGGCGCCGAGACCGCGACCGAGCAGCCCTCGGACACCTCCGCCACCGCCCCGGCCCCCACCGCCGGCGAGGCCTGAGAACTCCCGCACCGCCCGGCCGCACCGCGCGTGCGGCCGGGCGGGGCGCCGCCCGCGGGGGGCCTCGGGTCGCCCACCCCTACTCACCGACGCGGTAGTGTCATTCGTGCCTTCAACGCCGGCGCCGTAAACCCGCTCC
>NZ_JBJGZC010000035.1:0-36364 GCF_054050315.1 Geodermatophilus sp. SYSU D00867 | reverse complement strand
CCCCCCCACCGCCCGGCCCCCCCCCCCCCCCCCCCCCCCCCCCCCCCCCCCCCCCCCCCCCCCCCCCCCCCCCCCCCCCCCCCCCCCCCCCCCCCCCCCCCCCCCCCCCCCCCCGGCCGCAGCGTCCAGGGAGGGAGGCTGACATGAGGAAGCGGTTGCAGCGCGAGCGCGGCGCCAGCGTCGTCGAGTTCGCGCTGATCGTGCCCCTGCTGATGATCCTGGTCCTCGGGATCGTCGAGTTCGGCCACGCCTTCCAGGTCCAGGGGACCCTGTCCGCGGCGGCCCGCGAGGGCGCCCGGGTCATGGCGCTGCAGAGCAACCCGGCCGCCGCCCGCGCCGCCGTCCGCGACGCCGCCCCCACCCTCGACCCGGCGATCACCGACGCCCAGATCGCCATCACGCCCGCCGCGTGCCCGATGACCGCCACGACGACGGCCAACGTGCGGGTGACCATCAGCTACCCGATGCCCTTCCTGACCGGCTTCTTCGGCGCCGACGTCGACCTGACCGGGACGGGGGTCATGCGGTGCAACGGCTGACCCGCCCCCTGCAGGCCCGCGTCCGGCGCCGGCTGGCCGGCGAGCGCGGCGCGGTGGCCGTGCTGCTGTCCGTCCTGCTCGTCCCGCTGCTCGGCTTCACCGCGATCGCCGTCGACGTCGGCGCCCTCTACGCCGACAAGGCCCGCCTCCAGGTCGCTGCCGACGCCGCCGCCCTCGCCGTGGCCCGCGACTGCGCCCGCGGCGCCTGCGGCGACATGCAGGCCACCGCCCAGGAGCTGGTCGACGCCAACGACGAGGCCGCCGCCGGCGCCGGCGCGGCCACCGCGGCCCCGCCGGTGCTGCAGAGCGGGCCCACCCGCGTGACGGTCACCGGCAGCGCCCCCCGCGAGCACTGGTTCGCCCCGGTCATCGGCCACGACGCGAGTTCCGTCTCGGCGACGGCGACCGTCACCTGGGGCGCGCCCAGCGGCGGGACGGCGATGCTGCCGCTGATCTTCTCCTGGTGCGAGTGGCAGGCCCAGACCGGCGGCGGCATGCCCTCGGGCACCACGGAACGCACCATCGTGCTGCCCAAGAAGTCCGACACCGGCTGCACCGGCCCCTCGCGCATGTTCGTGCCCGGCGGCTTCGGCTGGCTGGAGTCCGACGGCGGCAACACCTGCAAGGCCACCACGCGGATGGGCAACCGCTTCGACTCCGAGCCGGGCAACAACCCCTCGCAGGGCTGCTCGGTCGGCGACGTCGCGGCCCTGGTCGGCCGGACCGTGCTGCTCCCGATCTTCGACGAGGCCGGCGGCACCGGCAGTGGCGCCTGGTACGAGGTCTACGGCTACGCCGCCTTCACGATCACCGGCTACCACTTCGGCGGGCTCTTCGACTCCGGTGAGCCCTGCAAGGGCGAGGAGCGCTGCATCCGCGGCTACTTCACCCGCTTCGTCGACGCCTCCGGCGCCTTCGACACCAGCACCGACGCCCCGGACCTGGGCGCGTCCGTCCTCCGACTGATCCGATAGGGGCCCTTCCGTGAGACGCCGACTGCTCGCCGCCGTCGCGGCGCTGGTCCTCGTGGCCTCCGGCACCGTGGTGCTGCTGGCCTACGTGCGCGGCGCCGACGCCCGCGCCCTCGCGGGGGTGCGCACGGTCGAGGTGCTCGTGGTCGACCAGCCGATCCCCGAGGGCACCCCGGCCGAGGAGGTCGCCGACCTGGTCCGCACCGAGGTGCTGCCCGCCAAGGCGGCGGTCGAGGGGCGGGTGACCGACCTCGACCAGCTCACCGGCCGGGTCGCCACCGCGGACCTCGAGCCCGGCGAGCAGCTGCTGGCCGGCCGGTTCGCCCCGCCCGGCGACCTGCAGGCGCCCGGCACCGTGCCGGTGCCCGAGGGGCTGTCGGAGGTGAGCGTGGTCCTCGAGCCGCAGCGCGCGGTCGGGGGCCGGCTGGCCGCCGGCGACGAGATCGGCGTCTACATCTCGATGGAGCTGCAGGGCAACATCGACGCCGACCCCGAGGACGAGCAGATCGGCACCACGCACGCCACCCTGCACGGCGTCCTCGTCACCCAGGTCCAGGGCGCGCCCGCGCCCGCCGGCACCGAGGGCGGTGACGTGGAGACCGCCTCGGCCTCCAGCGTCGCCCCGACCGGCAACGTGATGGTCACCATGGCCCTGCCGGCCGGGGACGCCGAGCGGGTGGTCTTCGGCATGGAGCACGCGAAGGTGTGGCTGGCGCTCGAGCGCGAGGGCACCGACACCTCCGGCACCCGCGTGGTCACCCAGGGCAACGTCTACGGCGACCTGCTCGCCGCTCTCGGCGCCGTGGCCGCGGAGGCGACCGAATGAGCCGCGTCGTGCTCGCCGGCGCCGGCGACGACCTGCGGGAGGCGGTCGCGGTCGCCGTGGACGGCGACGTCCAGGTGCTGCCCCCCGGCCGGCTGCCCGGGGACCCGGCGCGGCTGTTCGAGCTGCTGACCGACAACGAGCTGCCCGACGTCCTGCTCGTCGGCCCGCTGGCGCCGCTGCACGAGGTGCTGACCCTGGCCGGCCGGCTGGACGTGCAGTGCCCAGGCATCAGCGTCGTCCTCGTCGCCGAGCCCGCGCCGGAGCTGTGGCAGGCGGCGATGCGGGCCGGCATCCGCGACCTGGTGCCACCGCGCGCCGAGCCGGCCGACCTCGCCGCGGCCGTCGAGCGCGCCGGCGCGGCCGCCGCCGACCGGCGCCGGGTGCTGCGGCCGCTGGACGAGACCGCCCGCTTCACCGGCCGCGTCGTCACCGTGGCCTCCCCGAAGGGCGGCGTGGGCAAGACGACGGTGGCGACCAACCTCGCCGTCGGCCTGGCCGCCACGGCCCCGCAGGGGACCGTGCTGGTCGACCTGGACGTGCAGTTCGGCGACGTGGCCTCCGCGCTCGGCCTGGTGCCCGAGTACACGCTGCCCGACGCCGTCCACGGCCCGGCCAGCCAGGACACCATGGTCCTCAAGACCTTCCTCACCCAGCACCCCAGCGGGCTGTTCGCCGTCTGCGGGTCGGAGTCGCCGGCCGCCGGGGACACGGTCACCGCCGAGGACGTCACCCGGTTGCTCACCGCCCTGTCCCGGGAGTTCCGCTACGTCGTCGTCGACACCGCACCGGGGCTCTCGGAGCACACGCTGGCCGCCATCGACGGCGCCACCGACGTGGTCCTGCTCAGCAGCATGGACGTGCCCGGCGTCCGCGGCCTGCGCAAGGAGGTGCAGGTGCTGGGCGAGCTCGGCATGATCCCGGCCGGCCGGCACGTGGTCATGAACATGGCCGACCCGAAGAGCGGGCTGACGCAGCGCGACGTCGAGTCCGCGATCGGCACCGGGGTCGACGTCGTCGTCCCGCGGTCGCCCGCGGTCCCGGCGTCGACCAACCAGGGCGTGCCGATCCTCGCCGGCAACGGCAAGGACCCGGCGGCCAAGGAGCTGCGCCGGCTGGTCTCCCGGTTCGCCGCCACCCCGCTGGTCAAGCCCGGCCGCTACCGCGCCAAGCACCGGGCGGCGTCGTGACCTCCGCCTCGATGCACCGGGCGGCGTCGTGACCTCCGCCTCGACGCACCGGGCGGCGTCGTGAACCTCGCCTCCCGCCTCGCCGCCGCCAAGGGCCGGCCGGCCGAGCCGGCGGCTCCTCCCGCGTCGGTGCAGGCACCGGCGCCAGCGGTCGTCCCCGCGCCCCGGCCCGTGTCCGCGGCCGCCCCGGCGCCCCCGACCGACGCCCTCACCCGGCTCAAGGACCGCGTCGCCAAGGCGCTGTTCGAGCGCATGGGGTCGCGGATGAACGACCCGTCGCTGTCGGAGGAGGCGCTGCGCGGCATCGTCCTCGGCGAGCTGGACACCGTCGTCGACGAGGAGAAGGTGCCGCTCTCGCCGGACGAGCGGGCCCGGCTGACCGCGGAGCTGGCCGACGACGTGCTCGGGTTCGGCCCGCTGCAGAAGCTGCTCGACGACCCGACGGTCACCGAGATCATGTGCAACGGCCCCGAGATGGTCTACGTCGAGCAGGGCGGCAAGCTGGTGCGCAGCGCGGCCCGGTTCACCTCCGAGGAGCACCTGCGCCGGGTGATCGACCGGATCGTCTCCCGGGTGGGACGCCGGATCGACGAGTCCTCGCCGATGGTCGACGCGCGCCTCGCCGACGGCTCCCGCGTCAACGCGATCATCCCGCCGCTGGCCTTCTCCGGCTCGACGCTGACCATCCGCAAGTTCTCGAAGGACCCGTTCGGCGTCGACGACCTCATCGGCTTCGGCACGCTCAGCCCCGAGATGGCCGAGCTGCTGCACGCCTGCGTCGAGGCCCGGCTCAACATCATCGTCTCGGGCGGCACCGGCACCGGGAAGACGACGCTGCTCAACGTGCTGTCGTCCTTCATCCCGGAGGGCGAGCGGATCGTCACCATCGAGGACGCCGTCGAGCTGCAGCTGCAGCAGGAGCACGTCGTCCGCCTGGAGTCGCGCCCGCCCAACATCGAGGGCAGGGGCGCGATCACCATCCGCGACCTGGTCCGCAACAGCCTGCGGATGCGCCCCGACCGCATCGTGGTCGGGGAGTGCCGCGGCGGGGAGTCGCTGGACATGCTGCAGGCGATGAACACCGGCCACGACGGCTCGCTGTCGACGGTGCACGCCAACTCGCCGCGTGACGCCATCGCCCGGCTGGAGACCCTGGTGCTCATGGCCGGCATGGACCTGCCGCTGCGGGCCATCCGGGAGCAGATCGCCTCGGCCGTGGACGTCGTCGTCCAGCTGACCCGGCTGCGGGACGGCACCCGCCGGGTCACCCACGTGACCGAGGTGCAGGGCATGGAGGGGGAGACGGTGACCCTGCAGGACGCGTTCCTGTTCGACTACTCGGCCGGCGTCGACCCCTCCGGCCGCTTCCTCGGCAAGCCGGTGGCGACCGGCGTGCGGCCGCGGTTCACCGACCGCTTCGAGGAACTCGGCATCCGGGTTTCCCCGGCGGTGTTCGGGACGCCCGAGCCGGTGCACGCGCGGCGGTGGGCCTGATGTCCCCGGCGCTGCTGCTGCTCGGTCTGCTGCTGGTGACCGGCGGGCTGGCCGTCCTGGCGCTCGGCGTGGTGCCCGCCGGCCCGCGCCGGGTGCCGCTGGCCCGGCTGGACCCCACGGTCGCACCGCCGCCGACGCTGCTGACCAGGGTGGCCGCGCAGGCGCAGGACGGCGTCGAGCAGGTGCTGGCGAGGCGGGGTGGCGTCGGGGCGCTCGCCTCCGCGCTCGAGCGGGCCGGCATCGCGACGGGGCCGGCCGAGGTGGTGCTGCTCACCGGCCTGGCCACGCTCGTCGCCGGTGCGCTCGGGTGGCTGCTCGGCGGTGTGCTCGCCGGACTGCTGCTCGCCCTGCTCGTCCCGCTGGGCGCGCGGGTGGTGGTCCGGCTGCGGACCGGTCGGCGGCAGGCCCGGTTCGCCGACCAGCTCGACGACGCGCTGCAGCTGATGGCCAGCAGCCTGCGCGCCGGGCACAGCCTGCTGCGCGCGGTGGACGCGGTGGCCGACCAGGCGCCGGCCCCGATCGGGGAGGAGTTCGCCCGGATCGTCAACGAGACCCGGGTGGGCCGGGACCTCGGCGCCGCGCTGGACGAGGTGGCCGCGCGGGTGGACAGCGACGACTTCCGCTGGACCGCCCAGGCCATCGCCATCCACCGGGAGGTCGGCGGCAACCTGGCCGAGGTGCTCGACACCGTCGGCCACACGATCCGCGAGCGCAACGCGATCCGCCGCCAGGTGAAGGCGCTGTCGGCCGAGGGCCGGCTGTCGGCCTGGGTCCTCATGGCCCTGCCGGTCGGCATCGTCGCCTTCCTCGCGGTCACCAACCCGGCCTACCTCTCCGCGTTCACCGGGTCCCTGGCCGGCTGGGTCATGGTCGCCGTGTCGGCGGTCCTGCTGGTCGTCGGCGGGCTGTGGCTCAAGAAGACCGTGGCGATCCGGTTCTGATGAGCACCGTCCCCCCTCCCGTCCTCGCCGCGGTGCTCGCCGTGGCCGCCGGCGTCCCCCTGCTCGGCTGGGCGCTGTTCGCCCGCCCGCAGGACGCCGCCGCCCGGTCCCGGGCCAACCTCGCCCGCGGGCTCGACGTGCCGGGTGCCGGCCCGCGGGCCGCCGTCCGGGTCCGCCCGGGCCTCCTGACCCGCCTGGTCTCCGTGCTGACGCCGGCGGGCACCGTCGTCCGGCTGGACCGGATGGCCGGCGCCGCCGGGCGGCCGGCGGCCTGGCCCGTCCCCCGGCTGGTCGCCGCCAAGCTGGTCCTGGCCGCCATCGCGGCGGCCCTCGGGCTGCTCCTCGTGAGCGGCCGTCCGGGGGGCCTCACCGTGCTCGTGGCCGTCGCCACGACGGTCGTCGCCTACTTCGTCCCCGAGCTGCTCCTCCACAGCCGGGGCCAGGAACGCCAGCAGGCCATCGGGCTGGAGCTGGCCGACACCCTCGACCAGATGACGATCGCCGTGGAGGCCGGTCTCGGGTTCGAGGCCGCCATGGCGCGGGCCGGGCGGAACGGGCGCGGGCCGCTGGCCGAGGAGCTGGTGCGCACGCTGCAGGACATCGGCGTGGGCCAGCCCCGCCGCGAGGCCTACCTCGCGCTGGCCGACCGCACCGGGGTGGAGGACCTGCGGCGGTTCATCCGGGCCGTCGTGCAGGCCGACGTCTACGGCGTCTCGATCGCCGACGTGCTGCGCACCCAGGCGCAGGAGATGCGGCTCAAGCGCCGGCAGCGGGCCGAGGAGAAGGCCATGCAGATCCCGGTCAAGGTCCTCTTCCCGCTGATGCTGTGCATCCTGCCGGTCCTGTTCGTCGTGCTGCTCGGCCCGGCCGCCATGGACATCGTCGACGCCTTCAGCTGAGCGGGACGGCGGCCGCGCACCCGGTGGGGTGCGCGGCCGCCGTCGGGTCGGAGGGAGGTCAGGTGCCCTTGCGGTGGGTGCCGCTGGAGCGGGGCTGGGCGGGGTTGGTCGGGTCGCCGTGGGAGGGCGCGTTGACGGCGGGGCCGGTCGTGGCCTCGGACACCTTCGAGCCCGCGGAGGCGTGCACCGGGTCGTCGGCCGCCGCGGCCGCCGGGTCGCCGCCGGAGGGCTGGGCGCCCTCGTGGAGCGACTCCAGGCGGTTCTGCATCGCCATGACGACCTGCAGCCGGTTCGCGTGGGCCTTCTCGTAGTCGAGCAGGGTCGAAAGGCCGGTCGCGTCCAGCGTGCGGATGCGCGAGATCAGTCCCTCCACCGGCAGGTGGTCGTAGTCGGGCAGCGGCAGCTGGTCGTGCTCGGTCATGGGGCAGCGCCTACCCGGACCCTTCCGATCCGACACGGTGTGTGGCGGTCGGGTCGGTGGGTAGGCGGCGAGCGGAGCGCGCCCCGCAGCGGACGCCGAACCGCCCCCGATCAGCACTGAGGAAGTGGTCCCCACCCCATGGACGTGTCCTTCCTGGCACCGGTCTTCCAGGCCGCAGGTCCCTTCGCCACCGTCACGGCCGACGTCACGCACGTCACCGAGAGCGCCGACACCGAGCTCGACCTCCGCGTCCGCGCGATCGCCGAGGAGCTCGCCGAGCAGGGCGCGCCGGAGGCCGTCGTCGAGGCGGTGCGCGGCCGGCTCCTGGAGGGCAACGACGGCGGTGAGGCGGGCACCATCCGCGGCCGCGCGGTCGTCGTCGCCGCCGACGGCACCGTGGTCCTCGACTCCCAGCTGGCCGACGCGCCGCGGCAGGAGCTCGCCGAGTGGTCGCCGCAGCCGGACCTGCTGCCGGTGCTGCGCGCGCTGCCCGGCCGCGTCCCGCACGTCGTCGTCCTCACCGACCGCACCGGCGCGGACCTCACCCTCTTCTCCACCCCGGGCCAGGTCGAGGAGGAGGAGACGGTGAAGGGCGACACCTTCCAGATCCGCAAGTTCCAGGGCGGCGGCTGGGCGCACCACCGGTACCAGCACAACGCCGAGAACAAGTGGGTCCACAACGCCGACGACGTCGCCGAGCACGTCGCCTCCGTCGTGCGCCGGGTGCACCCCCGCTTCGTCCTGCTGGCCGGCGACATGCGCGCCCGCCAGATCCTCACCGACCGCGCCAGTGACCTGTGGGCGGACCTGATCGTCTCCATCGACGAGGGCGGCCGGGCCGCCGGCGCCGACCGGGAGCCGGTCGAGCAGAAGGCCGCCGAACTCGTCGCAGAGCACGAGGCGCGGGACGAGGCCGACGCCGTCGAGAAGATCAGCTCCGCCGGCGCCCACGGCCTGGCCGTCACCGGGACGGCGAACGTCGTCGAGGCGCTGCGCAAGGCCCAGGTGGAGACGCTCGTCCTCGCCGACCCCGCCGACGACGAGAAGCTGCTCGTGGGCGCCTCGCCGCTGGAGCTCGGCGTCGACCAGGCCGACATGGACGCCCTCGGCGTGCAGGAGGTGCACTCGGTCCCCGCCGAGCGCGCGCTGCTGGCCGCCGCCGTGGCGAGCACCGCGGGCGTCGTGGTCGTGCCGCGGGCCGCCATGCCGGGCGACATCCCGGTCGCGGCGATCCTCCGCTACACCGACGACTCCACCCCGACCCCCCAGTGACGGAGGCGACCCCGATGACCGATCCGCACCAGTCCGCGACCTCCCCCGGCACCGACCAGGCCGACCTCGAGCGCCGCGCCGCGATCGCCGAGGCGCTCGGCAAGGAGGTGTGGCCGGCCGACCGGGACGCACTCGTGGCGAAGGCGCAGGAGTCCAACGCCACGGACCGCGTGCTCGGCGACCTGCGCCGGCTGCCCGAGGGCCAGACGTTCGAGAACGTCCAGGACGTCGCCCGCGCGCTGGGCATCGGCACCGAGCAGCAGCGCTTCTGAGGCGGTCCCCGTGACCACGAACAAGGAGCCGAGCCCCGAGGCCCTGGCCAACGTCACCGAGCACAACATCGAGACCCGCGCCGACCTGCTGCCCGAGGAGGCCGGCATGAAGGGCAGCGGCATGGAGGAGGTGGCCGCCGAGATCATCCTCGCCGAGTCCGAGGAGCGCACCGTGCACACCGACCCGGACGACGCCCAGGGCGCCCACCGCCAGTCGGCGGAGACGGCGGACCTGCCCTGAGCGAGCGGCACGAGCACCCGGTCCAGCTCCGCTGGTCGGACACCGACGTCTTCGGGCACGTGAACCACGCCCGCGTCCTCGGCCTGCTCGAGGACGCCCGGCTGGCCATGGTCGACCCCACGCCGGGCGGGGGGATCATCCTCGCCCGGCTGGAGGTCGACTACCTGCGGCAGGTGCACTACCGGATCGGGGAGCACCTGACGGTGTCGACGTCGATCACGCGGCTGGGCCGCAGCTCCATCGGCATGTGCCAGGAGCTCACCCAGGACGGGCAGGTGGCCCTGCGCGCGGAGATGGTGCTGGTCAACTTCGACTACGCCGCCGACGCCTCGGCGCCCCTGACCGAGGCGCAGCGGGCCCACTGGTCGCGCTGGCTGGTCGACCGGCCGGGGGACGCCGCGGACCGCTGACGCCGGGTGGCTCCCGGCGTAGCGTCCCGCCATGGCCGAGGCTGCCGCGCCGCCCTTCGCCCGGGACCACGACGGCGGGGAGCGGCTGGTCTTCTGGGGGACGACGATCGTCGTCCGCGCGTCCGCGGACACCACCGCCGGGGCCTTCACCCTGTTCGAGGAGCAGACCCCGCTGCTGGACACCTCCCGGCACGTGCACCGGGACACCGACGAGCTCTACTACGTGATCGAGGGCGAGCACGTCTTCGTGTGCGGCGAGCGGGAGTTCAGCGTCGGCCCGGGCGGGACGGCGTTCCTCCCGCACGGCGTCCCGCACTCCCACCGGCGGGTGGTGCCGGGCGAGGGCCGGCTGCTCTGCGCGACCTCCCCGGCCGGCTTCGAGGGCTTCTTCCGCACCCTCGCCGAGGCCAGCGCGACCGGCGGCTCGTTCGACGAGGCCTACCGGCGGGCCTCCCGGGAGCACGGCGTCACCTGGCTCGGCCCCGACGACTGACCGCCCCACCTGCGGGTACCTGCGCCGGCATGCCCAAGACGACGAAGAGCGGAGACGCGAAGGCCGACGAGATCCCCAGCACGCTGCAGCGCTCGGACGAGAAGGCGCAGCGCACCTTCGCCAAGGCGCACGACTCCGCCGTCGAGAGCTACGACGGCGACGAGCAGCGGGCCAACCGGGTGGCGTGGGCGGCGGTCAAGCACACCCACGAGAAGGTCGGCGACCACTGGGAGCCCAAGGACCACAACGGGCCGAGCGACGCCCAGGCCGAGGGCGGCGCCGACACCGACCGGGAGACCGAGGGCGGCGTCGACGCCAACGCCACGAAGGAGCACCTCATGGACCTCGCCAAGCGGCTCGACGTCCACGGCCGCTCGTCGATGACCAAGGACGAGCTGGTCGACGCCGTCCGGAAGGCCAGCGACAGGAAGACCGCCGAGGCCCGTAAGAAGTAGGCGCCGGCGGGGTACGGGGGCGGCATGACGCAGGCGAACCGCCCCCGGCCGCTGTCCGAGCAGGTCGTCGTCGTCCTCGGTGCCTCCAGCGGCATCGGGCGGGCGACGGCGATCGAGTTCGCCCGGCGCGGCGTTCCCCGCATCGTCGTCGCCTCCCGCGGTGAGGAGGCGCTGGCCACGCTCGTGGACCAGCTCACCGGCCACGGCGCGGAGGCGGTGTCCGTGCCCACCGACATCTCCGACGACGCCGCGGTCGACGCCCTCGCCGCGGCCGTGGAGGCGCGCTTCGGGCGGGCCGACACCTGGGTCACCGTCCCGGGGGTCAGCGTCTACGGCAGCGTCCGGGACACGACGATGGCCGAGTTCCGGCGGGTCACCGAGGTGAACTACCTCGGGCACGTGGCGGCCGCGAAGGCCGCCGTCCCGGTGCTCGAGCGCGGTGGCGCGGGCGTGCTGGTCGGCATCGGCTCGGTGGAGAGCCACCGCGCGCTGCCGCTGCACGCGGCGTACTCGGCGAGCAAGGCGGCGCTGCGGCTGTTCTACGACTCGCTGCGCATGGAGCTCGCCGAGGCCGCTTCCCCCGTGTCGGTCAGCACCGTGCTGCCGGCCGGCATCGCGACGCCGTTCTTCGAGCACTCGCGCAGCAAGACCGGCGCGATGCCCAAGCCCCCGCCGCCGGTGTACGCCCCCGAGCTGGTGGCCGAGGCCGTGGTGCGCACCGCCGTGCACCCGCGCCGCGAGGTGCCGGTCGGCGACGCCGCTTTCGGCTTCCTCACCGGGCAGAAGGTCAGCCCCGCGCTCACCGACGCCGTCCTGTCGGTGGTGGGTCCGCGCGCCCAGGCGACCGACCGGCCCGACGACGGCACCGACATCCTCGACACCCCCACCCCGGGACCCGGCCGGGTGCGCGGCGCGTACGCCGACCAGGCGCTGACCACCAGCCCGCTGAGCCGCGCGGCCTGGGCGGTGCCGCGCCCGGGCGAGCTGCTGCTGCGGGCGCGCCGGAGGCTGCCCCGCCGCTGACCGACCCGCCGCTGACCCACCCGCCGCTGACCCACCCCGCCGCTGACTCAGCCCGCCGGGACGGTCCACAGCGCGCGCTGCGGGGTTCCCAGCTCGGACGCCCCCGCGGACGTGAGGACGACCTCCTCCTCGAGCGCCAGCCGCAGGCACTGGCCGCCCCACTCGGGGACCGTCACCCGGACGGCGAGCTCCAGGGCGAAGACGGTGTCCGGGTGCAGCACGCGGTCGCCCTCGCCGGGCACGCCGCGCTGGTCGTCCCAGCGGCCGATCACCGGCCCGGCGCCGTGCCCGTGCACGCCCACCGGGTGGGAGTAGACGTCGGCCTCCAGGCCCTCGGCGGCCATCGCGGCCCGGGCGGCGGCGAGCACCTCGTTGCCGGTCCGCCCCGGGACCAGCGCCGCGGCGGTGAGCTCCTGCGCGCGGCGCCCCGCCGCCCACGCCCGCCGCAGCCCCGCCGGCGGGCCGTCCTCCCCGGGGCGCGGCAGGTAGGCGCTGCGCTGCAGGTCGGTGACCAGGCCCAGGCTGCTCAGCCCGGCGTCGCAGGTCACCAGGTCGCCGGGCTCCAGGACGGCGTCCTGCGGCACGGCCGGCAGCTCGACCCCGCCGTCGGGGAGCAGCGGCACGCCGGCCCGCTGCACGGTGACCCCGGGGTGGAACCACGGCGGCACGCCCCGGCCGGCCATGCGCTCGTGCACCTCCCACGCCAGGTCCGCCGCCGTGGTGACGCCGGGGACGAGCACGGCGGGGGAGAGGACCTCGGCCAGCACCCGGTCGGTGTACCGGGCCAGCGCGTCGAGGGCGGCGACCTCCTCCGGCAGCCGCGTCTCCAGCCAGCCGACGACGAGGTCCTCCGCGGACACCAGCCGGCCGGCGAGGTCGCCGAGCGCCGCGGTGAGCCGCCGGTGCTCGGCCACCGACAGCCCGTCGGCCAGCGGGCACCCGGCGGAGACGTCGACGCCGATCCGCCGCGGCGCGGCCTGGGCGACGATCCGCCGCACCGCGGCCCACTGCGCGTCCTCGCCGTCGCCCCCGTCGTCGGCGCCCCCGTCGTCGGCGCCCTCGGCGCCGTCGGCGCCGTCGTCGCCGGGGACCCAGCCGGGCAGGAACTGGCCGACCGGGTAGCGGGAGACCGCGACCGGCGTGACGCCGTCGTCGCTGCGGTGCAGGACCAGGACGACCAGCCGCCGGGCCGACAGCCAGCTGGCCGGCAGCAGGGTGGGCAGCACCGGGTCCTCGCCACCCTCGCGGCCGACGACCAGCCACAGGTCGATGCCGGCGCGGTCCATCAGGCCGGGCAGCAGGTCGAGCAGCCGCTGGGTCAGCCACCGGTCGCGGACGTCGGCCTGCTCGCGCCGCGGCAACGGCACCGTCCGCGTCGGGTCCGGGACGACCAGCGTCATGGGGACAGGGAAGCAGAGAACCGCCGCCCGCACCCGGTGGAACGGGAGGTCAGGCCCCGGTGGGTGCCGTCCCGGGCCGCGCGGCCCCCGGGACGGTCGGCGGGCCGAGCCGCTCACCGGCCGGGGTGGGCCGCGGCTGCGGGGGCGCGACAGTGGCCACCCGGTCCCGGCCGGCCTGCTTGGCCCGGTACATGGCCGCGTCGGCCCGGTCGACCAGCCGCCACAGCGCGCCGGAGGCGTCCTCGCCGTCGGCCGGCCGGGTCAGCGCGACGCCGATCGAGGCGGTCACCGCGAGCCCGTGCCGCCCCCGGGTGGCCCGCACCGCGAGCCGGAGCCGCTCGGCCAGGTGCGCGGCCTCCCCGGGGTCGCCGACCAGGCCGAGGACCACCAGCTCCTCCCCGCCGATGCGGGCGAGCACGTCGGTGGGCCGCACGGTGTGGGCCAACGCCTCCGCGACGGCCTGCAGCACGGTGTCGCCGGCCGCGTGCCCGTGCCGGTCGTTGACCTGCTTGAAGTGGTCGAGGTCGATGACCATCGCGGCCACCCGCAGCCCCTCGCGGCGGGCCTGCCGCCAGATCCGGGAGGCCTCCTCGACCAGGTGCCGGCGGTTGGCCAGCCCGGTGAGCGGGTCGCGCCGCGACTGCGCCTCGGTGGCCGCGAGCAGCCGCCGCTCGCGGCGGCGCAGCAGGTGCACGCCGGCCGCCACGAGGTCGAGCGTCCCGGCGGAGACGGCCACCTGGACGGCGAGCCCGGCCGTGCTCGCGTAGCTGTGCTGCACCGCCACGGCGACGACGACCGGCGTGACCGCCATGTGCACGCCGAGCATCCACGGCCGCAGGAACCACGCGGCCACCACCGAGGGGAACAGCAGCACCAGCGGCGTCGCGTGGCGCACCGGGTCCTCGATGCACAGCGCGACGACGGCGTAGACGAGGTCGCCGAGCAGCACCAGGCCGAAGGTCTGCCACAGCCCGATGCGGCGGCGCACGATCAGCGGCACCGCGGCGAGCACGCAGGCGGCCATCGAGGCGCCGTAGGTCACGCCCGTGGCGCCCTCGCGGACGACGCCGTCGACGGCGAGGTTGACCAGGCCCGTGAGGCCGCCGACGACGAGCAGGACGGCGAGCAGCAGCGCGGCGACCCGGTTCTCGGGACCGCCGGGCCCGAGGACGTCGTCCGACGTCGGGGCGTCGGGGTCGGGCGGCCGGACGGAGCTCACCGGCGCAGGATGCCGCACGGGGCGACGTCGCGGGAGGTCCGCGGCTCCCGGTCACCCGGGTGCGCGGGGCGGCGGCGCGGGGCCGTCGCTGGCAGGCTGCCCGCATGTCGCACCCGGATCCCGGCCTCGTCGACGTCCGCCCGCTGGCCGACCACCCGCTCACCGAGGCCGGCTCGGCCGCGCTGCGCATGGTCGCGCCGGGCGCGGCCACCGCCGGCCGGTTCGGGCTGGTCGAGTACCGGCTCGGCCCGCGGTCGCCGGGCGCGGCGCCGCACTACCACCAGACGTTCTCCGAGTCCTTCTACGTGCTCTCGGGCGAGCTGACGCTCTACGCCGGCGGGCGCTGGCAGCCGTGCCGGCCCGGCGACTTCGCGCTGGCCCACGAGCGGGGCGTGCACGGCTTCCGCAACGACTCCGACGAGCCGGCGTCCTTCCTCATCCTGTTCACGCCGGGGATCGCGCGGGAGTCGTTCTTCGCCGAGATGGCGGAGATGCGCCGCACCGGGCTGCGCCCGTCCCCGGAGGAGATGACCGCCTTCTACGCGCGGCACGACCAGGTGATGGTCGAGGAGTGACGGGCCCGGCGAGCATGGCGGGCCCGTTTCCGGGCAAGTCGTGATCGGGTGTCCCCAGCACGCGGGGACCGGCTGACAGGAGGCGCACGTGGCCGAGGGACCGTGGTTCTACTGCCTGAAGCACCACACCGTGGAGACCCGGGACGGCTGCGCCGAGCGGCACCGCCTCGGGCCCTACGCCACGCGCGAGGAGGCCGAGCACGCGCTGCAGTCCGTGGCCGAGCGCAACGAGCGCCTGGACCAGGAGGACCGGGAGTGGGAGGGCCGCTGACCGGCCCCTGCTGACCGGCCGCCCCCGACCGGCCCGGCATGATCGGGCCCGGTGCGCCGGACCCGCCGGTGCCCGGGAGGAGGCAGCGTGACCACCGCAGCGGAGAGCCGTCCCGTCGAGGACCTGGTCGTCGGTGTGCTGGGCGGGACCGGCCCGCAGGGGCGCGGGCTCGCCGTCCGGCTGGCCGCCGTCGGGCAGCGGGTGCTGCTCGGGTCCCGGGACGCCGACCGCGCCCGCGAGGTGGCCGCGCAGGTGGCCGAGCGGGCCGCGGCCGCCGGCGGGGGCGAGGTCTCGGTGCAGGGCGGGTCGAACCTCGACGTCGCCGGCGCCGCCGACCTGGTGATCGTCGCCGTCCCCTACGCCGGGCACGCCGACACGCTCGCGGAGCTCGCGCGCCCGCTGGCCGGGAAGGTCGTCGTCGACTGCGTGGTGCCGATGGGCTTCGACGAGCTGGGCGCCTACGTGCTCGACGTCGAGGAGGGCAGCGTGACCCAGCAGGCCGCGGCGCTGCTGCCCGACTCGCACGTCGTCGGCGCGTTCCACCACCTGTCGGCGGTGCTGCTCGAGGACCTGTCGAGGCCGACCCTCGACGGCGACGTCATGGTCGTCGGCGACGTCCGGGCGGCCACCGACCAGGTGCAGGCGCTGGCCGGGCGGCTGCCCGGGATGCGCGGGATCTACGCCGGCCGGCTGCGCAACGCCCGGCAGGTCGAGGCGCTGACGATCAACCTCGTCTCGGTCAACCGCCGGTACAAGGCGCACGCCGGCATCCGCGTCACCGACGTCTGAGCCCGCTCACCGCCCGGCCGGCGCCGGCAGGTCCGGGACGACGCACCCCCCGAGCGTGTGCGCAGGGGCCGCGTCCTCCGGCCCGGAGCCCGGCCTCGGCGCACACGCCCGGGCCGATGAGGTGTGATCCAGCCGGGAGGCGTTCCGCCGCGCCCGGACGGCGGCGAGGATGGGGCCGTGCTGCTCGCGAGCGCGGTCGCGGTCCTGCACGCGGCCGTCGTCCTGTTCATGCTCACCGGCGCGCTGCTCGCCCTGCGGTGGCCGCGGCTGGTGTGGCTGCACGCCCCGGTGGCCCTCGCCGTCCTGGCGGTCAACCTGGCCGGCGCGCCGTGCCCGCTCACCACGCTGGAGCTCGCGCTCCGGGAGCGGGCCGGCGCCCCGCCCTACGACGGCGGCTTCCTCGGCCACGTGCTGTTCGGCCCGCTCGGCCTGGACGTGCACTCGGCCGGCGTCCAGGTGGGCACCTACACCGTCGCGCTGGGCCTCAACGCCGTCGGCTACGGGCTGCTCCTGGTGCGGGCCCGGGAACCGGCCCGGAGCCGCCGGGCCTGATCAGTCGAAGGAGTGCTCCGGGCCGGGGAAGACGCCGCTGTGCACCTCGTCGGCGTACTCGCGGGCCGCGCGCAGCAGCTCGGCGCGCAGGTCGGCGTACTTCTTCACGAACTTCGGCACCCGGCCGCCGTTGAGCCCGGCCATGTCCGGCCAGACCAGCACCTGGGCGTCGCAGTCGGGCCCGGCGCCGATGCCGACCGTCGGGATGGACAGCTCCTTGGTCACCTGGGCGGCGATCGCCGCGGGCACCATCTCCAGGACGACGGCGAACGCGCCGGCCTCCTGCACGGCGTGCGCGTCGGCCAGCAGCTGCTCGGCGCCGGCGCCGCGGCCCTGCACCCGGAACCCGCCGAGGGCGTGCTCGCTCTGCGGCGTGAAGCCGACGTGCGCCATCACCGGGATCCCGTTCTCGGTGAGCATCCGGATCTGCGGCGCCACCCGCACCCCGCCCTCGAGCTTGACCGCCTGCGCGCCGCCCTCCTTCATCATCCGGACGGAGGTGGCGAACGCCTGCTGCGGCGAGGCCTCGTAGGACCCGAACGGCAGGTCGGCCACGATCAGCGACCGCTTCGTCGAGCGGGTGACCGCCTTGGTCATCAGCAGCAGGTCCTCGACGGTGACCGGCACGGTCGAGGAGTGGCCGAGCACGACGTTGCCGGCCGAGTCGCCGACCAGCATCACCGGGATGCCGGCCTCCTCGAACACCTGCGCGCTGTAGGTGTCGTAGGCGGTGAGCATCGCCCACCTCTCACCGCGCTCCTTGGCCTGCTGCAGGTGGTGGATGCGCACCCGCGCGGTCGACGTCCCGCCGTACAGCACCGACTCGGTCACGCCTGGGCTCCTTCGCGGACGCTGGGCAGGCTCTCCCGCCAGCGGTTGGTGATGGGCAGCCGCCGGTCGCGGCCGAACGCCTTGAGGCTGATCTTCGTGCCGGGCGCGGACTGCCGGCGCTTGAACTCCGCGACGTCGACCAGCCGCAGCACCCGCGCCACGACCTCCGGGTCGTGGCCGCGCTCGAGCAGCTCGGCCATCCCGAGGTCGCGGTCGACGTAGTCGGCGATGACGGCGTCGAGCTCCTCGTAGGAGGGCAGCGAGTCGCTGTCCTTCTGGCCGGGTGCCAGCTCCGCCGACGGCGGCTTGTCGATCGAGTTCTGCGGGATCGGCTCGGTCTCGCCGCGGTCGCGGGCGTGCGCGTTGCGCCAGCGGGCCAGCTCCCACACCAGGGTCTTGGGCACGTCCTTGATCGGGGCGAACCCGCCGGCGGCGTCGCCGTAGAGCGTCGAGTAGCCGACGGCGACCTCGCTCTTGTTGCTGGTGGCCAGCAGCAGGTGGCCGTGCTGGTTGGACAGCCCCATGAGCAGCGTGCCGCGGATGCGCGCCTGCAGGTTCTCCGCCGCCGTCCCCGACAGCTCGACCTGCGACTCGAACGCGTCGACCACCGGCGCGATCGGCACGGTGGAGAAGTGCAGGCCCAGCCGCCGGGCGCTGTCCTCGGCGTCGGAGATCGAGTGCTCCGTGGACCACCGCGACGGCAGCGCGACGCCGTGCACCCGGTCGGCGCCGAGCGCGTCCACCGACAGCGCGGCCACCAGGGCCGAGTCGATGCCGCCGGACAGGCCGAACACCACCGACGGGAAGCCGTTCTTGTCGATGAAGTCGCGCAGGCCCAGCACCAGCGCCCGCCAGACCTCCTCGCAGTCGCCCAGCGGCTCGGCCACCGACCCCGGCCGCGGCTCGAACGCCGGCACGGGGTCCTCGGAGACGACGGTGCGGGTGACCGTCATCGGCCCGATCCGGCCCTCCCGCCGCTCGGGCACCCGGGCCGGGTCGAGGGCCAGGTCGACGCAGAGCAGGTGCTCGACGAACTGCGGCGCGCGGGCGAGCAGCTCGCCGTCGGCGGAGACGGCCAGCGAGTCGCCGTCGAAGACCAGCTCGTCCTGCCCGCCGACCTGGTTGCAGTAGACGATCGGCGCGTTCGCCTCGGCGGCGCGGCGGCGGACCAGCGGCAGCCGCAGGTCGTCCTTGGCCCGCTCGTAGGGGGAGGCGTTGGGCGAGACGACGAGGTCGACACCGGCCCGCCCGGCCACGCCGCACGGCCCGCCCTCGACCCAGAGGTCCTCGCAGACGGTCAGCGCGACGTCGGCGCCGTGCAGCCGCACCACCGGCAGCTCGGTGCCCGGCACGAAGTAGCGGGCCTCGTCGAAGACGCCGTAGTTGGGCAGGTGCCGCTTGGCGTAGCGGACCACGACCCGCCCGCCGTGCAGCAGCGCGGCGGCGTTGCGGGGCTGGATGCGGCGGGGGTTGGCGTCGCCGGGCCGCTCGTCGTCGAGGGTCTCCTCGTCGCTCGGCGGGGTGTCGATCGCGGCCGGGCCCTCGGTGTGCGCCAGGTACCCGACGACGACGGCGAGCCCGCCCAGCCCCTCCTGGTCCAGCGTGGCGGCGAGGCCGGTGAGCGCCTGCTCGCTGGCGCGAGCGAAGGACTCGCGCAGCACGAGGTCCTCGGCGGGGTAGCCGGTGAGCGTCATCTCCGGGAAGACGACGAGGTGCGCGCCGTCGTCGGCGGCCCTGCGCGCCCACTCGACGACGAGCGCGGCGTTGCCCTCCAGGTCGCCGACGCGGGTGTCGACCTGGGCCATCGCGACTCTCAGCTGCACCGTCACGGCACCATCCAACAACCGGCCCCCGGGACCGGCCAGACCGGGGACGGGGAGGTGGACCCGGCCCGGGGACCGGCCCAGCGTGACCGCCGTGGCCGAGTGGCTCACCGTCGAGGTCCTCGACGGGGACGAGCCGGCGTCGACCTGGCGCCGGGCGTACGAGGACGGCCTCGTCGAGGCCGCGGTCACCCGGGGCGCCCTGTACTGGGAGTGGCACGACACCCGCTGGGGCGTGGTGTGGGAGGTCGCCTTCGCCGACGACGAGCCGCTGGAGCGGTTCCGCGCGCTGCCCGCCGTCCGGGCCGCGCTGGACGCCGTCCCCGACCCCGTCGCCGGCCTGCTGGTCTACCGCGGGCGCGGCGGCGGGGCCGGCGTGTCCGTCCCGCGCCGGCCGCGGCCCCGCCCGGCCGCCGGCGCGGCCGCACCACTGCAGCCGGGACCGGAGCACGTCGCCCGGCTGACCGTCGACCCGCCGGCACGGGACGACGACCTCGACGCCGACGACCTCGACCCCGACCCGGTCCGCGACTGACCCTCAGCGGCCGTCGGGGGGCACGACCGCGCCGTCCGACGCCGGCCGTGGCGCGGGCACCTCCGCGGGGGCCGGTGGCGGCGCCGCGCGCTCCAGGAAGCGCAGCAGCTCCACCGGGAACGGCAGGACGACCGTCGAGTTCTTCTCCGCGGCCACCTCGACCATCGTCTGGAGCAGGCGCAGCTGCAGCGCGGCCGGCTGCGCGGCCATGACCCCGGCGGCCTGCGCGAGCTTCTGCGAGGCCTGCAGCTCGCCCTCGGCGGTGATCACCCGCGACCGGCGCTCCCGCTCGGCCTCGGCCTGGCGGGACATCGAACGCTTCATCGACTCCGGCAGTGCGACGTCCTTGATGTCGACGCGCTCGACGTGCACGCCCCAGTCGACGGCGGGGGAGTCCAGCATCAGCTCCAGGCCCTGGTTGAGCCGCTCCCGGTTGGAGAGCAGGTCGTCGAGGTCGCTCTTGCCGATGATCGACCGCAGCGACGCCTGGGCGACCTGGGCGATCGCCGCCTGGTAGTTCTGCACGTCGACGACGACCCGCACCGGGTCGAACACCCGGTAGTAGACGACCGCGTCGACCCTGACCGTCACGTTGTCCCGGGTGATGCCCTCCTGGGCGGGGACCGGCAGGGTGACCACCTGCATGTTCACCTTGTGCAGCCGGTCCACGCCGGGCCGGATGAGGGTCAGGCCGGGCGGCCGGGGCTCGCCGAGCAGACGCCCCAGCCGGAGCACCACCCCGCGCTCGTACTGCGTCACCACCCGGACGCTGACCCCCGCCAGCAGGAGCAGACCCACCACCACGACCGCCAGGATCACGAGGATCGCGTCCATGTCGTCCTCCGTCGCCGTCCCGGTGCCAGCCGCGGACGCACCGGTGACGCGGGAGTCAGCGTAGGCCCGCACCCCGTCCCGTGGAACTGTTCGACGAACGATCGTTGCTTCTAGAGTGGCCGGGTGGACCACCGTGCGGCCCAGGTCGCCGCCGTCGCCGCGCTGGCCGAGCCCACCCGCCGCCGGCTGTACGACCACGTCGTCCGCCAGGCGGAGCCGGTCGGCCGGGACGAGGTGGCCGCCGCCCTGGGCGTCCCCCGGGCGACGGTCGCCTTCCACCTCGACCGGCTCGTGGCCGACGGGCTGCTCGACGTGCACTTCGAGCGGCGCTCCGGGCGCACCGGCCCGGGCGCCGGCCGCCCGGCGAAGCTCTACCGGCGGTCGGGGGACCCGGTGGCCGTCTCGCTGCCGGAGCGCCACTACGACCTGGCCGGCGAGCTGCTCGCCGCGGCCCTGACCGAGGCCGAGGCGTCGGGCGAGCGGCCCGCGGCCGTCCTCGGCCGGCGGGCGCACGACCGCGGGCGGGAGCTCGCCGCCGCCGACGGGGCCCGGGGGCGGGACGCCGTCCTCCGGGTGCTGGAGGCGCACGGCTACGAACCGCGGGTCGCCGGGGACGCCGTCACCCTCCGGAACTGCCCGTTCCACACCCTCGCCCGCGCCCACACCGAGCTGGTCTGCGGCATGAACCTGCGGCTGGTCGAGGGCGTGCTCGACGCCGCGGAACCCAGCGGGCTGGCCGCCCGTCTGCAGCCGGAGGACGGCGCGTGCTGCGTGCGGCTGGACGGCGCGCGCGACGGTTGACAGACCGCGGGTCCGGGTCTCTACTGCCAGCCATCGTTGGTTTTAGAGGAGGTCCCATGACCACCCACGCGATCCGACGCACCGGCGCCCCCGTCGCCGAGCCCGCGGTCCCCGGCTCCCGCCGGGCCCTCCGCTTCGTCCGCGAGACCGGGGCGGTGGACCTGCCCGCGGCCGAGCGGGCGGTCGCCCAGCTCCTGCGGGCGCTGGGCAGGGACCCCGCCGACCCGCGCCTGGCCGACACCCCGCGCCGGGTCGCCGACACCCTCGCCGAACTGCTCACCGGACGGCCGTTCGAGCTGACCACCTTCCCCAACGACGGCGGGTACGACGAGCTGGTCGTCGCCACCGGCATCCCCGTCCAGTCGCTGTGCGAGCACCACCTGCTGCCGTTCACCGGCGTCGCCGCGATCGGCTACCTGCCGGGCGAGCGCATCCTCGGCCTGTCCAAGCTGGCCCGGGTGCTCGAGTCCTTCGCCCGGGACCTGCAGGTCCAGGAGCGGCTGACCCGGCAGGTCGCCGACTGGCTGCGGGACCACCTCGCGCCCCGCGGCGTGGGGGTGGTCATCACGGCGGAGCACCAGTGCATGACGCTGCGCGGGGTGCGCGCCACCGGGTCCCGCACGGTCACCTCCGCCCTCCACGGCGTGCTGCGCGAGGACGCCCGGTCGCGGCAGGAGTTCCTCGCGCTGGCCGGTACCGCGCCCACCGGCACGGCCGCCTGAGGGGAGTCGGATCCGTGGACGCTCCCCTGGTGGTCGTCGGCGGCGGCCTCGCCGGCGCCGAGGCGACGGAGACCCTGCGCGCCGAGGGCTTCGACGGGCCGCTCGTGGTCGTCGCGGGCGAGCCCGAGGTCCCCTACGAGCGCCCGCCGCTGTCCAAGGGATACCTGCTCGGCACCGCCCCCCGCGAGGCGGCGCAGGTGCTGGACCCCGGCTGGTACGGCGAGCACGACGTCGACCTGCGGCTGGGCGTGCGCGCGGTCGGGCTCGACCCGGGCGCGCACCGGCTGACCCTGGACACCGGCGAGGAGCTCGCCTGGTCACGGCTGCTGCTGGCCACCGGGTGCTCGGCCCGGCGGCTGCCCGTGCCCGGCGCCGAGCTCGACGGCGTCCGGTACCTGCGCACGCTCGCCGACGCCGACCGGCTGCGCGCCGACCTCACGGGCGGCGGCCGGCAGCTCGTGGTCGTGGGCGGCGGGTGGATCGGGCTCGAGGTGGCGGCCGCCGCCCGCTCCCACGGCAACGAGGTGACCGTCGTCGAGCCGCAGCCCACGCCCCTGTACGCCGTGCTGGGCCCGCGGATGGGGGAGGTCTTCGCCCGCCTGCACCGGCGCCACGGTGTCGACCTGCTCACCGGGACGACCGTGCGCGAGATCCGTGGAGCCGGCGGGCGGGTCACCGCGGTGGTGACCGACCGGGACGTGGGGCTGAGCGCGGACCTGGTCGTCGTCGGCATCGGCGCCGTGCCGAACACGCAGCCGGCGGCGTCCGCGGGCCTCGAGGTCGACAACGGGGTGGTCACCGACCACGCCCTGCGGACCTCCGCGCCCGGCGTGTTCGCCGCCGGCGACGTCGCGGCGTCGTTCCACCCCTCCTACGGCCGGCACCTCCGCGTGGAGCACTGGGCCAACGCGCTGCACGGCGGCCCGGCCGCCGCGCGCTCCATGCTCGGGCAGGACGTCCGGTACGACCGCGTGCCCTACTTCTTCACCGACCAGTACGACCTGGGGATGGAGTACTCCGGGCTGGGTGCGCCCGGGGACACGGTGGTCTGCCGCGGCGACCCGGAGGACGGCGGGTTCATCACCTTCTGGACCTCGGACGGCCGCGTCACCGCGGCGATGAGCGTGGACGTCCGGGACGTCACGGCGCCCCTCCAGGCGCTGGTCCGCAGCCGTCAGCGGGTGCCGGCGGCCGCACTCGCCGACCCGGACGCGCCCCTGGAGTCGCTCGTCGTCTGACCGGCCCACCGGGCGGGGCGACACGGGGCGCCCCACCGGTGTGCCCGGCGCCGGGACCGGGCAGGCTGTGCACGGACGACACGGCGACGAAACGAGCGGACCCGATCATGGCCAGCATGGACCGGCAGCAGGAGTTCGTCCTGCGCACCCTGGAGGAACGCGACATCCGCTTCGTGCGGCTGTGGTTCACCGACGTCTCGGGCTACCTCAAGGCGGTCGCCGTGGCGCCGGCCGAGATCGAGGCGGCGTTCGCCGAAGGGATCGGCTTCGACGGCTCGGCGATCGAGGGCTTCGCGCGCGTCTACGAGTCGGACATGCTCGCCAAGCCCGACCCCGGCACCTTCCAGGTGATGCCCGCGAGCAAGGGCCAGCCCAGCGACACCGCGCGGATGTTCTGCGACATCACGCTGCCCGACGGGTCACCGTCGTGGGCCGACCCGCGGCACGTGCTGCGCCGGGCGCTGTCGAAGGCCGCCGACATGGGGTTCACCTTCTACACCCACCCCGAGGTCGAGTTCTTCCTGCTCAAGGACCTGCCCACCGACGGGCGGCCGCCGGAGCCCGCCGACACCGGCGGCTACTTCGACCTGTCCACGCACAACGTGGCGCACGACTTCCGCCGCGAGGCCGTCTTCGCGCTCGAGGCGATGGGCATCTCGGTGGAGTTCAGCCACCACGAGGTCGCGCCCGGCCAGCAGGAGATCGACCTGCGCTACGCCGACGCGCTGTCGATGGCCGACAACGTGATGACGCTGCGGCACGTCGTCCGGGAGGTGGCCCTGGCCCAGGGCGTGCACGCGACGTTCATGCCCAAGCCGTTCACCGACCTGGCCGGCTCGGCGATGCACACCCACGTGTCGCTGTTCGAGGGCGACCGCAACGCCTTCCACGACCCCTCGGACCCGATCCGGCTGTCGGCCACCGGGCGCCAGTTCATCGCCGGCCTGCTCACCCACGCCCGCGAGTTCACCGCCGTCACCAACCAGACGGTGAACTCCTACCGGCGGCTGCTGGCCGGCACCGAGGCGCCGACGGCGGCCACGTGGGGCCGGGCGAACCGCTCGGCGCTGGTGCGGCTGCCCTCCTACAAGCCGAACAAGGGCCAGTCGGCGCGGGTCGAGGTCCGCTCGCCGGACTCCGCGTGCAACCCGTACCTGACCTTCGCGGTGCTGCTGGCCGCCGGGCTGCGCGGCATCGAGAAGGGCTACGAGCTGCCGCCGGAGGCCGAGGACGACGTCTGGTCGCTCACCGACACCGAGCGCCGCGCCGCCGGCTACGAGGACCTGCCGGTCTCCCTGGGCGAGGCGCTGACCGCGATGCAGGGCAGCGAGCTGGTCGCGGAGACCCTCGGCGAGCACGTCTTCGAGTTCTTCCTGCGCAACAAGTGGGAGGAGTTCAACTCCTACCGGCAGAACGTGACGCCCTTCGAGCTCAAGCGCTACCTCCCCGGCCTCTGAGGGTGTGGAACGGCCTCGTCGCAGGGGCCCGTGCCGAGCCTGCGGGGCGCGGGGGGCGACGAGGTCCTTCCACTAACCTCGGCACCGTGCCGGAGACCCCCGCCCGCCTCCTCGTCGTCGTCCCCAGCGACACCGCCCCGCCGGCCCGGCTGGGGGACTGGCTGCGCGCGGCCGGCCTGGAGCTCGACGAGCGGCACCTCGACGCCGGCGACGAGGTCCCGACCGACCTGACCGGCTTCGACGGGCTGCTGGTCACCGGCGGCCCGCAGTCCAGCCTCGGCGACGACGCCACCAGCGGCCTGGGCCCGGTCCGCGACCTGCTGGCCCGCGCGCTCGCCGACGACGCCCCGACGCTGGCCGTCTGCCTGGGCGCCCAGCTGCTGGCGCAGGCCGGCGGCGGGCGGGTGCGCGAGGGCATCGAGGGTCCGGAGGTCGGGGCGTCGCTCGTGGCCAAGCGGGACGCCGCGGCCGGGGACCCGGTGTTCGGCCCGCTCCCGCTCTCGCCCGACGTCATCCAGTTCCACCACGACGAGATCAGCGAGCTGCCCTCCGGCGCCACCCTGCTGGCGAGCAGCCCCGTGTACGCGAACCAGGCCTTCCGGGTGGGCCGGCGCGTCTACGGGCTGCAGTTCCACGTCGAGACGACGCCGGAGATCGTCCGCGAGTGGGCCGACCGGGACACCGTCGGCGTCGCGGCGAGCCCGTACGACCGCGAGACGCTCTGCCGGCTGACCGACGCGGTGCACCCGGACCTCGAGGAGGTGTGGGCGCCGTTCGCGGCCCGCTTCGCCGACCTCGTGCGCGCGGGTCGCGGCGCCGCGGTCTGAGCCGGTGACCACGTCCCGGGAGGTGCCCCGCCGCGCGGTCGTGCGGCTGGCCCGCTTCGGCTTCGAGGACGGCGAGAGGGCCGCGCTGCTGCTGTCCGACCCGGCCCTGGGGCTGTGGGACCTCGAGCGCAACGAGCCCGCCGACCCCGAGGCCGGCCCGGTCGTCTCCGCGCTGGCCCGCGCCGGCGACCCCGACCTCGCTGTCCGCTCGCTGGCCCGGCTGGTGGAGGCCCTGGACGCCGCCGACGACACGGGCGGGGCGGCCGCCGCCCTGCTCGCCCGCCTGCGCGGCTCGGCCGCGCTGCGCAGCCGGCTGCTGGCCGTGCTCGGCGCCAGCGCCGGGCTCGCCGACCACCTCGCCGCCCACCCCGGCGACTGGACGGTCCTCGACGACGAGGACCACGGCCCGGTGCGCCCGGCCGCCCACGCCCTCGAGCGGGACATGCTGCTCGCCGTCGGCGCCGACCCCGACGACCCGCCGTGGGGCGTCCGGCTCGGCAGTGCCGCGCCGGACGCCTCGCCGCAGCGGGTCGCCGCGCTCCGGCTGGCCTACCGCCGGGCGGTGCTCAGCCTGGCCGGGCGCGACCTGGGGGAGGGGCTGTCGGCCGACGACGTCGCCGCCGAGCTCGCCGACGTCGCCGCCGCGGTGCTCACCGCCGGCCTCGCGCTCGCCGTCGCGGAGCAGCCCGACACCGCCGCGCCCTGCCGCCTGGCGGTCATCGCGCTCGGCAAGACCGGCGGCCGCGAGCTCAACTACGTCAGCGACGTCGACGTCGTGTTCGTCGCCGAGCCGGTCGACCCCACCGACCCGGAGGCGCCGGCGCTGCAGAGCGCCACCCGGGTGGCCGCGGCGCTCATGCGGATCTGCCACGAGGCGGCGTGGGAGGTCGACGCGGCGCTGCGCCCGGAGGGCAAGGCCGGCGCCCTGGTCCGCACCATGGCCGGTCACACCGCCTACTACCGGCAGTGGGCGAGCACGTGGGAGTTCCAGGCGCTGCTGAAGATGCGCCCGGTGGCCGGCGACCCGGACCTCGGCCGCAGCTACGTCGAGGAGCTGTTCCCGATGGTGTGGCAGGCCGGCGACCGACCCGGCTTCGTCGCCGAGGTGCAGGCCATGCGGCGGCGGGTGGAGGACAACATCCCGCCGGCGCAGGCCGACCGGGAGATCAAGCTCGGCCGCGGCGGCCTGCGCGACGTCGAGTTCGCCGTCCAGCTGCTGCAGCTGGTGCACGGCCGGGTCGACGCCCGGCTGCGGGTCGGCGGCACGCTGCCGGCGCTGCACGCCCTGCGGGCCGGCGGCTACGTCGGCCGCGACGACGCCGACACCCTCATCGCCTCCTACCGCTTCCTGCGCACCGTCGAGCACCGGCTGCAGCTGCTGCGGCTGCGGCGCACCCACCTGCTGCCCACCGACGAGCAGCAGCTGCGCTGGCTGGCCCGCTCGCTGGGCTACAAGCCCGACGCCCGCGGCACCGCCGTCGACGTGCTGCGCGCGGAGATGGCGCTGCACACCCGCGAGGTGCGCCGGCTGCACGAGAAGCTCTTCTACCGGCCGCTGCTGTCGGCGGTGGCCCGGGTGCCGGCCGAGGCCGCGCAGCTGGGCAGCAAGGCCGCCGGCGACTGGCTGCGCGCGCTCGGCTTCGCCGACCCGCAGGGCGCGCTGCGGCACATGGGCGCGCTCACCGGCGGGGTGTCCCGGTCGGCGTCGATGCAGAAGTACCTGCTGCCGGTGGTGCTGCAGACCCTCGCCGACTGCGCCGACCCCGACGCCGGGCTGCTGGCCTACCGCCAGGTCAGCGAGGCCCTCGGCGGCAACCAGTGGTACCTGCGGCTGCTGCGCGACGAGGGCCAGGTGGCCGAGCGGCTGGCCCGGCTGTTGGGGTCGAGCCGGTACGTGGCCGCGCTGATCACCCGCACCCCCGAGGCGCTGCGCCTCCTCGCCGACGACGACGAGCTCGAGCCGCGGAGCGCCGCCTCGCTGGCCGGGGCCTGGCGCGCCGCCGTCGCCCGCGCCGCCGACCCGCAGGCCGGCATCGGCGTGCTGCGCGGGCTGCGCCG
Source organism: Geodermatophilus sp. SYSU D00867 (assembly GCF_054050315.1). NCBI lineage: Bacteria > Bacillati > Actinomycetota > Actinomycetes > Geodermatophilales > Geodermatophilaceae > Geodermatophilus > Geodermatophilus sp. SYSU D00867. The sequence continues at coordinate 8,988 of NZ_JBJGZC010000035.1, read as the reverse complement.
GCAGGAGCTGCTGCGGATCGCCTCGGCCGACCTGCTCGGCCTGCTCGACGTCGTCCGGGTCGGGCAGGCGCTCACCGACGTCGCCGTCGCCACGCTGCAGGCCGGGCTCGACGCCGCCGTGCGCGCGTGGGCGCGCGAGGCGGGGATCGACCCGGCCGACGTGCCGATGGAGCTCGCCGTCATCGGCATGGGCCGGCTCGGCGGCGGCGAGATGGGCTACGGCTCCGACGCCGACGTGCTGTTCGTCCACCGCCCCAGGGCCGTCGGGGATGGTGGGTCGGGGGACAGCAGAGCGGAGGAGGCGAAGGCGACCCAGGCGGCCAACGCGGTCGCGCACACGCTGCGCCGGCTGCTCGGCGAGCCCGCTCCCGACCCGGCCTTCGAGGTCGACGCCGACCTGCGCCCCGAGGGCCGGCAGGGCGCGCTGGTGCGCAGCCTGGACGCCTTCCGCGAGTACTACGAGCGCTGGGTGTCGGTGTGGGAGGTGCAGGCGCTGCTGCGCGCGGCGCCGGTGGCCGGCAGCCCCGAGCTGGGCGCGGCGTTCCTGGAGCTGGTCGACCCCCTGCGCTACCCGGAGGGCGGGCTGTCGCCCGAGCAGGTCGCGGAGATCCGCCGGATCAAGGCGCGCGTGGAGCGGGAGCGGCTGCCGCGCGGCGCCGACCCGGCCACCCACACCAAGCTCGGCCGCGGCGGCCTGGCCGACGTCGAGTGGACCGTCCAGCTGCTGCAGCTGCAGCACGCCGCGGCGGTCCCCGGGTTGCGGGTGCCCTCGACCGTCGGGGCGCTGGCCGAGCTGTCGGGGAACGGCCTGCTGACCGTCGAGCAGGCCGGGTCGCTGCGCGACGCGTGGGAGCTGGCCAGCCGGGCGCGCAACGCCGTCTTCCTCGTCCGCGGCCGGCCCGGCGACCAGCTGCCCCGGCCCGGGCTGGAGCTGGCCGGCGTGGCGCGGGCCAGCGGGTACGGCCCCGACGTCGACCCGGGCCGGTTCCTCGACGACTACCGGCGCACCACCCGGCACGCCCGCGCCGTGGTCGAGCGGGTCTTCTACGGTCAGTCGCCGGGGGAGTGACCGGTCGTGGCGCCGTCCGGCGGCTCGGGGACCAGCCCGACGCGGCGGTTCTCGGCCTGCACGACGTCGTAGCACTCGCACGCGGCCTCGTGCAGGCGCTCGGGGTCGACCACCGTGATCCGCCCCCGGGAGTACCGGATCAGTCCCGCCTGCTGGAGCAGCCCGGCCACCAGCGAGACGGTGCCCCGGCGCACGCCGAGCATCTGGCCGAGGAAGTCCTGGGTGAGCTGGAACTCGTCGGCGCCGACGCGGTCGCGGGTCTGCAGCAGCCAGCGGGCGCAGCGCTCCTCGGTGCTGTGCAGCCGGTTGCAGGCGACGTTCTGCGACAGCTGGACCACCATCGTCTGCGTGTAGCGGTGCAGCAGGTCGTGCAGGGCGCCGTCGTCGGACAGGAACCGGCGGAGGTCGGCCGTGGGGAGGCACAGCGCGTCGCCGGCCACCTGGCAGAAGCAGTCGTGCGGGCTGGTCGCCGCCCCCAGGAACACCGGCAGGCCGGAGACGCCCTCGTAGCCGACGGTGGCCACCTCGACGGCCGGCTCGCCGTCGACCGACGCGACGACGGACAGCACGCCGTCGACGGGGAAGTAGACCGCGTCGATGTCGCCGTCGCGGCGGTACAGCTGGTCGCGGACCTGCAGCGTCACCCGCCGCAGGGCCGGCCGCAGGCGCTCGTACTCCTCGTCGGGCAGGGCCCGCAGGATCAGGTTGCGCCGCGGGTCCTCCGTGTCCCTCCGCCGCGGGGCGTGGCGGGCCTCCTCGCGGGGGTGGTCGGGCGGAGTCACGGCGGACCTCCCGGTGCCGGGTGGAGCTCTCCGCGGGCTCAGGGGTCAGGCGGGCAGGGCGCCGGCGCCCAGCCGCGCCCACGGCGGCAACGGTACGGCGAGCAGCTCGGCGGCGCCCGGCGCCATGGCGTAGGCGACCAGCGCCGGGGCGACCAGCCGCAGCGGCAGGACGTGCTCCACGCAGCCCGTGGCCAGGGCCGCGCTGGGCATCCCCGGCGCCTCGGCGTCGGCCGGGTCCTGGGCGAGCACCCGGCCCCCGGCGCGGCGGACCGCGCGGACGCCGGCCGCGCCGTCGTCCAGCCGGCCGGTGAGGACGGCCGCCAGCACCCGCCGGCCGTACGCGCGGGCGGCGCTGGTCATCAGCCGGTCGGCCGCGCCCAGGTTGGGGTGCTCGACCGGGATCAGGTCCCCGCCCGGCTCCAGGAGGCCGGTGGTGCCGGCCGGGAGCACCGACACGCCGGCCCGGAGCGGACCGGCGGCCGCCGCGCGGACCGGGAGGTCCGTGACGGCGCGCAGCAGCGGCACCAGCAGGTCGGTCGTCCCCGCCGCGCGGTGCTGGACCACGAGCACGGGGACGGGGAAGTCGCGCGGCAGGCCGCCGAGGACGGTGCGCAGCGCCCGGACGCCACCGGCGGAGGCAGCCAGCACCACGACGCCGAAGGGCGCCTGGCCGTCGAGGGGGACCGAGCCCGGCACGCGGTCGAGCGTACGCGTGTGTACGGCACCTGACACACGGCCGCGCCCGGGTGTGCCGCACCCGGAGGCGGGGCACGCTGTCGGGGTGAGCTCAGCCCTGCCCGCGGACGACCTGCCCGACGAGGACCTGCCCGGCGACGACCGGCCCGCCGAGGGCGCCGCCACCATCACGCCCTACCGCGACGGCCCGCTGATCGTGCGCGGCGACTTCCGGCTGGTCGACCAGGACGGCGCCGAGATCGACCCGGGCCGCACGACGGTGGCGCTGTGCCGGTGCGGCAAGTCCGGCATCAAGCCGTTCTGCGACGGCAGCCACAAGCGCTCGGGCTTCTCCGCCCCCAGCGCGCCGAGCCGGCCGAGGCCGGCGGCGGCGATCCTGCGCCAGGCGCGGCGGCCGGAGGGCCGGGCCGACTGAGGGCGGGGAGGACCGGAGGGGGGGGGGGGGGGGGGGGGGGGGGGGGGGGGGGGCGGCCGCCCCCCCCCCCCCCCCCCCCCCCCCCCCCCCCCCCCCCCCCCCGGCTCAGGCGGCCGACCCGACCGCGCGGGCCATCCGGACCTGCTCCTCGAGCACGTCGGTGATCCGCGCCTGCACCGCGTCGGGCCGGCCGACGACCTCGCTGGTCGCGTGGGTGCCGGCGGTGACCCGGTCGCTGCTGGTCCGGATGCCGGCGATCCGGTCCGACACCCGCTGCGTGGCGGCCGCGGTCTCCCGGGCCAGGTCCTCGACCTCGCCGATCGACGTCGACGCCTCGGTGAGGGCCTCGACCACCCTCTCGAGGACCTCGACGTCCCGCGGCATCGCCCTGGTCTCCGGCGTGCCGGACGGGTCCGGGTCGGTGCGCCGCCACATGGTCGTCCTCCGGGGTCGGGGACCCCGGGTCCGGAGGGTCCTGCGCCGAGAGGTTCGGCAGCGCCGCCGCGGACTGCAGCCGATCGTGAGCCGCAACCCGGCTCCGAGACCGGATCGCGACTCAGGCGGCGAGCGCGGTCCGGGTGTACAGCGCCGAGCGCCCGGCCTCCCAGGCGCCGAGCAGGTGCCGGGCGGCCAGCCCGTCGAGGGCGAGGGAGCAGGCCGCGCCGAAGAGCACGTCACCCAGGAGCGAGGGGTCCTCGGCCACCAGGGAGCCGCACATGTCCACCGAGGCGATCTGCTCGTGGACGGCGTCGGCCTCGACGTGCTCGTCGTAGAAGACGGTCGTCGTCCCGTCGTGGCCGAGCCGGCGCAGCCCCGCGGAGTAGCGGCGGCTGGGCTCGGAGGAGGTCATCTCCACGCAGGCCAGGTGGCCCAGCGCCGCCCCGCGCCAGCGGCGGTGCAGGCCGAACAGCGACATGGTGTTGACCGAGGTGAAGGCGACGGCGGGGGCGTCGTCCCACAGGGCGCCGTACCCGGCGTCCAGGCCCAGGTCGCGCATCATCCCGGCGAAGAGCTCGCTGTGCATGCGCTCGGGCGCGCCGCCGCCGTACTCGTCGGCCTGGATCTCGACCATCGCGGCCTTGGCCCGGCCCGACAGCCGGGGGACGGCGAAGGTGTGCGGGTCGGCCTCCTTGAGGTGGTAGACCGACCGCAGGGTCAGGTACTCGCGCCACTGCTCGGCGGTGCCGCGCTTGGCCATGAACGACGACAGCGACGGGCCGTCGTCGGCGGCGATCAGCGCGGTCAGCTGCCGGTCGACCGGCTCGCCGGTGGGGGAGGGCGGGCCGGTGAGCTCGCACAGGGCGGCCAGGTGGCGGCGCTCGAGGTGCGCGCGCAGGGTGATCAGCCCGGGGTCCCACTCGAGGGCGTCGTCGACGTCGTCGAGGCCCCGGTAGTGCAGCTCGTAGCACAGCGCCAGCGCCAGCTGCAGGTCGTCGTCGTGCAGGGGGTCGGTCGCGGCCCCGGCGGTGGTGCGGGCGAGGTCGACGGTGGTGGGGGAGACCGACCCGGCGAGCAGGGCGTCGCGGAGGGCCGCGGACAGGGGGCCCCGGGCGTGAGGCAGGCGCATGGTCCGGCCCATGCCCAGCGCCGCGGACTTCGATGCACCGCGCACGATGGGATGTCGCACATCCGTGGGCACCCGCGCGGAGGGGTGGGCCCGGCCGCGGTACCGACGACCCCGGGTACCGACCGCTCCCCCGAGCGGACGCGGCGGGCGGGGAGGAGGGTACGGACGTGCCCTTCGACCCGCCCGCCGGCGTGCTCAGCACCGCCGGCGCCGGTGGCTGGACGCTCGTCGAGCCGCTCACCTACCACGGGAAGCGCGACACCTTCGTCGTCCCGGCGGGCTTCCGCACGGACCTCGCGTCCGTGCCGCGGCCGGTGCGGTGGCTGGTCCCGGAGTCCGGGCGGTACACGCTGGCCGCGGTGCTGCACGACTGGCTGTGCCAGGAGGGCATCGCCACCGGCGTGGTCACCGCGCGGCAGGCCGACGGGGTCTTCCGCCGGGCGATGCGGGAGGCCGGGGTGCCGGTGCTGCTGCGCTGGCTCATGTGGACCGGCGTGCGGTGGGGTGCGCTGACCGATCCGCGGCGGCGGCGCGGCTGGCTGCTCAGCGCGCCGGGCGTGCTGGCGATCACGGCGCTGGCGGCGCCGCTGGTGCTGCCGCCGTCGCTGCTGGCCGTACCGGCCCTCCTGGTCTACGCCGCCGCGGAGCGGCTGGTGTCCGGCGACTCCGGGGTCCGGCCCTGGTCGCGCCCGCGGGCCTGATCCGCCGCCGGCGCGCGTCCGGGGCCGTCCTGCGCCAGGCTCGCGGCATGACCGACACCTCCGGCCCGCCCTTCCGCGCCGACCACGTCGGCAGCCTGCTGCGCCCCGCGTCGCTGCTCGAGGCCCGCGCCCGGCACGCCGCCAGGGAGATCAACGACGCCGAGCTGCGCGGGATCGAGGACGAGGCGATCGCCGACGTCGTCCGGCTGCAGGGCGACGTCGGCCTGCGCACCGCCACCGACGGCGAGTTCCGCCGCGCCTCGTGGCACATGGACTTCATCTACGCCATCGACGGCATCAGCAAGGTGACCGGCGAGGACATCGTCGTCCACTTCCGCAACGCCGACGGCACGATCGACTTCACCCCTGCGGGGCTGCACGTCGACGGCCCGCTGTCGATCGGCGAGCCGGTCTTCGGCGCGGACCTCGCCTACCTGCAGTCCCAGGTGGGGGAGGGGCAGACGGCGAAGCTGACGATCCCCTCGCCGTCGATGGTCCACTACCGCGGCGGCGCGGCCGCGATCGACCCGGCCGTCTACCCCGACGAGGACGCGTTCTGGGACGCCCTGTCGGCGGCGTACGCGCAGCAGGTGCGCGGCGTCGCCGCGCTGGGCTGCCGGTACCTGCAGCTCGACGACACCAGCCTGGCCTACCTCAACGACCCGGCCCAGCGCGCCGAGCTCGCCGCCCAGGGCCGCGACGCCGAGCACCAGCACGAGCGCTACATCCGGCAGATCAACGCCGCGCTGGCCGGCCGCCCGGAGGGGCTGACGGTCACCACCCACATGTGCCGCGGCAACTTCCGCTCCTCCTGGGTGGCCGAGGGCGGCTACGACTTCGTCGCCGAGGCGCTGTTCGGCGGCCTGGAGGTCGACGGCTTCTTCCTCGAGTACGACGACGCCCGCTCCGGCGGCTTCGAGCCGCTGCGGTTCGTCCCGCCGGGCAAGCGGGTCGTCCTGGGCCTGGTGACGACGAAGCGGCCGGAGCTGGAGTCGAAGGACGCGCTCAAGCGGCGCATCGACGAGGCCGCGCGGTACGTGCCGCTGGAACAGCTGGCGATCTCGCCGCAGTGCGGCTTCTCCTCGACCGTCGAGGGCAACGCGCTGACCCGCGACGAGCAGGTGGCCAAGCTGGCGCTCGTCGTCGAGGTCGCCCAGGAGGTCTGGGGCTACGCCTGAGTCCGGGCCCGGGCCCGGGGCACCGGGTCGCTGCCGCCGGCGCCGGGGCGGCAGCGGCGCAGCCGGTCGAGGGTCAGCCACAGCCCGCGCAGCGCGCCGTGGCGCCGCAGCGCCTCGAGCCCGTAGGTCGAGCAGGTCGGCGTGAACGGGCACACCGGCGGGCGGGTGGGGCTGACCCGCTCCCGGTAGGCGACGACGAGCCGGACGGGCCAGCGCGCCGCCCACGGCGTCCCGGCCGGTGCCGGGGTGACCAGTGCCGCGGGCAGGGCCAGCCAGAGCAGGGTGAACAGGCCGATCGCGTCACAGCCCTCCGAGCAGCCGTCCCAGCCGTCGCAGGAGTTGCGGGAGGAGCGGGCGGAGCGGCGGCGGCGACGGCGGGTGCACCCCGGGCGGCTGGTCACGGCGGGGCATCGTGCAGGCCACCGCCGGACCCGGGAAGGGGTTGCTGCACGGGTCGGGCCTGCAACGTCTCGTCCCTCGCGTCCCAGCCGCCCGCCCCGTCCCAGGCGTGGTCCGGTGCCGCACTCCGGTTGCCGACCCTGGGGACGGGCCCCACGACCGCGGGGCCGGTCCGACAGGAGGCAGCCGCATGTCCGAGTCGCAGCCCGTTCCGTCGCAGCCCGCCCCGTCCGGCCGTCGCTCCCGCCGGCTCACCGAGCTGCGTGCCGGGATGTCGGTCCTCGGCAGCGCGGCCGCCGACCTCGGCGTCGGCAGCCAGCCCGACGTCCGCGTGCTGCCCGACGGGCGGCTGTGGCTCGACGAGCTGGAGATGGCGGTGTCCGCCGCCGACGTCTACCAGGCCGCCCGCGGGCTCGTCGCCGCCCAGCTCGACGCCATCGCCCACGTGTCCGGCCGCCCGGTCGAGGACCACGCGCTGGCCTGGCTGGTCACCCTGCAGACCAACGAGGTCATGGTGGCGCTGGAGGACGAGCCCGCCGTCGACGACGCCGCCTGAGGCGTCAGCGGCCCGGTTCCGGGGGGCCGAGGTCCACGCCGGCGGGTGAGTCCGCGCACATCCGGGATGCCGCGGTGCCGCATCCGCATTGCTCCCTGGCGTGCAGAACGTCTGGGGACTCACGCGCCGCCGTGAGCTCGACTTCGGCCGGGTGACGACCGCCGGCTGTTGACGCCGCCCGCGCCGCCGTCCCCTCCCGAAGAACCCCCGAAAGGCACCTCAGTGCTCGCACGTCTCCGCCGCGTCCCGTTCGCGGCGCAGGTCCTCCTCGCCCTCGTGGTGGGCGTCGCGCTCGGCCTCGTGGCCCGCGACCTCGGCCCCGTCGCCGACGGGACGCCGAACTGGCTCACCAGCACCCTCCAGACCGTCGGCCAGACCTTCGTCACGCTGCTCAAGGTCCTGGTCCCGCCGCTCGTCGTCACCGCGGTCATCGTCAGCATCGCCAACCTCCGCCAGGTCTCCAACGCCGCCCGGCTGGCCGGGCAGACCCTGCTGTGGTTCGCGATCACCGCGCTGGTCGCCGTCACCATCGGCATCGGCCTGGGCCTGCTCACCCAGCCCGGCCGCAACAGCAGCGTCGACGCCGCCGCCCAGGCCGCGCCCGAGACCACGGGCTCCTGGTGGGACTTCCTCACCGGCCTGGTGCCGGGCAACGTCCTCGGCCTGCAGGCCTCGGCGGGCGACGACGGCTCGGTCGGCCTGTCGTTCAACGTCCTGCAGCTGATCGTGCTGTCGGTCGCGATCGGCGTCGCGATCCTCAAGGTCGGCGAGCCGGCCGAGCCGTTCCTCGGCCTGGTCCGCTCCGCCCTGGCCGTCGTCCAGAAGCTGCTGTGGTGGGTCATCCTGCTGGCCCCGGTCGGCACCGTCGGCCTCATCGGCAACGCCGTGGCCACCTACGGGTGGGACTCGCTCGGCTCCCTCGGCGTCTTCGCGGGCTCGGTCTACGCGGGCCTCGCGCTGGTGCTGTTCGTCGTCTACCCGGTGCTCCTGCGCCTGCACGGCCTCTCGCCGCTGCGGTGGTTCGCCGGCGCCTGGCCGGCCATCCAGCTCGCCTTCGTCTCCCGGTCCTCGATCGGCACCCTGCCGGTGACCGAGCGGGTCACCGAGCAGAACCTGGGCGTGCCGCGGTCCTACGCCTCCTTCGCCGTCCCGCTGGGCGCGACGACGAAGATGGACGGCTGCGCCGCGATCTACCCGGCGCTGGCGGCGATCTTCGTGGCGCAGTTCTTCGGCGTGGACCTGTCGCTCACCGACTACCTGCTCATCGCGCTGGTGTCGGTGGTCGGCTCGGCCGCCACGGCCGGCGTCACCGGCGCGGTGGTCATGCTGACCCTGACGCTGTCCACCCTGGGCCTGCCGCTGGCCGGCGTCGGCCTGCTGCTGGCGATCGACCCGATCCTCGACATGGGCCGCACCGCGGTGAACGTCGCCGGCCAGGCGCTGGTCCCGACGATCGTCGCCCGGCGCGAGGGCATCCTCGACCTCGAGCGGTTCCGCACCGGCCGGGCGTCCGCCCCGGTCGCCGCGGAGACCGGCGGCGTCGACACCGACCTGCGGCAGCCCGCGGTCGCCTGATCCTCCGCTCCACCCGGCGACGGGCCGGGGACCCCTCGGGGTCCCCGGCC
>NZ_JBJGZC010000034.1:0-37124 GCF_054050315.1 Geodermatophilus sp. SYSU D00867 | reverse complement strand
ACCACACGAATCAACCGTGCAGTGCGGGGGTTTGTTACTTGGCACTGACTTTCGGCACGCTGTTGAGTTCTCAAGGAGCGGACGCACACCAACTCGACCCTCTCGGGCTTCCTCGGTGGCTGCTTGTCCTACTCTACGCCGGCTCCGGAGTCCTGCACCGCTCGGGTGCTCCTCCGTGGCCCTCGCGGGCTCGTCCGGCGCGAAGAGAACAGTACACGACTCCCGGCGGGCGTGCACACGGGGTCTCGGTCACACCCCGTCACGGGCGGTCAGAGACCGAGGAAGGTCTCGATCCCCACGGTCAGCCCCGGCCGCGCGCCGATCTCGCGGACGGCGAGCAGGACGCCGGGCATGAAGGACGCGCGGTCGAAGGAGTCGTGCCGCAGCGTCAGGGTCTCCCCCGCCGCGCCCATGAGGACCTCCTGGTGCGCGACCAGGCCGGTGAGCCGCACCGCGTGCACCGGGATGCCCTCGACGTCGGCACCGCGGGCACCGGGCAGCGAGTCGGTGGTCGCGTCCGGCGACGCCGGCAGCCCGGCCGCCCGGCGTGCGGCGGCCACGAGGCGCGCGGTGCGGACGGCGGTGCCCGACGGGGCGTCGACCTTGTTCGGATGGTGCAGCTCGACGATCTCCGTGGAGGGGAAGAAGCGCGCGGCCTCCTGGGCGAAGCGCATGAGCAGCACCGCGCCGATGCCGAAGTTGGGGGCGATGACCACGCCCACCTCGGGCTTGGGCTCCAGCCACTCGGCGACCGTCGCCAGCTTCTGCTCGTCGAAGCCCGTCGTCCCGACGACGCAGTGGATGTTCTGGTCGATGCAGAACCGGATGTTGTCCATGACGACGTCCGGGCGGGTGAAGTCGACGACCACCTGCGCGCCGGCGTCGGCGACGTTGAACAGCCAGTCCCCCTCGTCGACCATCGCGACGAGCTCGAGGTCGTCGGCGGCGTTGACCGCCTTCACCACCTCGGTGCCCATCCGGCCCCGGGCGCCGAGCACACCGACCGAGATCCGGGGCGGCTCGCCCGTGGTCGCGCCGGTCGCCTGCTGGTGGGGTGCGGGGGTGCTCGTGGTCACCGGGTCAGGCTTCCGGGCGGCCCGTCCCGATGCAAGACGGCCTCCGCACCGGTCACCCGGGCGGCCCGGCGCTCCCCCACCGCCCACAGCAGCAGGCCGAGCGCGACGCCGGCGGCGTCGGCGAGCCAGTCGAGGACCGAGCCCGAGCGCTGCAGCGGCGTCACCGCCTGGACGACCTCGCTGACCGCGCCGTAGGCGAGCAGGAGCACCGCCAGCGGTCCCGGCCGCGTCCCCGCCCACCGGCCGGCGAGCGCCAGCGCCAGGAACAGCGCGAGGTGGACGAGCTTGTCCACGCCCGGAGGGGCGGCGGGGACGTCGGAGGCCGGCGCGAACAGCACGGCGAGCGAGACGAGCACCGTCACCGCGAAGGCGCCGCGGGACAGCGCACCGTGCACGCGGAACGCCGAGGAGGGACTCGGGTCGGTCATCGGTCTCCGAGGTCGGGCTGGGCGGGGTCAGAGCCGGTCGAGGTCGGACTCCCGGTAGGGGCCGACGACGGCGAGGCAGGTCTCCCGGCCCAGCAGGTCCGCGGCGACCGCGCGCACCTGCCCCTCGTCGACCGCGGCGATCCGGTCGAGCACCTCGCGCACCGGGACGTACTCCCCGTACGACAGCTCGCTCTTGCCCAGCCGGCTCATCCGCGAACCGGTGTCCTCGAGGCCGAGCACCGTCCCGCCGCGCAGCTGACCGCGGCCGCGGGCCACCTCCTCGGAGGTGAGCCCCTCGGCGGCCACCCGGGCCAGCTCCTCGCGCACCAGGCGCAGCACCTCGGGCACCCGCTTCTTGGCGCAGCCGGCGTAGACGGAGAACGCGCCGGTGCCGGCGTAGGAGGTCAGCGCCGACCCGACGCTGTAGACCAGGCCGCGCTTCTCCCGGATCTCCTGGAACAGCCGCGAGCTCATCCCGCCGCCCACCGCCGTCTCCAGGACCGCGGCGGCGTAGCGCCGCTCGTCGAACCGGCTGAGCGCGAGGCTGCCCAGCAGCAGGTGCGTCTGCTCGGTCTTCCGGCTGACCAGCCCGGCGGGCCGCGCGGGGCGGCCGGGGACCAGTTCCTCGCCGCGGCGCAACGGCGCCGGGGACGCCGTACCGGACAGCCGCTCGCCGAAGACCGCCGTCACCAGGTCGACCACCTGCTGGTGGTCCACCCGGCCGGCGGCGGTGACCACCATCGAGGGGACGGAGTAGCGCGAGCGGTACCAGCCGTCGACGTCGTCGCGGGTCAGCCCCTCGATCGACTCGACGGTGCCGAGCACCGATCGGCCCAGCGGGGTGCCGCCGAAGAGCGTCTCGGCGAACAGGTCGTGCACCAGGTCGGAGGGCTCGTCGTCGCGCATGGCGATCTCCTCGAGCACCACCGTCCGCTCGGACTCCAGGTCCTCGGCGGTGTTGAGCGCCTCGGTCACCAGGTCGCCGAGCAGCGTGACCGCCAGCGGGAGGTCGCTGGCGAGCACGTTGGCGTAGTAGCAGGTGTGCTCCTTGGCGGTGAAGGCGTTCATCTCACCGCCGACGGCGTCCATCGCCGTCGCGATCTCCAGGGCGCTGCGGCTGCGGGTGCCCTTGAACAGCAGGTGCTCGAGGAAGTGCGAGGCGCCGGCGACCCGGTCGGTCTCGTCCCGGGAGCCGACGCCCACCCAGATGCCGAGGGTGGCCGAGTGGACGCCGGGCATCGTCTCGGTGAGCACGCGCAGCCCGCCGGGCAGCACCGTGCGCTCGACCCGGCCGCCGACCTCGTCGACGTCGATGACGCGGGCGACACCGACCGGGGCCGGGGCGGACGTGAGGTCGGTGGACCCCACGCCGGCCCCGGCCCCGGTCGGCGTCGGTTCGGCGACCGTGTCAGGCCTCCGCGGGAGCGGGGGCGTCGGCCGGGGCCGCGCCGTCGCCGGCGGCGGCACCCTCGCCCTCGCCCTCGGCGGCCACCGGGACCAGGCTGATCTTGCCGCGGGCGTCGATGTCGGTGATCTCGACCTGCAGCTTGTCGCCGACGTTCACGACGTCCTCGACCTTGCCGATCCGCTTGCCGCCGCCCAGCTTGCTGATGTGCACCAGGCCGTCCTTGCCCGGCAGCAGCGAGACGAAGGCGCCGAACGGCGTCGTCTTGACGACGGTGCCGAGGAAGCGCTCCCCGACCTTCGGCATCTGCGGGTTGGCGATCGCGTTGATGCGGTCGACCGCGGCCTGGGCCGACGGGCCGTCGGAGGCGCCGACGTAGATCGTGCCGTCGTCCTCGATGGTGATCTCGGCGCCGGTCTCGTCCTGGATCGAGTTGATCATCTGGCCCTTGGGGCCGATGACCGCGCCGATCTTGTCGACCGGGATGCGCACCGTGGTCACGCGCGGGGCGTAGGGGCTCATCTCGTCGGGGCCGTCGATGGCCTCGTTCATCACGTCGAGGATGTGCAGGCGGGCGGCGCGGGCCTGGGTCAGCGCCTGGGCGAGCACGTCGGACGGGATGCCGTCGAGCTTGGTGTCCAGCTGCAGGGCCGTGACGAAGTCCTTGGTGCCGGCGACCTTGAAGTCCATGTCGCCGAAGGCGTCCTCGGCGCCGAGGATGTCGGTCAGCGCGACGTACTCGGTCCTGCCGTCGACCTCGTCGGAGACCAGGCCCATGGCGATGCCGGCGACCGGGGCGCGCAGCGGCACACCGGCGTTGAGCAGCGACAGGGTCGAGGCGCAGACCGAGCCCATCGACGTCGAGCCGTTGGAGCCCAGGGCCTCGGACACCTGCCGGATCGCGTAGGGGAACTCCTCGCGGTCGGGCAGCACCGGCAGCAGGGCGCGCTCGGCGAGCGCGCCGTGGCCGATCTCGCGGCGCTTGGGCGAGCCCACGCGGCCGGTCTCGCCGGTGGAGTACGGCGGGAAGTTGTAGTTGTGCATGTAGCGCTTGCGCGTCTCGGGCGAGAGCGTGTCGAGCTGCTGCTCCATGCGGAGCATGTTCAGCGTGGTGACGCCCAGGATCTGGGTCTCGCCGCGCTCGAACAGCGCCGAGCCGTGCACCCGCGGGACGACCTCGACCTCGGCCGACAGCGGCCGGATGTCGGTGACGCCGCGGCCGTCGATGCGGACCTTGTCGCGCAGGATGCGCTGCCGGACGACCTTCTTGGTGACGGCGCGGAAGGCGGCCGACACCTCCTTCTCGCGGCCGGCGAACTGCTCGGCCAGCGAGGCGGCGACCTCGTCCTTGAGCGCGTCGGTGGCGTCGTTGCGCTCCTGCTTGCCGGCGATGGCCTGCGCCTCGGTCAGCCGCTCGAGGGCGGCGGACTCGACGGCGGCGTACACGTCGTCCTGGTAGTCCAGGAAGCGCGGGAACTCCGCGACCGGCTTGGCGGCCTTCTCGGCCAGCGCCGTCTGCGCCTCGCACAGCGCCTTGATGAAGGGCTTGGCGGCCTCGAGGCCCTGGGCGACGACCTCCTCGGTCGGCGCGGTGGCGCCGCCGCGGACCAGCTCGATCGTCTTCTCGGTGGCCTCGGCCTCGACCATCATGATCGCGACGTCGCCGTCGGGGAGCACGCGGCCGGCCACGACCATGTCGAAGACGGCGTCCTCGAGCTCGGCGTGCGTGGGGAAGCCGATCCACTGGCCGCCCACCAGGGCGACGCGGGTGCCGCCGACCGGGCCGGAGAACGGCAGGCCCGACAGCTGGGTGGACGCCGACGCGCCGTTGATGGCGAGCACGTCGTAGAGGTGCGCCGGGTCCAGCGACAGCACGGTGATGACGACCTGGACCTCGTTGCGCAGGCCCTTGGCGAAGGTCGGCCGCAGCGGCCGGTCGATGAGCCGGCAGGTGAGGATCGCGTCCTCGCTGGGGCGGCCCTCGCGGCGGAAGAACGAGCCGGGGATGCGCCCGGCGGCGTACATCCGCTCCTCGACGTCGACCGTCAGCGGGAAGAAGTCGAAGTGCTCCTTGGGCTGCCTGCTGGCCGTGGTGGCCGACAGCAGCATGGTGTCGCCCATGCTGACGACGACCGAGCCGGCGGCCTGCTTGGCCAGCCGCCCGGTCTCGAAGGTGATGCTGCGGCTGCCGTGGCTGCCGTTGTCGATGACCGCGGTGGCGGTGGTGACCCCGTCCTCGGGGTCGTACTCGGCAGCGATGCTGCCCTGGGTGGTGGGTGCGGACACGTCGTCCTCTTCCTACGTCGCATGCGGCGACGTCCTCTTCGTGGCGTCCTGCGCCGGACTGCTCCCGGGTGACCGGTCTTCGATCGAAGCCCACGGGGGTCGTTCCCCCTCCCGTGGAGGGGCATTCCCGGGGGCCACCACCGAGGACCGGCCGGCGTCGGGGTGCGCGGGCGGGGCGCCGGGGGTCCCGTGGGGCGGGTGCCCCACGAGAGAGGGGACCGTCCCGGGCGGGACGGTCCCCTCTGGGTCAGCGGCGCAGACCGAGCCGCTCGATGAGCGAGCGGTAGCGGTTGATGTCGGTCTTCGCCAGGTAGTTCAGCAGCCGGCGACGGCGGCCGACCAGCAGCAGCAGGCCGCGCCGGCTGTGGTGGTCGTGCTTGTGCTGCTTGAGGTGCTCGGTCAGGTCGCTGATCCGGCGGGTGAGCATCGCGACCTGGACCTCGGGCGAGCCCGTGTCCTTCTCGACCGTCGCGTACTCGGTCATGATCTGCTGCTTCGTCGCGCTGTCGAGCGCCATGGGCGGGCCTCCTGGCCAGGTCGGGTGTGGCCCCCGGTCTGGGTCACGGGGGCAGGTGTGCACACACGTCGGGCGGGGCCCGACACCTGCGAGGCTACCAGCGCGCCGGCGGGGGCCCGCCGCGGTGATCACCCGGCGGGGGGCAGCCCCAGGACGGCGCGGGTGCGGACGACGTCGGCGGCCATGGCCGTCACCAGCTCGTCGACCCCGGCGAAGGCGGTCATCGGGCGCAGCCGGGAGACGAACTCGACGCCGACGTGCTCGCCGTAGAGGTCGCCGGCGAAGTCGAGGACGTGGGCCTCCACGGTGCGCCGGGAGCCCTGGAAGGTGGGGTTGGTGCCCACCGAGACCGCGGCGGGGCGGCTGTCGAGCGTGCGCCCGGCGGGGTCGCGGGTGACCAGGGACCCGGCGTAGACGCCGTCGGCGGGGATCGCGGTGTACGGCGGGCACTCGACGTTCGCCGTCGGGTAGCCGAGCTCCCGGCCGCGCCGGTCGCCGCGGACGACGACGCCGTCGACCCGGTGCGGGCGGCCCAGCGCCCGCGCCGCGCTCTCCATGTCCCCGGCGGCGACGCAGGCGCGGATGTAGGTCGAGGAGATCGTCACCTCGCCGTCGGCGGAGGCGTCGCCGGCCAGCGGGATCCCCTCGACGGCGAAGCCGAACCGGCGGCCCTCCTGGGTCAGCGTGGTGACGTTCCCGGCGGCCCTGTGCCCGTAGGTGAAGTTCTCGCCGACGACGACCGCCGCGGCGTGCAGGTCCTCGACGAGCACGCCGTGGGCGAACTCCTCGGGGGTGAGCCGGCTGAACTCGGGCGTGAACGGGATGACGCACATCGCGTCGACGCCGAGCCCGGCGACCAGCTCGGCCTTGCGGTCCAGGGAGGTGAGGATCGCCGGGTGCGAGCCGGGCCGCACGACCTCGGTCGGGTGCGGGTCGAAGGTGACCAGCACGCACGGCCGGTGCAGCGCCCGCGCGCGGGCGACGGCGGTGCCGATCAGCTGCTGGTGGCCGCGGTGGACGCCGTCGTACATGCCGACGGTGACCACCGTCCGGCCCAGGTCGGCCGGGACGTCGGCCAGCCCACGCCAGTGCCGCACCCGCCCGCTCCCCCGTGTCGCCGCCGGGTCGCTCAGGCGACCCGGTGCAGCCAGCCGTGGGTGTCGGGCACCCGGCCGTGCTGGATGTCGAGCAGGTGCTCGCGCAGGCCCATGGTCACCGGCCCCGGCGTCCCGTCGCCGACGGTGAAGTCGCCGGTGCGCGCCTTCACCTCGCCGACCGGGGTGATGACCGCGGCGGTGCCGCAGGCGAAGGTCTCGGTGACCGTGCCGTCGGCCACGCCGGAGCGCCACTCGTCGACGCTGAACCGGCGCTCGGTCACCCGCATGCCGCGGTCGCGGGCCACGGTGACCAGCGACTCGCGGGTGATGCCGGGCAGCAGCGTGCCGGTGAGCTCGGGGGTGACCAGCTCGGCGTCGTCACCGGAGCCGAGGACGAAGAACAGGTTCATCCCGCCCATCTCCTCGACGTAGCGCTTCTCCAGCGCGTCGAGCCAGACGACCTGGTCGCAGCCGGCGGCGATGGCCTGCTCCTGGGCCAGCAGGCTGGCGGCGTAGTTGCCGGCGCACTTGACGTCGCCGGTGCCGCCGGGCGCGGCCCGGATGTAGTCCTCGGACAGGTAGACGCTCACCGGGTGCACGCCGCGCGGGAAGTACGCGCCGGCCGGGCTGGCGATGACGAGGAACAGGTACTCGTTGGCCGGGCGCACGCCGAGGAAGGGCTCGGTGGCCAGCTGGTAGGGCCGGAGGTACAGCGTCTGGTCGGGGCCGGTGGGCACCCAGTCGCGGTCGGCGTCGACGAGCGCGTCGACGGCGGCGATGAACGCCTCCTCGGGCACCGGCGGCATCGCCAGCCGGCGGGCGCTCCGGGCGAAGCGGGCCGCGTTGGCCTCGGGCCGGAAGGTCGCGACGCTGCCGTCGGGCTGGGCGTAGGCCTTGAGGCCCTCGAAGATCGACTGCGCGTAGTGCAGCGCGGCGGTGGCCGGGTCCACCTGCAGCGGCGCGTACGCGGTGAGCCGGGCGTCGTGCCAGCCGCGGCCGGCGGTCCAGCGGGCCACGAACATCGAGTCGGTGAAGTGCCGGCCGAAGCCGGGGTCGGCGAGCACCGCCCGGCGCTCGGCGGCCGGGCGGCGGGTCACGTCCTCCACGGTCACCGGCACGCCCTCGGTGAAGACCCGGGGCGTGGTCCTGCTGTCGGCGAGCGTGTCGGTCATGGCTCCCACCTGCGCGTGCTCCGTCTGCGGCCAGGGCGGCGTCGGGGCCGCCCCTCCGCTCACAGTAGCCCCGGGCCCGGCGGCGGCCGGGAGCCGACCGCCGCCGTCGCCCGCGCGGGTCAGGGCCGGTCCGGCGCCGAGCTCTCGACGACCTCGTAGGACCACAGGTGCTGCGAGTCGCTGGCCGCCGGGGCGAGCTCGTCGCCCCCGCCCTCGTGGGCGCGGGCGAAGTCCTGCCCGTCCTCCCAGGAGCGGTAGGCCTCCTCGCTCTCCCACCGGGTGTAGACGAGGTACTGGTCGGTGCCCTCCAGCGGCCGCAGCAGCTCGAACCACTCGAAGCCCGGGGTCTTCTCCACGGCGCCGGCGCGGCCGCGGAAGCGCTCCTCGAAGCGCTCCTGCATGTGCGGCGGCACGGTGATGGCGTTGATCTTGACGACGCTCATGGCAGCCCCCTTCCCGCCCGCGGGGACCGTCAATCCCCTGCGGCCTCCCGCGGGCCGGGCCAGGATGGCCCGATGACCCCGGCTCCGCGGCCCGGCGTGCTGTTCGACGTCGACGGCACCCTGCTCGACACGAACTACCTGCAGGTCCTCGCCTGGTGGCAGGCGTTCCGCGACACCGGGCACCCCGAGGTGTCGATGGCCGACTGCCACCGGGCGATCGGCATCGCCAGCGAGGAGCTGGTCACCCACCTCCTCGGTGAGGACGCCGACGACGCCGGCGAGGTGTCCGACGCCAAGACCCGCCGCTACGAGCCGCTGCGCGAGCTGGTGACCGCCTTCCCGCGCGTCGACGAGCTGCTGGCCGCGTGCCGGGAGCGGGAGCTGGCCGTGGTGCTGGCCACCAGCGGCAAGGACTCGGACCTGGAGTGGATGGTGCCGGCGATCGGCGGCGACGACGTCGTCGACGGGGCCACCTCCTCGGCCGACGTCGAGGCGGCCAAGCCGGCGCCGGACCTGTTGCAGACCGCCGTCGACCAGCACGGCCTGGACGCCGCGCGCACCGTCGTCGTCGGGGACACCGTCTGGGACGTGCGGTCCGCGCGCGACGCCGGGCTGCCGTGCATCGCGCTGACCTGCGGCGGCATCTCCCGCGCCGAGCTGGAGGACGCCGGCGCCGACGAGGTGTACGACGACCCCGCCGACCTCCTCGACCACCTGGACGACTCGCTGATCGGCAAGCTCGTCCGGGACTAGCTCGTCCGGGACTAGGCGGAGGACCCCCGTGCCCCCACGCCTCGCACGCGCAGGCGGAGGGCCCCTGCACGGGAGCCGTTCCAGACCGTCACCCGGGGAAGCCGACGGCGACCCGGGCGGTGGACCCGGCGTCCTCGACGAGCGCGACCAGCCGGCCCGCCGGGTCGACGGCGGCGCTGAGCCCCGGCCGCCCGGTCGCCGCGACCCGCTGGCCGTACCCGAGGGCGCGGGCCTCGTCGTCGGTGAGCCGCCGCTCGGGGTAGATCGCCGTCGCGGCCTCGGGGAGGGTCAGCGTCCCCGGCCCGCCCCCGGCGGCGAGCGCGGCCGCGGCCTCCTCGACCGGGGCGGCCTGCGCGGTGGTGAACGGGCCGGAGGCGGTGCGGCGCAGCGCGGTGAGGTGCCCGCCGACGCCGAGCGCGGCCCCGGCGTCGCGGGCGATGGCGCGGACGTACGTCCCGGCGGAGCAGGACACGGTGACCTCGACGTCGACCAGGCCGGGCCCGGTCCGGTCGACGCGGTGCACGTCGATGCGGTGCACGGTGACCGGGCGGGGCTCGAGCACGACCTCCTCGCCGGCCCGGACGCGGTCGTAGGAGCGGCGGCCGCCGACCTTCACCGCGCTGACCGACGAGGGCACCTGCAGCAGCGGGCCGGTCTGGGCGGCCAGCGCCGCGCGGATCGCGTCGTCGTCGAGGTGCCCGGCGGGGATGGTGGTGAGGACCTCGCCCTCGCGGTCGTCGGTCACGGTGGTCTGCCCGAGACGGATCGTGGCGTCGTAGACCTTGTCCGAGCCGCCCAGGTGGCCCAGCAGCCGGGTCGCCGACCCGACGCCGAGCACGAGCAGGCCGGTGGCCATCGGGTCGAGGGTGCCGGCGTGGCCGACCCGGCGGATCGACAGCACCCGCCGGGCCCGGGCGACGACGTCGTGCGAGGTCATCCCGCCGGGCTTGTCGACCAGCAGGATCCCCGGGGTGACGTCGGCGTCGGCGGCGCGGCGGCGGCTCATGCCGGGGTCCCCGCGGAGACGTGGAGCGCCGGCGGAGCGTCGTCGTGGGGTGAGCTCACGCCCCCACCGTCGCAGGCGCGGTCAGCCACCTGTCCCCCGCCACCCGGGCGAGCACCGCGACGAGCCGCAGCGCGATGAACGCCGTGAGCCCGGTCCAGACCCCGGCCAGCCCCCAGCCCAGCGGTCCCGACAGCAGCGACAGGGGCAGGAAGCCGACCAGCGCGGCGCCGACGGTGACCGTGCGCAGGTAGGCGACGTCGCCCGCCCCCATGAGCACGCCGTCGAGGGCGAAGACGACCCCGGCCAGCGGCTGGAACCCGGCGAGGAACCACCAGACCAGCTCCGCCTGCTCCCGGACGGCGGGGTCGCCGCTGAACAGCGGCACGAGCAGGTCGCGGCCGGCCAGCAGCGCGACGGCGACCAGCACGCCGGTGCCCAGGCCCCACAGGGTGACCCGGCGGGCGGTGGCGCGGGCCTCGCCGGGCCGGCCGGCACCGAGCGCGTGGCCGACCAGCGTCTGCGCGGCGATGGCGTAGGCGTCGAGGACCAGCGCGAGGAAGAGGAACAGCTGCAGCGCGATCTGGTGGGCGCCGAGCTGCGCCTGCCCGGCGCGCGCGGCGACCCCGGCGGCGACCAGGAAGGCCAGCTGCAGCACGGTGGCGCGCAGCAGCAGGTCGCGGCCGAGGACCAGCTGCGCCCGCACGGCGGCCGGCCGGAACCGCCAGTCGGCGCCCTCGCGCAGCAGCGCCCGCACGAACAGCGACGCGGTGAGCGACTGGCCGACGAGGTTGGCCACCGCGGAGCCGGGCAGCCCGAGGCCGGCCGGGTGCACCAGCAGCGGGCAGAGCACCAGGCTCAGCAGGCTGCCGGCGAGCACGAAGCGCACCGGCCGGCGGAGGTCCTGCACGCCGCGCAGCCAGCCGTTGCCGGCCAGGGACACCAGCAGCAGCGGCGCGCCGCAGCCGGCGATCCGCAGCCACTGCTCCCCCGCCGCGGCCACCTCTCCGGGCCCGCCGGCCAGGGCGCGGGTCAGCGGGCCGGCCAGGAGCTGGAAGAGCACGACGACGGCGGCGCCGAGCAGCAGCGCCAGCCAGGTGGCCTGCACGCCCTCGGCGACCGCCCCGGCGCGGTCCCCGGCCCCGGCGCGGCGGGCGGCGCGGGCGGTGGTGCCGTAGGCGAGGAAGTTGAGCAGCGCGGCCGCCCAGGCCAGCAGCCCGCCGCCGACGGCGAGCCCGCCCAGGGGGACGGTGCCCAGGTTGCCGACGACCGCGGTGTCGACCAGCAGGTACAGCGGCTCGGCGGCCAGCACGACCAGCGCCGGGACGGCCAGCCCCAGGACGGACGGCGCCCGCTCCGTCACCGCGCCGTCGTCGCGGACGACACCAGGGCACGGATCGCCGCCATCGTCGCCTCGCGGTCCAGGTGCGAGGTGAAGCCCGCCGCGGCCCGGTGCCCGCCGCCGCCCAGCGCCATCGCGACACGGGCGACGTCGGTGCCGCCGCGCGAGCGCAGCGACACCGCCCACGAGCCGTCGTCCTGTCCCTTGAGCACGCAGGCGACGTCGGCCTCGGCGGTCGACCGGACGACGTCGACCAGCGCCTCGAGCTGCTCGCCGGGCAGGCCGTGCTCGGCCGCCTCAGCGGTGCTCGACCAGGTCCACACCAGCCCGGCGCCGACGCCGGGCTCGAGCACCGCCCGCCCGGTCACCGCCGACAGCAGCCGCAGCCAGCCGAACGGGGCGGTGTCGAACAGCCGCTGGCTGATGGCCGCGTGGTCGATGCCGGTGGACAGCAGCCGGGCGGCCAGCACGTGGGTGTCCGGCCGGGTGCTGCTGAAGCGGAAGGAGCCGGTGTCGGCGGCCAGGCCGGCGTACAGCACCGTGGCCAGGCCGGCGTCGAGGGCGACGCCGAGCTCGTCGAGCAGGCCGGCGACGAGGACGACGGTCGCCGGGGCGGCCGGGTCGACCAGCCGCACGTCCCCGAAGCCGGGGTTGCTCGCGTGGTGGTCGACGACGACGGAGGTGCCGGCGTCGCCGAGCAGCGCGGCCAGCTCGCCCAGGCGGGCGGGCGAGGCGGCGTCGAGGCTGACGAAGACGTCCGGGGACGCGGGGACGGCGGTCGAGGGCACCAGGCCCTCGGTCCCGGGCAGCCAGCCGAGCGAGTCCGGCAGCACGGGGCGGCCGGGGAACGTGGCGGTCACCCGGGCGCCGCGGCGGCGCAGCCCCTCGGCGAGGGCCAGGGTGCTGCCCAGCGCGTCGGCGTCGGGCTGCACGTGCCCGCTGAGCACGACGGTGGCGCCGGTGTCGGCGGCCGCGGCCAGCACGGCGGCCGGGGTGCGCAGGGGCACCCCGGCGGTCGGCGCGGTCACGGGTCAGGCGTCGGGGCCGGGATCGGCCACCGGGGGTGCGTTGCGGTCCTCGGTCACCCGCCCGCCCCCGGGCGGCAGCGGCGGGCCGCCGTCGTCGGGCTCGTCCTCCGCGATGGAGGGCACCGCCCCGATCTGGCCCTCGCGGCCGCCGTCGGTGGGGTCGCCGGCGTTCGGCTCGGCCCGCCCGCCGAGCTCCGAGCGGCCCTGCCCCTCCCCGGGGAGGTACGGGTCCGGGTCGTTCTCGCTCACGAGGCACTCCTGTGCTCGGGGGACGTGCTGACGTCGGCGTCGGAGGTCTCGTCGTCCTCCTCCGGGTGCCGGTAGGGGTCGGCCTCGCCGGCGTAGGTGGCGTGCTCGCGCAGGCGGGCGAGCTCGGCGTCGGCGTGCCGGACCCGCTCGAGGGCCTCGTCGAGCTCGCGCGCGGTGTCGGGCACGTGGTCGGCGACGAAGGTCAGCGTCGGCACGAACTTGATGCCGGTCTGCCGGCCCACGGTCGAGCGCAGCACCCCGGTGGCCGAGGCGAGCGCCTTGGCGGAGTCCGCGACGGCGGTGGCGTCGCCGTAGACGGTGTAGAAGACGGTGGCCTCGCGCAGGTCGCTGGTCACCCGCGCGTCGGTCACGGTGACCATGCCCAGCCGGGGGTCCTTGATCTGGGACTCGATCGCGGCGGAGACGATCTGTCGGATGCGCACCGCGAGCTTGCGGGCGCGGGCGGGGTCGGCCACGGCGGACCTCCGGGGGTCGGGGCGTCGAGGACGCCGGTGGACAGTGGGCGGCCCCCTCGCAGGGGCCCGCCCCGAGCCTGCGAGGGGTGGGGGGCGAGGGGGTCCTTCATCAGGCGTCGGTGTCGGAGAACAGCTGCCGGTGCGTCGACAGCAGCGTCACCTCCGGCCGCTCGGCCAGCAACCGCTCGCAGGCGTCGAGGACGTCGGTCACCTGGCCGGCGTCCCCCGCGACGGTGGCGACGCCGACCTGCACGCGGCGGTGCAGGTCGACGTCGCCCACCTCGGCCGCGGCCACGGCGAAGCGGCGCCGCAGCTCGGCCACGATGGGCCGGACCACGGCGCGCTTGCCCTTGAGCGAGTGGACGTCGCCCAGCAGCAGGTCGGCGGTGAGCGTGCCGGTGAACACGCTCACCGCCTCCCTGGTGCCTGACGACGTCGATCACGTGCCGGTGTGGCCCCCTCGCCCCCCGCCACGAGCCTGCGAGTGGTGGGGGGCGAGGGGGCCCTTCGTCAGTCGCGCGGCTTCTCGCGGACCTCGAAGGTCTCGATGACGTCCTCGACCTTGACGTCGTTGAACGACCCCAGGCCGATACCGCACTCGTAGCCCTCGCGGACCTCGGTGACGTCGTCCTTGAAGCGGCGCAGCGACTCGACCGTCAGGTTGTCGGCGATCACCACACCGTCGCGGATGACCCGGGCCTTCGAGTTCCGGGTGATCGTGCCGCTGCGGACGATCGAGCCCGCGACGTTGCCGATGCGCGGCACCCGGAAGACCTCGCGGATCTCCGCCGTGCCGAGCTCGACCTCCTCGAACTCCGGCTTGAGCATGCCCTTGAGGGCCGCTTCGATCTCCTCGATCGCCGAGTAGAGGACCGAGTAGTACCGGACGTCGACGCCCTCGCGGTTGGCGAGCTCGGTGGCCTGGCCCTCGGCCCGGACGTTGAAGCCGATGACGATGACGTCGTCGGCCAGCGCCAGGTCGATGTCGCTCTTGCTGATCGCGCCGACGCCGCGGTGGATGACCCGCAGCGAGACGTCGTCGCTCACCTCGATCTTCATGAGCGCGTCCTCGAGCGCCTCGACGGTGCCCGAGTTGTCGCCCTTGATGATCAGGTTGAGCTGGCGGTTCTCCTTCAGCGCGGCGTCGAGGTCCTCGAGGCTGATCCGCTTGCGCATCGAGGCGTTCTGCGCGTTGCGGATGCGGGCCTGCCGCCGGTCGGCGATCTGCCGGGCGACCCGGTCCTCCTCGACGACGAGGAAGGTGTCACCGGCACGCGGCACCGAGGTGAGACCGACGACCTGGACCGGGCGGGCCGGCGTGGCCTCCTTGAGCTTCGCGCCGTGCTCGTCGAGCAGCGACCGCACGCGGCCGAAGGCGTCACCGGCGACCAGCGAGTCACCGACCCGCAGGGTGCCGCGCTGGACCAGCACCGTGGCGACGGGGCCACGGCCACGGTCGAGCTTGGCGTCGATGACGACGCCCTGGGCGTCCATCTCGGTGTTGGCGCGCAGGTCGAGCGCGGCGTCCGCCGTGAGCAGGATCGCCGCCAGCAGGTCGTCCAGACCCTGCCGGGTGACCGCCGAGACGTCGACGAACATCGTGTCGCCGCCGTACTCCTCGGCCACCAGCCCGTACTCGGTGAGCTGCTGGCGGATCTTGGCGGGGTTGGCCCCCTCCTTGTCCACCTTGTTCACCGCGACCACGATCGGCACCTCGGCGGCCTGGGCGTGGTTGAGCGCCTCGACCGTCTGCGGCATGACGCCGTCGTCGGCGGCGACCACCAGGACGACGATGTCGGTGACCTTCGCGCCACGGGCACGCATCGCGGTGAACGACTCGTGACCCGGGGTGTCGATGAAGGTGATCGCCCGCTCCTGGCCGTCCAGCTCGGTGGCGATCTGGTACGCGCCGATGTGCTGGGTGATGCCGCCGGCCTCCCGCGCCACCACGTTGGTGTTGCGGACGGCGTCGAGCAGCTTCGTCTTGCCGTGGTCGACGTGACCCATGACCGTGACGACCGGCGGACGGGTCTCCCAGTCCTCCTCGTCGCCCTCGTCACCGAAGGTCAGGTCGAAGGTCTCGAGGAGCTCGCGGTCCTCGTCCTCCGGGCTGACGACCTCGATGTTCCAGCCGATCTCGGCACCGAGCAGCTGCAGCGTGTCCTCGTTCACCGACTGCGTCGCGGTGACCATCTCGCCCAGGTGGAACAGGGCGGTCACCAGCGCGGCCGGCTGGGCGCCGATGCGCTCGGCCAGGTCGGTCAGCGAGGCGCCGCGGGGCAGCCGGACGGTCTGCCCGTTGCCGCGGGGCAGGCTGACGCCGCCCATGCTGGGCGCCGCCATCTGGTCGAACTCCTGGCGCCGCTGCTTCTTGCTCTTGCGCCCGCGGACCGGACCGCGGCCACCCGGACGCCCGAAGGCACCCGCGGTGCCCGCACCGGAGCCGCCACGACCACGGCCGCGGCCACCGCCGCCGCCGCCGCCGCGGAAACCACCGCCGGCCGGCGCACCGGCACCGGGGCCACCGCCGCCGGGACGGAAACCGCCACCGCCACCGCCGCCGGGACCACCGGGACGGCCGCGGCCACCGGCACCACCGGGGCCGCCGGGACGGCCGGCACCGGCCGGACGCGGCGGCATCATGCCCGGGTTCGGCCGGGGCGGCATCATGCCCGGGTTCGGCCGGGGACCACCCGGACCGGCCGCGGGACGCGGACCACCCGCACCGGGACCCGGACGCGGGCCACCGGGACGGGGACCACCGGCGCCGGGTGCCGGGCGCGGACCGCCGGCACCGGGACCCGGACGCGGGCCACCCGCCGCCGGGCCCGGACGCGGGCCACCGGCAGCCGGACCCGGACGCGGGGCGCTGCTGAAGGGGTTGTTGCCCGGCCGCGGGGCCGGACGCGGGCCCGGACGCGGGCCGGCACCCGGGGCGCCGGGCGCGGCACCGCCGGGACGGGCCCCACCGGGAGCCGCCGGGCGCGGGGCACCCGGACGCGCGGGACCGGGGACGGGGCCACCGGCCGGACGCGGCGCGGGCGCACCCGGACGCGGGGCGCCCGGCGCGGCCGGACGCGGACCCGAGGGCGCGGCCGGCTGCTGGGTCGGCGCGCCGGCGGCCGGGGCCTGGGGCGCGCCCGCGGCCGGGGCCTGGGGCGCGGCCGCGGCCGGGGCCTGGGGCGCGGCCGCGGCCGGAGCCTGGGGCGCGGCCGGACGCGGGCCTGGCGTCGGCGCACCCGGACGCGGGGCACCGGGCCGCGGACCCGGCGTCGGGCCGGCCGACGGCGCGGGCGCGGACGGGGCGGCGGGGGGCTGCGGCGCACGCGGGGCGGGCGACGGCGCGGGGGCCGACGCGGCCGGCGAGGGCGCCGCCGGGCGCGGGGCGGCCGGACGGGCGGGGGCACCGCCGCCGTTGCCGCCGCCGGCGTTGCCGCCGGTGGACGCGCCGAGGGCCTCCCGGAGCCGCCGGGCCACGGGGGCCTCGACGGTCGAGGAGGCGGACTTCACGAACTCGCCCTGCTCCTTGAGCTTGGCGAGCACGGTCTTGCTGTCGACCCCGAACTCCTTGGCGAGTTCGTGGACGCGGGCTTTGCCTGGCACGGATCTCCTCTTGTGAGGCCGGCGGCTCGCCCGCGCGACCTCGTTGTCAGTAGTGCATGGTCTGGCTTGTCATCGTGGGGACTTCACGGCTGACTCATCCGACGACGTCCTGCTCTCGACGTGCGGACCGGCCGGTTGCCGGTCCGTCTGTGGGAAGTGCGGTCTGTCGTTCGTCCGCTGTCGCCCGTCCCGGGCCCGGGTCCCCCGGCGCGGAGGCGCCGAGGACGTGGGTCCGGAGCGGACCGGCCTCCACCGCGGCACCGCGCGGGAGGCGCAGTGCCCGGGAGAAGGCCCGGCGTCGCTCCGCTGCGTGGAGGCACTCCGGGGTGGGGTGCACGGACGCGCCCCGGCCGGGGAGCCGCCGTCGCGGATCGGGCACGAGGGTCCCGGACCGGTGGACGACACGCAGCAGGTCGGTGACCGGAGCGCGCTCCCGGCAGCCCACACAGGTGCGCACCGGGATCGACGTTTCGGCCACCCGTCACTCTAGCGCGCTGCGGGACCCCGTTGTTCCGGACGCCGCGGACCGGACCGCAGCCCGCCCCCACCGGGGGACGGCCGCCCGCCCGGGGTGCCGGCGCGGACCGGTGGCGGGCCCGAGCGCAGCGGCGGGCGCCCCACGCCGGGCGAGGGGGTGGCGTCGTCGGGCCGGGCGTCGCTGCGGATGTCGATCCGGCAGCCGGTGAGCCGGGCGGCGAGGCGGGCGTTCTGCCCCTCCTTGCCGATGGCCAGCGACAGCTGGAAGTCCGGGACGACGACGCGCACCGCCTTGGCCTTCGGGTCGACCAGCGTGGCGCTGCTCACCCGGGCCGGGCTGAGCGCGGAGGCCACGAAGGTCGCCGGGTCGTCGGACCAGTCGACGATGTCGATCTTCTCGCCGTGCAGCTCGCTCATGACGTTGCGCACCCGCTGCCCCATCGGGCCGATGCAGGCGCCCTTGGCGTTGAGCCCCGGCACGGAGGTGCGGACGGCGATCTTCGATCGGTGCCCGGCCTCCCGGGCGACGGCGACGATCTCGACGCTGCCGTCGGCGATCTCGGGGACCTCGAGGGCGAACAGCTTGCGCACCAGGTTCGGGTGGGTGCGCGAGACGGTCACCTGCGGGCCGCGGTGGGTGCGCGACACGGAGACGACGTAGGCGCGCAGCCGGCTGCCGTGGGGGTAGCTCTCGCCGGGGACCTGCTCGGCGGCGGGCAGGACCGCCTCGACCTTGCCGATGTCGACCAGGACCGCGCCCTGGGCGTTGCGGCGGGCGTCGGCCTGGACGACACCGCTGACGATGTCGCCCTCCTTGCCGGCGTACTCGCCGAAGGTCTGCTCGTGCTCGGCGTCGCGCAGCCGCTGGACGATGACCTGCTTGGCGGTGCTGGCCGCGATGCGGCCGAAGTCGCTGGGGGTGTCGTCCCACTCGCGCACGACCTCGCCGTCGGGGCCCAGCTCCTGCGCGAGCACCGCGACCTCACCGGTCCTGCGGTCGACGTGCACCCGCACGTGCTTGGCCGCGCCGTCGGCGTGGCGGTACGCGGTCACGAGCGCCGTCTCGAGGGCCTCGATGACCGTGTCGACGGGGATGCCCTTCTCCCGCTCGACCGCCTTGAGGGCGGTCACGTCGATGTTCACTGTCCTCCTCCGTCGTCGTCGCCCTCGTCGTCGTCCTCGTCGTCGTCCTCGTCGTCGTGCACGTCGAGCACGTCGTCCGGGTCGTCCGCCGCGTCGTCCGCCGGGTCGTCCGCCGGGTCGTGCTTGCCCGGGCGGCCGAACTCGACCTGCACCCGGCCGGAGCCGAGCTCGGCCCAGGACACCTGCCGGGGCGTCGGCGGCCGCTTGCGGGCACCGGGCCTGGCCTTCGGCTCGACGGCGAGGGTCACGCCCTCGTCGTCGACGGCGGTGACCCGGCCGGTCACCTGCTCGGCCGCCCCCGCCGGGCCGACGGTCACGGTGACCAGCCGGCCGGTGTTGCGCCGCCAGTGCCGCGGCTCGGTGAGCGGCCGGTCGACGCCGGGGCTGGTCACCTCGAGCACGTAGGGGGCGCGGCCGAGCTCGCCGTCGTTCTCGTCGAGGACGGCCGAGACCGCCCGGCTGACCTCGGCGACGTCGTCGAGGGACACGCCCTCGTCCCGGTCGACGACCACGCGGACGACGCTGCGCCGGCCGGCGGGCGTGACCACGAGCTCCTCGAGGTCGTAGCCGGCGGCACCCACCACGGGCTCGATCCAGCCGGCCAGCCGTGTGGCGGCCGGGTCCTGCCGTGACCCTGCGGCCGGGTCATTCCGTGACCCTGCGGCCGGGTCCTGCCGTCCCCTCGCGGACACGGGCTCCCTCCCCTCCTGCAACCGGTCGGAGCTCGTGCTCGGCGGACCGCACCGTCCGGGGCCGCGCCCGGTGGCGCGGGCTCGCGCGGCACCGGCCGCGGCGTACCCGGGGAGTCGTCAGGCTACCGCTCCACCGGGGACCGGGGCCCGGCCGCTCGGGCGGGTGACCTCCCCGGGGTCCCGACGCGCCCGGGAGCCGTCCGGGCGGGCGGGGCGGCTCCTGGGAGGATGGCGGGCGATGTCCGTCTCCCCCGCCCCCGCCGGGTTCCCGCGCCGCCGCCTGCTCGCGGGCACGGCGGGGCTGGCGCTGCTGCTGGCCGGCTGCACCTCCGGCGACCCCGGGCAGACGGCGCAGGAGACGGCGGCGCAGGACCGGCTGGCCCGCCAGGTCGCCGTCCAGGAGGCGGTGGTGGCCGCCTACGACGCGGCGGTCGCCGCGGACCCCGCGTTCGGCGGGACGATCGCCGACCTGACCGGGCAGGCGCAGGAGCAGCTGGCGCGGCTGCGCGCGGCGGCGCCGGGGGCGACCCCGTCGTCGTCCGCCCCGCTGTCCCCGCCCGCGGGCGGGGACCTGCGCGCGTGGCTGCGCGAGCAGGTGGGCGCCGCGGCCGCCGCGCACGCGGCCGCCTGCGTGGACGCCTCGGGTGCCGGGGCCGCGCTGCTGGGGTCGATCGCGGCGGGGCTGCGCGGGCACGCCGCCGCGCTGGCGTGAGGGGGCCGCAGTGACCGAGGACGGGACCGCCGGGAGCGCGGAGGACACCGCGCTGCGCGCGGTGGTGGCCGCCGAGCACGCGGCGGTGTGGGGGTACGGCGTCGTCGGGGCCGCCCTGCCGGCCGACGGCCGGTCGCCCGCCGCCGACGCCGAGCAGGCCCACCGGGACTCCCGCGACCGCCTGGCGGAGCTGCTCGACGAGCGCGACGCCGACCCGGTACCCGCCGAGGCCGGCTACGAGCTGCCCTTCCCGGTGCTCTCGCCGGTCGACGCCGCGGCCCTGGCGGTCGTGCTCGAGGACGGCGTCTCCGCGGCCTGGGTGGCGCTGCTCGACGCCGCGGAGGAGCCCGGGGTGCGGCAGCTCGCCGTCGACTCCCTGGGCGCCGGCGAGGAGCGCGCCGTGACCTGGCGTGCCGCGGCCGGCCGCACCCCCGTCACGTCGGCCCTGCCCGGTCTCGACTGAGCTCCCCGGCCTCCCCGCAGGGGCCCGCCGCGGGCCTGCGAGGGGGCAGGGAGGTCCTCACCCCAGCGCGCCGAGGAAGGCGTCGGTGACGGCGACGGCGGCGCTGCTGGACTGCCCGCCCTCGACCAGCACCGCGAACGCGATGTCGCCCTGCGGGCCGCCGAGCTGGTAACCGGTGAACCAGCCGTGCGCGTCCGGCGGGGTGTTGCTGCCGAACTCGGCGGTGCCGGTCTTGCCGTAGACCTCGCCGCGGTCGGCCAGTGCCTGCGCGGTCCCGGTCAGCACGACCTGGCGCATCATCGGCCGGAGCTGGTCGAGCACCGCCTGGCCCGGGCCGGCCGGTGCGGGGCCCGCCGGGTCGGCGCCGACCACCTCGACCGGGGCGGCCGGGGTGCCGCCGGCCACGCCCGCGACCACCAGCGCCATCTGCGCCGGACTCACGAGCACCTGGCCCTGGCCGATCGCGTCCGCGGCCTTCGTGGTGCCGGTGGCGTCGGCCGGGACGCTGCCGCTGAACACGTCGACCGGCAGCTGCCAGTCGCTGCCCACCCCGTAGGAGGCGGCCGCCGCGGCCAGGGCGTCGTCGGGCAGCTGCAGGCCGGCCTGGATGAAGGTGGTGTTGCAGGACTGGGCGAAGGCCTCGGTGAAGGGCACGGTGCCGAGGTCGAACTGGTCCTGGTTCTCGAACTCGCGGCCCTCGACGACCGTCGTCCCCGGGCAGGGGACCGGGGTGTCCGGGGTCAGCGCGCCGGCGGACAGGAGCGCGGTCGCCGTGATCGTCTTCATGCTCGAGCCCGGCGGGTACTGGCCGGTCAGGGCGTTGCCGGCCGCCGCGGCCTCGTTCGAGGAGACGGCGAGCACCTCGCCCGTGCCGGGCCGGACCACGACCAGGTGGGTCGCCAGCGGCTGGGTGGCGACGGCGCCGTCGGCGGCGTCCTGCAGCGCGCGGACCAGCGGAGTCCGGATCGGCCGGCCGGGGACGGGGGCGACGGCGCCGACCTCCTGGCCGGCGTCGCCGGTGGACTCGTCGGTGCTCACCACCGAGACGGTGAAGCCGGGGGTGCCGGTGAGCTGCTCCTGGTAGGCGCGCTGCAGGCCGGACAGGCCGAGCTGGTCCCCCGCCGCGTACACCGCCTCGTCGTCCCCGGTGGTCTCCTCGAGCACCTCGGCCGTGGCCGCCCCGACCCGGCCGAGCAGCGCGGAGGCGAACCGGGCCGACGGCGCGAGCAGCCGCGTCTCGGTGGGGAAGACCGCGCCGGGCAGGTCGAACACCTGGGCGCGGATGGCCTCGAAGTCCGGCCGCCGCAGGGTGATGACGGGGACGAACTGGCCGGCCGGGGCGGCCTGGACGTCGGCGGTGATCTCCTCGGCGGGCACGCCGGTGGCCGACGACAGCGCCGCGGCCAGCGACGGCAGGTCGGCGACCTGGCCGGTGTCGACGCCGACGTTGACGACCTCGGTCGGGGTGAACAGCGGCTGGCCGGCAGCGTCGGTGATCGCGGCACGCTCGGGCAGCGACCGGGTCAGCTGCAGGCGCTGGCCCTCCCCCAGCTCGGGGTGTACCAGCGTGGGCTCGGCGACCACCCGCCAGGCGTCCGCACCGTCGCCGTCCCCCTCCCGCAGCTCGAGGGTGGCCTCGTAGGTCCAGTCGGGTGCCGCGGCGAGGTCCCAGGTGGCGGTCCAGCCGGCGGTGGCGGTGCCGTCCTGGACGGTGACGTCGCCGAGCTCGGCGTCGAGCGTGGCCCCGGGCAGGTCGGTGGCGGTCTGCCCGAGCAGCGCGGTGGCGGCGTCGGGGTCGGTGGTGGCGTCGGCCGCGGCGCCGGTGTCGCCCCCGGCCCAGTCGTCGAGGAAGGCCCGCGCGGCGGCGCGGACGTCGTCCTCCGAGCTGCCGGAGCAGGCGGCGAGGGCCGGTGCGGAGAGGAGGGTGAGGACCGTGCCGAGGACCGCCGTGCGTCGTGCTGCCACGACGGCACAGCCTCTCAGAACGGTCCGACGTTCCGGTGGCGACGTGCTGGGACGGCCACCCTTCAGGGACCCGCGCCGGGCTCGCGAGGCGTGGGGGGAAGGGTGGTCCTCCTAGAAGAGGACGCTGGCGTAGCGGCCGACCTCGCGGAACCCGACCCGGTCGTACACCGCACGGGCGGGGGCGTTGTAGTCGTTGACGTAGAGGCTGACCACCGGGGCGATCATGGTCCGCGCGTACTCGACGACGGCGGCCATCCCGGCGGCGCCGATGCCCCGGCCGCGCACCTCCGGCGCGGTCCACACGCCCTGCACCTGGCACGCCGCCCGCGAGACCGCGCCGATCTCGGCCTTGAACAGCACCCGGCCGTCCTCGATCCAGGCCAGCGACTGGCCGGCGCGGACGAGGTCCTCGACCCGCGCCCGGTAGCCGACGCCGCCGTCGGTCCGCAGCGGGCTGACGCCGACCTCCTCGGTGAACATGGCCACCGCGGCGGGCAGCAGCACGTCGACCTCGCGCGGGCGCACCGGCCGGACCCGCGGCTCGGGGGCGATCGCCGGCGGGCCGTCGATGGCCAGGAGCGGCTGCCGGGGCCGGTGGTCGCGGCACGGGCCCCAGGCGGGCTCGAGCAGCTCCCACAGCGGGGCGACGGCCGCGGCCGGCCCGACGATCGTCGAGCAGCGTCGGCCGGCCCGGCGGGCGCGCTCGGCGAACGCCTCGGCCGCGGCCCGCTCGGCGCCGGGGACGGCGAACGGGATGAGGTTGGCCCCGGCCAGGCAGACGGCGTCGAGGCTGCGGCCGGCGCCCATCCCCCACAGCGGCGCCCCGAGGGTCGACGGCGCGGTCCCGGCCGCCTCCACGCGCCCGGCCAGCACGCACGCCGCGACCGGGTCGGAGGCCAGCAGCCGGCGGACGGCCGGCTCGTCGGTCTCGTCGAGGACGCGGGCGGTCGGCGAGCGGAGCACGGGTCGGGCCCAGGAGGACGGACGGGGAGGGTCAGCTGACGGTGACGACCGGCGGGCCGGACGGCGTGCCGGCGTCGACCTGCTCGCCGGCAGGCATCTCGGCGGCGAGGCGCATGGCCTCCTCGATGAGCGTCTCGACGATCTGCGACTCGGGGACGGTCTTGACGACCTGCCCCTTGACGAAGATCTGCCCCTTGCCGTTGCCCGACGCGACGCCGAGGTCGGCCTCGCGGGCCTCGCCGGGGCCGTTGACGACGCAGCCCATGACGGCGACCCGCAGCGGCACCTCGAGCCCGTCGAGGCCGGCGGTCACCTCGTTCGCGAGCTTGTACACGTCGACCTGCGCCCGGCCGCACGAGGGGCAGCTGACGATCTCCAGGCCGCGCTGGCGCAGGTTCAGCGACTCCAGGATCTGGGTGCCGACCTTGACCTCCTCGACCGGCGGCGCCGAGAGCGAGACGCGGATGGTGTCGCCGATGCCCTGCGACAGCAGCGCGCCGAACGCGACGGCGGACTTGATCGTCCCCTGGAACGCGGGCCCGGCCTCGGTGACGCCGAGGTGCAGCGGGTAGTCGCACTGCGCGGCGAGCAGCTCGTAGGCGCGCACCATGACCACCGGGTCGTTGTGCTTGACCGAGATCTTGATGTCGCGGAAGTCGTGCTCCTCGAACAGCGAGCACTCCCACAGCGCCGACTCGACCAGCGCCTCCGGGGTGGCCTTGCCGTACTTGGCCAGCAGCCGCTTGTCGAGCGAGCCGGCGTTGACGCCGATGCGGATCGGGATGCCGGCGTCCTTGGCCGCCCGCGCGATCTCGCCGACCCGGTCGTCGAACTTCTTGATGTTGCCGGGGTTGACGCGCACCGCGGCGCAGCCGGCGTCGATCGCGGCGAACACGTACCGCGGCTGGAAGTGGATGTCGGCGATGACCGGGATCTGCGACTTCTTCGCGATCGCCGGCAGCGCCTCGGCGTCGTCGGTGTCGGGGACGGCGACCCGCACGATCTGGCAGCCGGCGGCGGTCAGCTCGGCGATCTGCTGCAGGGTGGCGTTGACGTCGGCGGTCTTCGTCGTCGTCATCGACTGCACGCTGACCGGGGAGTCGCTGCCGACGCCCACGCCGCCGACGTCCAGCTGCCGCGTCTTCCGGCGCGGGGCCAGGACGGGCGGGGGCGCGGCGGGCATGCCGAGAGCGACGGGGATGGCCATGACCACGAGTATCCCCGCTCCCGCGGGGTCGGCGCCGACGCCTACTGGAGTGTGATCGGGTTGACGACGTCGGCGACGAGCAGCAGCCCCGACAGCGCGATGAACAGCCCGGCGACGACGTAGGCGACCGGCATCAGCCGGGCGATGTCGAACGGGCCGGGGTCGGGCCGGCCGCGCCAGCGGGCGACCACCGAGCGGGCCTTCTCGTACAGCGCCCCGGCCACGTGCCCGCCGTCGAGCGGGTACAGCGGCAGCAGGTTGAACAGGAACAGCACGAGGTTGACGCTGGCCAGCAGGCCGAGGAAGAAGCTCAGCTTCTCCATGCCGCTGATCTGCTCGATGGCGAAGACCTCGCCGGAGATCCGCCCGACGCCGACGACGCCGATGGGGCCGTTCTCGTCGCGCTCCTCGCCGAGGAAGGCGGCGCGGAACAGCTGCGGGACGCGCTCGGGGATCTCCACCAGGCGCTGCACCGACTGGGACACGACCATGCCGAAGTAGCCGGGCAGGTCGGACACCGACTGGCGGGCGAAGCCGAACACCGGGCTGACGCCGAGGTAGCCGGCGGTCATCGTGCCCTCGCCGTCGTCGGTGGGGACGACGTTCTCGATCGGCGTGACGGTGAGCTCCCGGCGCACGCCGTCGCGCTCGACGGCGAGGGCCAGCGGCTCCCCCGCCGAGGAGCGGATCGCCTGCTGCACCGTGGTCCAGCTGTCGTAGCCGGTCGGGTCGACCTGCCGGCCGCCGATCGCCACGATCGTGTCACCCGGCCGCAGCCCGGCCTGGGCGGCGGGGCTGGACACCGGCGTCGCGCACCCGGGGGTGCCCTCCTCGCAGAGCTGCCCGGCGTCGGCGCCGCTGGTGACGATCGGGATGTCGCAGACGTCGCCGCCCTGCTCCTCGGCGACGGCGATGCTCTCCGCACCGGCCGGGACGACGCAGGCGGGGACCGTGTCGAGCTGGGTGGTGATGACGTTGGTGCCGATCGCGGTGAGCGTGATCGCGAAGAACACCACCGCGAGCACCAGGTTGTGGAACGGCCCGGCGAACATGACGATCACGCGCTGCCACCAGGGCTTGGCGTAGAAGACCCGGCCGGCGTCGCTGGGCCGGACGTCGTCGAGGGCCTGGCCGCGCACCTCGGCGATGAACGTCCGCATCCGGGTGGCGCGCTTGCTCTCGTTCTCCTCGGCCGGCGGGATCATGCCGACGATGCGGATGTAGCCGCCGAGCGGGATCGCCTTGATGCCGTACTCGGTCTCGCCGCGCGTCCGGGAGAACACCGTCGGGCCGAAGCCGACCATGAACTGCGGCACGCGCATGCCGAACTTCCGCGCCCAGAAGAAGTGGCCGAACTCGTGGAAGCCGATGCTGAACAACAGGCCGATCGCGAACGCGACGATCCCGAGGACCGTCAGGAGGATGCTCAGCTGGGGCCTCCGGCGAGAGCGGCGCGGGCGTGCTGCCGGGCCCAGCGCTCCGCGGCCAGCACGTCGTCGACGCAGGTGGGAGCGCCGAGGTCCGGCGCGTCGTCGAGGGTACGCGCGACCAGGCCGACGACGTCCGGGAAACGCAGCCGCCCGGCGAGGAACGCCGCCACCGCCTCCTCGTTGGCCGCGTTGTACAGCGCCGGGACGACGCCCCCGGCCTCCCCCGCCGCGCGCGCGAGCCGCACCGCCGGGAACGCGTCGGCGTCCAGCGGCGCGAACTCCCAGGTGCTCGCCGTCGACCAGTCCAGCGCGGGCTGCACGTGCGGCAGCCGGTCGGGCCAGGCCAGCGCCAGCGCGATCGGCAGCCGCATGTCCGGCGGGCTGGCCTGGGCGATGGTGGCGCCGTCGGCGAAGGTGACCATCGAGTGCACGATCGACTGCGGGTGCACCACGACGTCGATGTCGGCGTAGGGCACCCCGAACAGCAGGTGCGCCTCGATCAGCTCCAGGCCCTTGTTGACCAGCGTGGCCGAGTTGATCGTCACCACCGGGCCCATGGCCCACGTGGGGTGCGCCAGCGCCTGCTCGACGGTGACGTCGGCGAGGTCGGCGGCGCTGCGCCCGCGGAACGGCCCGCCGCTGGCGGTGAGCACCAGCCGGGCGACCTCGCTCCTGCGCCCGCCGCGCAGGCACTGCGCCAGCGCCGAGTGCTCGGAGTCCACCGGCACCAGCTGGCCGGGCGCGGCCGCGGCGGTCACGAGGTCCCCGCCGGCGACCAGGGACTCCTTGTTGGCCAGCGCGACGACGTTGCCGGCCCGCAGCGCGGCCAGGGTGGGGCCCAGCCCGATCGAGCCGGTGATCCCGTTGAGGACGACGTCGGCGGGGCGGGCGGCGAGCTCCTCGGCGGCGCGCGGCCCGGCGAGGATCTCCGGCAGCGCGTACTCGCCCCGCGCCCAGCCGCGCTGGGAGGCCGCCGCGTAGAAGGCCAGCTGCAGGTCCTGGGCGGCGGTCGCGCGGGCCACCGCGACCGTGCGGACGCCGAGGGTCAGCGCCTGCTCGGCCAGCCGGGCCACGTCGCCGCCGCCGGCGGCCAGCGCGGTGATCCGCAGCCGGCCGGGGTTCTGCTCGGCGACCGCGATCGCCTGCCGGCCGATCGACCCGGTCGAGCCCAGCACGGTCACCTCGCGCGGCTCGCTCATGAGCGGCATCCTCCCCGACGGGGGACGCGACCCGCCCACCCCACCTCGACCGGTGACCCGCGGACGGGGCTGGCAGGATGAGGGGCGTGAGCGAGCAGTCCGGCCCCGGGGTCCGCCAGCACGACCCGCAGACCACGCGCGTCAACCAGCCCAACCGCGAGGAGGGCGTCGTCCGCGCCGGGGAGCACCCGGTCGACGAGGAGCGGCCCGAGGACTGGGGCTGGCACGCCCGCACCGGCAAGTGGGCGCAGATCGCCGGCTGGCTGACCGTGCTGGTCATGCTGTCCTACACGTGGGGCAACCACGAGGGCCGCATGGAGGACCTGTGGCTGTTCGGCATCTCCGCCGGCCTGGTCGTGGTGCTGCTGTGGGACCTGCACCGCAAGCGCACCGCCTGGCGCAGGTAGCCCTCGACGGACACTCGACGCCCGATCCGGCCCCCGCCGGGTCGGGCGTCGTCGTGTCAGGAGACCGCGACGCCGATCGCCGCGCCGATGGCGTACGTCGCTCCGGCCGCGAGCGCCCCGAACAGCAGCTGCCGCAGGGCCGCGGACCACCAGGAGCGCGGGGTGAAGCGCGAGGACAGCGCCCCGGCCGCGGCCAGGCCGACCGCACCGCAGACCAGCGCCGCGGCGAGGACCGAGAACCCGAGCAGGTAGGGCAGCAGCGGGATCACCGCGCCGGTGGCGAAGGTGAGGAACGAGGAGACCGCCGCGGTCCACGGCGAGGGCTTGTCGGCCGGGTTGAGCCCCAGCTCTGCGACCACGTGCAGCCGCAGCGCCGTGTCGGGGTCGCGGTGCAGCTGGACGGCGACCCGCTCGGCGAGGTCGGCGTCGACGCCCCGCACGCGCAGCATCTGCACCAGCTCGGCCAGCTCGCCCTGGGGGTTGCGCGCGAGCTCGCGGCGCTCCTTCTCCACCTCGAGGTCGAGCTGCTCGTTCTGCGTGCTGACCGAGGTGTACTCCCCCAGCGCCATCGAGATCGCCCCGGCGACCAGGCTGGCGACGCCGGAGAGCACGATCGCGTGCGACGAGGCGCCGCCACCGCCGACACCCGCGACCAGCGCGGTGTTGGTCACCAGCCCGTCCATCGCGCCGAAGACGGCGGCCCGCAGCCAGCCGCCCGAGACGTCGGCGTGGCTGTGCTCGTGCGCCTCGGCGGTGGGGACCTCGGTGCTCACGCGGCGTCCCCGGTGCTCACGCGGCGTCCCCGGTGCTCACGCGGCGTCCCCGGTGCTCACGCGTCCGCCTCGGCTCCCAGCTCGACCGGGGTCTCCAGCGCCGGGACCGGCGTGGCCACGGTCGGCACGCCCTCGGCGCGGTCGGCCGCGGCCAGCTGGCCGCAGGCACCGTCGATGTCCTGGCCGCGGGTGTCGCGGACCGTCGTCGGCACCCCGTGCGCGCGCAGCCGGGCCACGAACTCCCGCTGCGCGGGCAGCGGGCTGGCGTCCCAGGGGCTGCCCGGCGTCGGGTTCAGCGGGATGAGGTTGACGTGCGCGAGCCGCTCCGACAGCAGCCGGCCGAGCAGGTCGGCGCGCTCGGGCTGGTCGTTCACGTCGCGGATGAGGGCGTACTCCACCGAGTAGCGGCGTCCGGTGCGCGCGGCGTAGGCGTCGGCCGCGTCGACGACGTCGGCCACCTTGTACCGGGTGTTGATCGGCACGAGGGTGTCGCGCAGCTCGTCGTCGGGGGCGTGCAGGCTCACCGCGAGGGTGACGCCCAGGCCCTCCTCGGTCAGCCGCCGGATCGCCGGCACCAGGCCCACGGTGGAGACGGTGACCGACCGCTGCGACAGGCCCAGGCCCCACGGCGCGGAGGTGAGCAGCGCGTCCAGCGTGCGGCGGACCCGGGCGTAGTTGGCCAGCGGCTCGCCCATGCCCATGAAGACGACGTTGGACAACCGGCCCGGCCCGCCGGGGATCTCCCCCGACGCCATGGCCGCGGCGGCGGCGACCGCCTGGCCGATGATCTCGGCCGCCGAGAGGTTGCGGGTCAGCCCGTTCTGGCCGGTGGCGCAGAAGGGGCAGGCCATGCCGCAGCCGGCCTGGCTGGAGATGCAGACGGTGGCCCGGTCGGGGTAGCGCATGAGCACGCTCTCGACCAGCGCGCCGTCGTGCAGCCGCCACAGCGTCTTGCGGGTGCGCCCGCCGTCGGCCGACTGGTGGCGCACGGGCGTGAGCAGGCCCGGCAGCAGGGCCTCGGACAGCGTCTCGCGCACCGCGGCGGGCACGTCGGTCATCCGCGCCGGGTCGGTGGTGCCGCGGAAGAAGTGCCGGGCGAGCTGGTCGGCGCGGAACGCCGGCTGCCCGAGCTCGGCGACGGCGGCGCGCGCCTCCTCGCGGGTGAGGTCGGCGAGGTGGCGCGGCGGCTTGCCACGGCGGGGGGCGTCGAGGACGAGCGGCAGGGCAGTCATGACCCCTCCATCGTCCCACCGCCGGGCCGGGCGTGGGCCGCCGTGCGGGTGAGGTCGCTCGCTCAGGACGCCCCTGCGCCCGTCGGCGCGGCGGTGGGCACCGGTGCCCCCGTCGTCGGTGCGGAGGTGGGTGCGGGGGTCGGGGTGGGCGCCACCTCGCCGTCCGGGTCCGGGAGGTCGTCCTCGGTCGGGGTCGAGGGCGGCGGGGTCGGTGTCGGGGTCGGGGGCGGCGCCGGGGTCGTCGTCGGGGTCGGGGTGGGCACGGGCTCCTCGACCGATCCCGTCGGCGTGGCCGGCTCGGTGGTCGGCACCGCGTCCGTCCCGGATCCGGGGGGGTCCGCCGGTCCGACCGGCGGCAGCACCGGGACGACCTCCGGTGCCGCGGACGGCTCCGCCGCGACGACCGCCGGTAGCGGGGCGTCCGGGGTCGTCGCAGGGGACGGCGTCGCGCTGGTCCGCACCGGGGCCGGGGCGGGGTCGGTGACCGGCGCGGACGTGGCCGGCGCGGGCACGCTGGTCGTCGGGGCGAGGGGGACGACACCGGCGACGACGGACGGCCTCGGCGCCGGGACGGCCCGCGTCGGCGCGGCGACCGCCGACGGCGAGGACTGCACGGCCGCCGTCGGGACCGAGCCGGACGAAGCACCCGCCAGCAGGACCGCACCGGTGACGCCGCAGGCGGCGAGCACGCCCGCCGCCACGGCGACGCCGACCCGGCGCCGGGGCCGCACCCGCGGGCGGACGACCACACGAGGCGTCACGACCTCGGCGATCGCCGGGACCGGCAGGGCCTCCGGGACCGGCACCGCGTCCGGGGCCGCGGTCGCCGGGGAGCCGGTCACGGGAGGACCGCCAGGAGAGGACGTCCCCGGCCCGTCGTCCTCGGCGCTCGCCACCTCCGGGTGCTCCCCGGCGGCGGTGCCGTCGAGGTCGTCGGCTGCCGGCACGGGGGTCTCGAGGACGTCCTCGTCGTCCGCGGCCCCGCCGACCGGCGCCTCCTCGACCGGGGCGTCCTCGGCGACCTCGTCGACCGGCCCCTCGTCGAGCGGGAGGTCCTCGAGGACCTCCTCGACCAGGGCGTCATCGACCGGGGCGTCCTCGAGGACCTCCTCGACCGGGGCGTCCTCGTCAGCCGCCCCGGGGCCGGGCTCGTTCACCCACCCGGGCAGCCACTCCCCCCACGGCTCGACCGGGGTGCCGGCCTCCTCGGGGTCGCCGTCCTGCCGCGCCGCCATCCCACCTCGCTGTCACTGACTGTCATTCGATGCTCACCCCGTGGAGTGGTCATCGTGCCCGACGGACCCGACCGGGTGACGGAGGCGCGGCCGGGCGGCGGGGTGCGGCCCGCTAGCGTCGGCCGGGTGTCCGAGGCCGAGCGCGCACCCGTCCCGCTCGACTCGGTCGGCGTCGGCCCGTGGGAGGGGCCGTGGCCGGAGGACCCGCGCTACGACCCCGAGCTGCTGGCGCACGGGGACCGGCGCAACGTCGTCGACCGGTACCGCTACTGGACCGTCGAGGCGATCGTCGCCGACCTCGACCCGCGCCGGCACGGGTTCCACGTCGCCATCGAGAACTGGCGGCACGACCTCAACATCGGGACGGTCGTGCGCACGGCCAACGCCTTCCTCGCCGCGGAGGTGCACGTCGTCGGCCGGAAGCGGTGGAACCGCCGGGGAGCGATGGTCACCGACCGGTACCTGACCGTGCGGCACCACCCCGACGCCGCCGCGCTCGGCGCCTGGGCGCGGGAGCGGGGCGTGCCGGTGCTCGCCGTCGACAACCTGCCCGGCGCCCGGCCGATCGAGACCGCCGACCTCCCCCGGGCCTGCGTGCTGCTGTTCGGCCAGGAGGGCACCGGGCTGTCGGAGGAGGCACGGGCGGTGGCCGACGACGTCCTGTCCATCGCGCAGTTCGGCTCGACCCGCTCGGTCAACGCCGGCGTCGCGGCGGGGATCGCCATGCACGCCTGGATCCGCCAGCACGCGCAGCTGCCGACCTGACAGGCGGGGCCGCGTACGCCAGGCTCGGCGAGGTGGGCCGACTCGACGACGTGGACCTGACCCTCCGGCTGGGCAAGCGCGAGGCCAAGGAACAGCTGGCCGCCGCGCAGCAGCGCCTGGTGCACCTCCGGCTGTTCCTCGGCGGGCAGCTGGGCACCCCGCTCGGCCCGCCGGTCTGCGTGCTGTTCGAGGGCTGGGACGCCTCGGGCAAGGGCGGCGCGATCAAGCGGCTGGTCGACGAGCTGGACCCCCGGCACGTGCGGGTGGCGCAGTTCGCCGCCCCCACCCCCACCGAGAAGCGGCACCACTTCCTCTGGCGGTTCTGGCCCGTGCTGCCCGGCTGGGGCGGCATGGCCGTCCTCGACCGCACCTGGTACGGCCGCGTGCTGGTCGAGCGGGTGGAGGGGTTCGCCGGCGAGGAGGCGTGGCAGCGGGCCTACGGCGAGATCGTCGACCTGGAGACGACGCTGGCCGCCGAGGGCATGGTCCTGGTCAAGTTCTGGCTGCACGTCTCGCCCGAGGAGCAGCTGCGCCGCTTCGAGTCCCGCGCGGCCGACCCCTACCGGGCCTGGAAGCTCACCGACGAGGACTGGCGCAACCGGGAGAAGCGCCCGGCGTACGAGGCCGCCGTCGAGGAGATGCTCGCGCGCACCGACCACCCGGCGGGGCGGTGGACGCTGGTCGCCGGGGACGACAAGCGGTGGGCGCGGGTGGCCGTCGTCCGTGCCGTCTGCGAGGCGATCGAGCAGGCGCTGGCCGCGCGCGGGATCGACCCGGACGAGACCCCGGGGGCATGAGCGTCCTCGTCCACCTGTGCGCCCCGGCCGACTGGCGGGCCGCACTGTCCGCCGGTGCGGTGCCGCCGGCCGGGGCGCCGTTCGTGCACCTGTCGCACCCGGAGCAGGTCCACCTGCCGGCCGCGCGGCTGTTCCCGGGCCGGCGCGACCTGGTGCTGCTCGTCGTCGACCCGGCCCGCCTGACCGACCCGGTGGTCGAGGAGCCCGGCGTCGGCACCGACCCCGCGGGCACGCGCTTCCCGCACCTGTACGGCCCCCTCCCGACGGCGGCGGTGGTCGCCGTCGTGCCCTACCGCCCGCCGGTGCCTCCGGTCCTGCCCGCCCCGGACGACGCGCTGGGCCGGGCCCTGGCGCACGGGCTGTCGCTGCGCACCCGGCGGGCCGCCGAGGTGCGCGACGTCCCCGGCGGGGTGGCCGTCCTCGACCCCCGCTTCGCGCACTCGCGCGACGACAACCGGCTGGTGCTCGACGACCCCGTCGACGCGGCCACGGTGGCGCGGACGGCCGGCGAGGTCGCCGCGGACGCCGGCTGGGTCCACCGCGCGGCGGTGCTGCGCCGGCCCGGTGCCGGTGCGGTCGCGCACGAGCTGGCCGCGGCGGGCTGGGAGGCCGGCGAGCTGCTGGTCATGGCCCGTCCCGCCGGCCCCGGCCCGCCCGGGGCGGAGCGGGCGGAGGTGGTCGCGCAGGAGGAGGTGCACCCGCTGTGGGAGGCGGGGTGGCGGCGCGACCTGGCGGGGATCCCGGACCTCGACGAGGTGGTCGCCCAGCTGGTGGGGCGGGAGTCCCGCAACGACCGGGTCGTCGCGGTGACCGACGTCGTGGTGCGGGAGGGCGGCCGGGTCGTCGCGGCCGGGCAGCTGCGGGTCGACGGCGCGACCGCGGCGGTCGAGTCGGTGATGACCGAGCCGGCCGCCCGGGGACGCGGCCACGCCGACGCCGTCCTCGCCCGGCTGCTGGAGCTGGCCGCGGACGCCGGCTGCGACCTCGTCACCCTCGAGGCCGACGCCGGCGACTGGCCGCGCCACTGGTACGCCCGCCGCGGCTTCGCCGCGGTCGGGTCGACGTGGGAGATCGGCGCCCCCTGGCCGCCTCAGCCGGGCGGCGCGACCCAGGACAGCAGGAGGTAGGCCACCGCCGCCGAGGGCAGCAGGCTGTCGAGCCGGTCCATGATCCCGCCGTGGCCGGGCAGCAGCGTGCCCATGTCCTTGATGCCGAGGTCCCGCTTGATCAGCGACTCGCCGAGGTCGCCCACCGTGGCGGTGACCGCGAGCGCGACGCCGACGAGCACGCCGCCCCACCACGGGCCGTCGAGGGCGAGCACGACGATCGGGGTGGCGACGGCGACGCAGGCCACGACCGACCCGGCCATGCCCTCCCACGACTTCTTCGGGCTCACCGACGGCGCCATGGGGTGCCGGCCGAACAGCACGCCCGCGGCGTAGCCGCCGACGTCGTTGCCGACCACGGTGGCGATGAACGCGAGCACGCGCGCGGCGCCGTCGTCGGGGACGAGCAGCAGGACCGCGAAACCGGCCAGCAGCGGCACGTAGAGGGTGACCAGGACGCCGGCGGCGGCGTCGCGGCGGTAGTCCCCGGGGCCGTCGCCGAGCCGCCACAGCAGCACCGCGACGACGGTGAGCAGGAAGCCGACGACGAGGCCGTCGGGGCCGCGGGTCCACGCCAGCACCAGCATCGCGACGGCGCCGACCAGCACCGGGGCGAGCGGCGGGCGGGCACCGCCGGCCTCGAGCGCGCGGACCAGCTCGACGATGCCGACCAGGATCGCCGCGACGACGACCACCAGGAACGCCGGCCGGTAGAGCAGCAGCGAG
This sequence comes from Geodermatophilus sp. SYSU D00867, assembly GCF_054050315.1. Classification (NCBI taxonomy): domain Bacteria; kingdom Bacillati; phylum Actinomycetota; class Actinomycetes; order Geodermatophilales; family Geodermatophilaceae; genus Geodermatophilus; species Geodermatophilus sp. SYSU D00867. The sequence goes on along the minus strand of NZ_JBJGZC010000034.1, from coordinate 2,954 downwards.
GCGAGGATGACCGCGCCGAGGCCCAGGCCGACGCCGATGGCGGCGACCAGGTCACGCCCGGCCCGGCCGCTCCTCCGCTCCTGCGGTGCGGTCCCGGCGTCGTCGCCGGCCGTGTCGGGGCCGGGCGCCGCCGGTGCCCCGGGGACGGGCGGGACGGCGATGCCGGCGGCCGGCACCGCCATCTCCTGGGTGCCCGGCGCGGCGGGGACCGAGGCCGTCGCGACGGGGCCGGTCGGCGGGGGCACCGGCCGGAGCGGGCCGGGCGGCGGGGGCGGCGAGGGACGCCGGACCACGGGGATCGGCCCGGTGTCGGCGTCCCCGGACGGGCCGGCCCCGGCGGCGTCGGGACGGGAGGTCATGGCAGGGATCGGGGCGAGCGGCTCAGACCTCGAGCAGCTCGGACTCCTTGTTCTTCACGGCCTCGTCGATGGCCGCCACGTGCTGGGCGGTGAGGTCGTCGAGCTCCTTCTCCGCGCGGCGCACGTCGTCCTCGCCGGCCTCGCCGTCCTTGGCGATCCGGTCGAGCTCCTCCTTGCTGCGGCGGCGAACGTTGCGGATGGCGACCTTGGCGTCCTCGCCCTTGGACCGGGCCTGCTTGACCAGGTCGCGACGGCGCTCCTCGGTCAGCTGCGGGAAGACCACGCGGATGATCTGCCCGTCGTTGGTCGGGTTGACGCCCAGGTCGCTGTCGCGGATGGCCTTCTCGATGGCCGACAGCTGGCTGTTGTCGTAGGGCTTGATGACCGCCATGCGCGCCTCGGGCACCGTGATCGACGACATCTGCGGCACCGGGGTCGGCGCGCCGTAGTAGTCGACCAGGACCTTGTTGAACATCGAGGGCGCCGCGCGGCCGGTGCGCACCGAGCCGAGGTCCTCCCGCGCGACCGACAGGGCCTTGTCCATCCGCTCCTCGGCGTCGAGCAGGGTGTCGTCGATCACGGTCTCTCCTCCTGCGGCGGGATCGTCCCCGCCGTCGTCCTGCGGTGCGGCGTGCGCGTTCCGGCGCCCGCTCAGCTGATCAGCGTCCCGATCCTCTCACCCGCCACCGCGCGGGCGATGTTGCCGTCGCGCAGCAGGTTGAAGACCACGATCGGCATCTGGTTGTCCATGCACAGGCTGATGGCCGTGGCGTCGGCGACCTTGAGCTGGTCGGCGAGGACCGTGGTGTAGTCCAGCTCGTCGTACATGGTCGCCGCCGGGTTGGTGCGCGGGTCGTCGTCGTAGACGCCGTCGACGCCGTTCTTGGCCATGAGCAGCACCTGGCAGCCGATCTCCAGCGCGCGCTGGGCCGCGACGGTGTCGGTGGAGAAGTACGGCATGCCGGCGCCGGCGCCGAAGATGACCAGCCGGCCCTTCTCCAGGTGCCGGACGGCCTTGCGCGGGATGTAGGGCTCGGCGACCTGGCCCATGGTGATCGCCGTCTGCACCCGGGTCTCCAGGCCGACCTGCTCGCAGAAGGCCTGCAGCGCCAGGCAGTTCATGACCGTGCCGAGCATGCCCATGTAGTCGGCGTGCCGGCGGTCCATGCCCGCCTGGGACAGCTCGGCGCCGCGGAAGAAGTTGCCCCCGCCGACGACGACGGCGACCTGCGTGCCGCCGTGGACGACCTCGGCCAGCTGGGTGGCGATGTCGTGGACGATCCCGGAGTCGACGCCGACCTTGCCGCCGCCGAAGGCCTCGCCGGAGAGCTTGAGCAGCACCCGCTGGTAGCCGGCGCCGTCAGCGGGCTGGAAGGCGCTCGGGGCCGACAGCGGCGGGTGGGGTGCCTCGGTCGTCTGCGTCGTGGCGGTCTCGGTCAACAGCTCTTCCCTCGCTCGACGTCGTTCTCGGTGATCCTGACAGAGAGCCCGGCGCTCGCCAGCCGGGCCCGGAGACACCACCGGCCCCGTCCCGGGGATGGGACGGGGCCGGTGGCGTGGTGTCTCCGTCGCCTGCGGCTCGTCAGGCCTGGCCGACCTCGAAGCGGGCGAACCGCTGCACGGTCAGGCCGGCCTCGTCGATGACCTGCTTCACCGTGCGCTTGGGCTCGGTGATCGACGGCTGCTCGAGCAGGACGAAGTCCTTGTAGTAGGCGTTGACCCGGCCCTCGACGATCTTGACGATCGCCTGCTCGGGCTTGCCCTCCTCCTTGGCCGTCTGCTCGGCGACCCGGCGCTCGGTCTCGACGGCCTCCGCCGGGACCTCCTCGCGGGACAGGAAGCGCGGGCGGGCGGCGGCGATGTGCATCGCCAGGGCGCGCGCGGCCTCCTCGTCGCCGCCCTGGTACTGGACGGCGACGCCGATGGCCGGCGGCAGGTCGGTGGCCCGCTTGTGCAGGTACACCGCGGTCGGGCCCTCGAAGGTGGCGAAGCGGGAGAGGACGAGCTTCTCGCCGATGCGGGCGGACTCGGCCTCGATCAGCTTGGCGACGGTCTGGCCGTCGACCTCGGTCGCCATCAGCGCGTCGAGGTCGGCCGGCGACTGCTCCAGCACGATCTCGACGAGCCGCTCGGCGAGCGCCACGAAGTCGGCGTTCTTGGCGACGAAGTCGGTCTCGCAGTCGAGCTCGAGCAGCGCGCCGTGCTTGCTGACGACGATGCCGTTGGTCGTGGAGCGCTCGAGGCGCTTGCCGACGTCCTTGGCGCCCTTGATGCGCAGCAGCTCGATGGCCTTGTCGTACTCGCCGTCGGCCTCGGTGAGGGCCTTCTTGGCGTCCATCATGCCGGCGCCGGTGGCGTCGCGGAGCCGCTTGACGTCGGCGGCGGTGAAGGCAGGCATGTCACTTCCTCGTCGGTGTGGAGGGGTGGGCGTCCCGAGGACGCCCGCGGGCGGCGCGCCGCCCGGCCGCTGGGCGAGCACCAGGTCGACGCCCATTGTGCCCGCCTCGAACGCCAGGGCAAACGCCGCCATGTACAGCCGCCACACCCGGGCGCGCCCTTCGCCGGCGGCGGGCACCGCCTCGTCCCAGTGCCGCT
>NZ_JBJGZC010000033.1:0-37331 GCF_054050315.1 Geodermatophilus sp. SYSU D00867 | reverse complement strand
GTTGGCGCAGTCGGTGGCGCCGCCGGTGGCGTGGGGGACGACGTGGTCGGTGTCGGCCCAGCCGACGCGCTGGCCGCAGGTGGGGAAGCGGCAGGTGCGGTCGCGGGTGTGCACGAACGCCTGCTGCGGCGCGGAGGGCTCGTAGCTGTCCGTCGCGGCCGGTCGCTCGAGCAGCGCACAGTCGCAGTCAGTGTCCGGGTGGTCGGCGCAGCCGGTGCGGGCGAGCCGACGCAACCGGTTCAGCGTGGTCGTCGCCCGCAGCGTGCCGTCGTCGTCGACCAGCGCCAGGGTGACCGAGCCGCCCTCCGGTGCCCGGACGCCGAGCGCCTCCAGTTGCTGCAGGAGTTCCCGGAGGTGGGCGGCGGTGATCGGCAGCCCGTTCACCGCCCCGGCCTCGCTGCTGCGGCCGGCCAGCGCACTGAGAGTGGCGATGACCTGCAGGTGCGCGGTGACCGGCGGCCGGTCGGTCTCCCAGGGGCGCTGCAGCAGGTCGGCGAACACCAGGGTGCGCAGCTGCCCGATCGGCCGCTGGTCCCCGTCGGCCTTCAGCATCCGCGCCAGCTCGTCCACAACCGCAAAGCTGGCCGCGGCGACATCTGCCGGGAGGTCGGCGGCGAGGGTGGCCATGCCGTCGAACGGGCAGTCGTACAGCCGCACGTCGGCGTGCCGCTCGGCCTGCCTCCGGCGGCCGTCGATGGCCTGGGCGTCGGCGTCGAGCAGCACCGCCAGCGCGCGGTCCTTGAGCTTGCGCACCGTCAGGGACATGGCCTCCGGCAGCAGCCGGGCCTCGATCGTCCGGGCGGTGGCCGCGTCGGTGTGCTCCAGCACGTCGACCAGCGCCCTGGCGCGCGCCTCGTCCAGCCGCCCGGCGGCCAGCGCCGCCCAGGTCCCGGGCAGTCTCTCCCGGTAGGTCCACGCTCGGTGCGCCAGCTGCGCGGCGGCCAGCCGCCCGCAGTTGAGGACCATCGCGAGCTCGGCGGGGAAGAACTCCGACACCCCGGGCAGCTCGGCATCCGGCTTCCACGACCGGGAGCGGGTGCCCGGGGTGCCGAGTGCCGGGTCGTCGTCATCGGGGGAGTCGTCGGCCAGGCCCAGGACCAGCTCGGCCTCGTAGGCGGCGGTCATCGCCTTGAGCGCGGCCACCCGCTGCAGCTCGGCGGCCTTCTGCTCCCGGGACAGCAGCGCCACCGGCAGCCGGGGGATCGACACCGGCTGCTCCAGCAGCCAGCCGGCGAGCGCGCGCTCCACCGGCGAGACGTACTCGGCGACCTCCTCCACACCCCGCACGCTACGGCCGGGGTACGACAGTTCCCGCAGGCCAGAGGCGAGTCCTGCGCCCCTGTCCGCGGACGGCCGAGTCGGGTGCGACCGACGCACCCCGTCCGCGACGGATGGCCTCTCGACCGCCCATCGGCCCACCGGGAACCAGGACCGGACGTCCCGTCGGACGTGCTGGGCAGCCGGCCCGGCCGGTCAGACGGACGCGGGGACGGTGGCCGGGTGGGACCGCCGGTCCACCGCGACGCCGACGGCGGCGGGGATCCAGACGGTCAGCGACCGGGTGACGAGGACGGCGACACAGGCGGCGGCCGCGGGCGTCCCGATGGTGCCGAGCAGCAGGAGAAGCACCGCCTCGGGGGCGCCGGGCAGGGCGGAGGCGGGCAGCGCGATCCAGACCAGGCGGAGGACGGCGTAGCAGCCGGCGACGGCGAGCACGGGGACCCCGCCGCCGGCCGCCTGCACCGCGGCCGAGAGGACCGCGGCCTCGAGCGAGACGGCGAGGGCGACCCAGCCGAGGAGGGCCGCCTGCTGCCGCCGCGGGACCAGGCGGCGCACGGCGGTCGACGGGAGCGGCTCGGCGTTGCCGCGGCGGGCCGTCAGCTGTCCCGCGCCCACCAGCACCCAGGCGGCCAGGCCGGCGGCGGCCGCAGGGAGGACCGCGGTCGGGGACCGCCAGTCCGGGATCGAGCCGTCGACGGCGGCGAGCGCGACGACCGCCCCCGCCGCCACGGCCGCCCCGGCCAGGCCGGCGACCGCGGTCCGCACCGTCGCCGCGTGCGCGGTCGCCGGCAGCAGCCCGGCCCGCTCCAGCAGCCGGGCGCGCGCCAGGCGCTCGCCGTCGCGGCCGTGCACCAGGCCCACGTTCCGGGCGACCAGCGTGACGACGAGCGCCCGGCCCACCGACACCCGCCGGTCGGCGGCCCGGGCGACGGCGGCCGCGCGGGCCAGGGCCGCGGCGGCGGCCAGCAGCCCGGCTCCGCCCAGCCACCGCCACCCCTGCGCCCCGACGCTGTCGACGGCGGCGCCGACCCCCGCGACCACCACGGGTCCGGCGAAGGCAACCGCGCAGCCGAGGGTCACGAGCACCCGCGCCACGGGCCCGGCGGGCGGGAACACCGGGCGGTCGGGGTCGGGCAGGTCCAGCCGGGCGTGCAGGGCGGCCCGCAGCGCGGCCAGGCGGGACGGCTCGGCGCGCAGCCGCTCCCGCGTCTCGGACGACAGCGCCAGCGGCGTCAGCGACGGCAGCGCCGCCGCGACGGCCGGCTCCCCGAGGACGTCGACCGCCGCGGCCACCAGCGCGACCGGGTCGCACGGGGCCCCGGGTGCGGCGGCCAGCGAGGCCAGCAGCTCGGCGACGTCGACGGCCTCCTCGTCGTCGGTGGCGCCGGTCCGGGCGTTGCCGAAGTCGACCAGCCACGGCCGGCCCGCCGGGTCGACCAGCACGCTGGCGGCCACGAGGTCCCGGTGCGCCACGTTCGCGGCGTGCATCCGGGCGACCTCGCTCCACACCTGGTGCAGCAGCCCGGGGGTCCGCTCCGCCGGGTCCAGCTCGTCGAGCGGTCGGCCCTCGACGTACTCCTGCACGACGACGGCGTCCCCGGACCCGCCGCGGGCCAGCAGCACCGACGGCACCCGCACCCCGCGCCGCTCGACGGTCAGGGCGGCCACCGCCTCGTGCTCGGCCTGGTGCCCCAGCGGGGCCAGCGCGTCGGCGTCCTTCACGTCCCCGACGGCGAACACCCGCCACATCCGGTGCAGCCGGTCGCGCTCGTGCCGGTCGGGCTCCAGGTACTTCACGTACAGCCGCCGGCCGCGGTCGTCGACCGCCGTGAACGGCTGGGAGCTGCGTGCCCGCACCGCGGCCGGCGCCACCCCGGTGACCGGCAGCCCGAAGCGCCGCAGCACGGCCTCGACCCGGCCGGGCGGGACCTCCCGCGACGGCACCCCGAACACCCAGTGCACCAGCGAGCCGATCGCCCAGCCCAGCGCCACGCCCCCGACGACGTCGAGGGGCAGGTGGGCGCCCACGTACACGCGGGCGAGCGCGACCGACCACGCCAGCGCCCACGCCACCCGGCGTCCCCGCCGGGTCAGGTACGGGGCGGCGGCGGCGGCGAGGGCGGCGGCGACCGCCGAGTGGCCGGAGACGAAGCCTGCCCCGCCCACGGTGCCCTCGTGCAGGACCGCGCCGACCGGCAGGCCCGCGGGCCGTTCCCGGCCGACCAGCGACTTCACCAGGTCGGCGGCCAGGTAGGCCGCGAACCCGGAGAGGAGGAGGTCCCGCGCCGCGCGGAGGCGGCGGCACAGGACGGCGACCAGCGCGAGCGCCGGGACGGCGAGCACGTTGCCCAGCTGCATGACCACCCAGACCGCCGGCATGATGCCGGCCGGCAGGTCGTTGAACAGCCGGAACAGGTCCCGCTCGAGGGCGGACAGCTGCCCCCGCCGGGCGATCAGCACCCCCGTGCCCAGGACGACGAGCCCCAGGGCCACGCGCACCAGGTCGGTCGTCAGGCGCTGCGGACGTCCCCGTCCCCAGCCGGAGGGACCGGCCCCGCGGCCCAGCTGCCCCGCGGGGACGGTCCGGGTGGTCACGGCCACAGTCCAGCGCCCCGCCCCCGCCCACGGGCAGGGTCCTCCGGCCCTGCCCGTGGGCGCCACCTGCGGGGCGCTGCCCACCGGCAGGCGGACACGCCTCGGCCGGCACTGCCGGTGCGGTCAGGACCAGGGGGCGTCGAGCGGGTCGACGGCCTCGTCGACCGGGCGGCGCCGGGTCGCCGGGACCGGGTCGGCGCTGACCGGCGCCCAGCCCAGCCGCACGAGAGCCTGGGGCGTCCCCGGCGCGTCGGGGGAGACGCCGGCGCACAGCGCGGCCAGCCGGGCCCGGACGTGCGGGACCTCGAGCGGCCGGCCGACCGGGTCGGTGGCCAGGCCGACGGCGGTCGCGGTCAGGAGCACCGCGCTGAGCGCCTCGCCCGCCCGCAGCCGGTCGGCGGGCCCGTCGCCGGCGGTGGTGAGGACGGCGAGGACGCTCCCTCCGGACCCGTCACCGGCGAGCCGGAGCGCGCCGCCGGCGAGGTCCCGCACCGGGACGCCGTCCACCGAGCCGCGGGACCGCCCGCTCCAGGCGGCCTCCTCGACCAGGCGCACCACCTCCCGCCGGGCGCGGGCGGCGAGGACGGTGAGCCGCGCCGTCTCCCCGGCCGCGGCGCGCACCAGGTCGGCGAGCAGCTCCGCCGGGACGGGCCAGGGGGAGTAGACGCGCGGGTCGCTGCGGCGGTGCTCGACGGCCTGCGCCAGGGCGAGGTCGTCCGGGGCCGGCTCGGCGGGGGACACGTCGACGGCGGCGAGGTGTGCGGGGTGCGCGGGGTCGGGCAGCCGGTGGACGCACGGGGCCAGGCCGGCGGCATGCAGGGCCACCCGGAGGTGGTGGAGCGCGGCACCGCAGCCGATCAGCAGGTCCCGGCTCCCGGGGTCGGTCGCCGGCAGCCGCCGGGACGGGTCGGCGGACAGGTGGACCGACGTGCGCCCGATCCGCCAGCGCCAGGGCCGGGTGTCGTGCGGCGACGGCGCGCGGTCGGCCAGCGCGACGGCCGCGCGGGCGGTGGCGCGGTCGAGCAGGGACGACGTCACGGCTCCTCCGGGGTGGCGCGGCCGGCCCGGACCCGGAGGGAGGCGTCGTCCACGGCCCGACGCTCGCGCCCCGGCCGGACGGCGGTGAGGGCCGGACGTCCCCGGTCGGCGGGCCGGAGGTCGCCGGCGGCCGGAGGGCCGGCGGGACGGGACCTCCGACCCCGCGCCCCGGGTGGCCGGCAGGCCCTAACCTCGGACGGCGACCGCGGGACGGGAGGGCTCCGGTGGACACGGACACGCAGCAGGCGCCGATCGGGGTCTTCCTCCTCGACGACCACGAGGTGGTGCGCCGCGGCGTCGCCGACGTCCTGGAGAGCGACCCCGGCATCCGGGTCGTGGGGGAGGCGAAGAACGCCTCCGAGGCCCTGGCCCGCGTGCCCGCGCTCCGGCCCGACGTCGCGGTGCTGGACGTCCGGCTGCCCGACGGCGACGGCGTCTCGGTCTGCCGCGAGCTCCGCAGCCGGATGCCGGAGCTGCGGGTGATCATGCTGACCAGCTACAGCGACGACGAGGCCCTGTTCGAGGCGATCATGGCCGGCGCCTCGGGCTACCTGCTCAAGCAGATCCTCGGCGCCGACCTGGTCAGCGCGGTGCGCACGGTGGCCGCCGGCGGCTCGCTGCTGGACCCCGCGGCCACCACCGCGGTGCTCGAGCGGATGCGGCGCGCCGCGGAGCCGGCCGGGCCGCTGGCCCGGCTCAGCGAGCAGGAGCGCACGGTGCTCGAGCTCATCGGCGAGGGGCTCACCAACCGGCAGATCGGCGAGCGGATGTTCCTCGCCGAGAAGACGGTGAAGAACTACGTGTCCCACCTGCTGGCCAAGCTGGGCCTGGAGCGGCGCACCCAGGCCGCGGTCCTGGCGACCCAGCTGCGCGGCGGGACGCCCCGCCAGGGCTGACCGGCCGGGCCGGCGGCCGGTCGGGACGGCGGCGCCCGCCACCGCGGGCCGGTCAGGACAGCGGTGCCCACCACCGCAGCCGGGTCCCGCCGTCCGGGACCGCCGCGACCTCGAGGCCGCCGCCGCGGCCGGTCGCCCGCTGCTCCAGGTTGCGCAGCCCGCTGCGCGCGGCCCGCGCGTCGATGCCCCGGCCGTCGTCGACCACCTCGAGCACCAGCTCGTCGCCGACGTCGAGGGTGACGGTCACGTGCCGGGCGCCGGAGTGGCGGGCCGCGTTGCTCACCGCCTCCCGGACGACGGCCACCACGTCGGTGGCCAGCCCGCCGGTGACGAGCGTGTCGACCGCGCCGGAGGTGCGCACGGTGGACTCCAGGTCGCCGGCGGTGCCGGCCACCGTGTCCAGCACCTGCCGGCGCACCCCGCCGTCGGGCTGGTCGACGGTGTGCAGGTCGAAGATGCTCGTGCGGATGTCGCGGACGGTGTCGTCGAGCTGGCGGACGACGTCGCGGATCCGGCCCTGCACCTGCGGGTCGGCGACCCGCGGGAGGACCGACTGCAGGCTCAGCCCGGCGGCGAACACCCGCTGGATGACGTGGTCGTGCAGGTCGCGGGCGATGCGGTCGCGGTCCTCGTAGACGTCGAGCTGGCGGGCGAGGCGCTGCCGGGCGGCGAGGTCGAGGGCGACCGCGGCCTGGTCGGCGAACGAGCCGACCAGCGCCGGCAGCGCGCCGTCGAACGCCGGCGACCCCGCGCGGCGGGCCGCGATCACGACCGCGGACTCCGCCTCCGTGCCGCGCAGCGGGACGCCCAGGCAGGGACCCCACTCCACGTGCGCGTTGGGCCCGTCGTAGGCCAGCCCGGTCATGTCGAGGGTGACGACCTCGCCGGCGCCGTCGCCCATGGCCTGCAGCACCGGGCTGTCGGCCACGTCCACCCAGGTCCCGGTGATGTCCCGCAGCCCGTCGCCGACCTGGACCCGGACCTCGTAGCGGCCCGCGGCGTCGGGGCCGGCCATGATCCACGCCGCCGCGGCGCCGGTCAGCTCGCGGACCCGCTCGGCGACGAGGGCGAGCGCCCGCTCGCCGGAGCCGGTGTCGAGCAGGCTGGCCCGGACGTCGGAGAGCGCGGTCGCCCACCGGCGACGCTCCTCGGCCTCCTCGTAGAGCCGGGCGTTGTCGACGGCGACGCCCGCGGCGCCGGCGAGAGCGGTGAGCACCGCCTCGTCCTCGGGGGTGAACTCCCCCTGCCGCTTCTCGGTCATGTAGAGGTTGCCGAACACCGTGCCGCGCACGAGCACCGGCACCCCGAGGAAGCTGTGCATCTCCGGGTGGCCCGGGGGGAAGCCGACCGAGGCCGGGTGCTTGCTCAGGTCGGCGATCCGCAACGGGTACGGCTCGGTGATCAGCTGCCCGAGCACGCCCTTGCCCTCGGGCAGCGAGCCCAGCGCGGCGGCGGTCGCCTCGTCGACGCCGACGTGGATGAACGCCGCCAGCCCGCCCTCCGGAGCGAGCACGCCCAGCGCTCCGTACCGGGCGTCGACCAGGTCGCAGGCGCTCTCCACGATGCGCCGCAGGGTGGTCTCCAGGTCCAGGCCGGAGGAGACCGACAGGAACGCGTCGAGCAGGTTCTGGATGCGTTCCTGGCTGCGGGCGACCGCGGTCAGCCGGTCCTGCACCTCGTCGACCAGCTCGGTGAGCCGCATCCCGGCCAGGGCCGACCCGCCCGCGGGCCCGGGCCCGCGCGCTGACACCGGACCGGTCATGTCGGCACCCCTCACCGAGGCCTGACCTCGCCGGCCCAGACTGGCACGGGACCCCGGCCGGTGGTAGGCACCCGGCGGTCCCGCCCGTCCCGCCCCGGCGGGGTCACACGGCGTCGTCCGGGGTCACACGGTGCTGTCCGGGGTCACCCCGCCCTCCCCGGGACCGGGGCCACCGGGGGCGTGGTCCGCCAGCCGCGCAGGACCCCGATGGTCAGGAGCACGAACCGGTGGCCGTCCCCGACCAGCAGCGGCCGGGGCCAGTCCCGGGCGCGGAGGGCGGCCGCGGTGGCGGCGTCGGTGACGGTCCGCGCCGGGCCCACGACGGTCACCGACCACTCGGTGTCGCCGTCGCAGCCGTCCACGCCGAGCACGACGACGGCGCCCCCCGCCGGCGGCAGGTGGTCGCTGTCCGGGGCCGCGGGGATGACCACGCGGTCCCCGTCGAGCGCGTAGCGGACCGGTGCGATCGCCGGCAGGGCGTCCCGGGTGAAGGCGAGGTGCCCGTGGGTGCCCCTGCCCAGCAGGGAGCGGCACTCCCCGTCGTCGAGGGAGGTGCGGATGGTCCCCGTACCGGTCACGTGCGTTCCCCGTTCGGCGTGCCGCGGGGGTGGCGCGGCCCCCACGTGCGCCCCTGCGGGCGCCGACTCCCCAGGTTGCCCTGCCGGAGGCGGGACCGCACCGGGGCGACGGTCCTGGACGGAGGGGCCGGGAGGCCCGGGTCGGCGGCCCGGACGGCCCTCCCGCCGGCCCGGTGCGGCGGCCGCGGCGGGTCAGGCACCGGACAGCCGCTGCGACGCCACGGCCGGACGGCCCGCGGCGACCGCGCCGGCGATCTCACCGGCCCACGACCGGACGGCGTCCCGGTCCCGGAAGTCGCCGACCGGGGCACGCATCGCGGTGACCACCGCACGGCCGCCGGAGCCGAGCAGGGCCCGGTCGAGCCGGCCGGGCAGGACCCGGTGGCCGCGCGGGGCGAGCAGCGCGGCCGGCGCGGCGGCGTCCTGCGGGTCCTCCGGCGGGTACGGCGGATCGCCGATCGGCCCGCTGGAGAACAGCCACACCGGCCGCCGGCGGAGCACCCCCGCGCACCGCACGGCCAGGTCCTGGGCCGGGGGGAGCCATCGGCCGGCGTGGACGGCGCTGCCCAGCACGACCGCGTCCCAGGCGGCGGGGTCGGGCCGCGACCCGGCCGGCAGCGCCGCCGCGGAGAGGCCCACCGAGCGCCCGGCCGGGGACCCGCCCACGTCGCGGGCCAGGGCCTCGGCGATCTCCCGGGTCGACCCGTGCCGGCTGGCGTGGGCGACCAGGACCCGGGGCCGGCTCACCGTGGTCCTCCCCGCCGGCCGCCGGCGGCGGGGACCACCGCGGGCACGTCGCGCGTCATGACGTCCCTGGTCTGCACGGCTCCTCCTCGCGGTCGGTGTGCCGGACGCTAGGGAGTCCGCGCACCCGGCCCCAGGGTCGGCGGCCGCCGTGCGGAGGGACGGAGGTCCCGGGACCCCGGGTCCCTCGCCCCGGGCCGGGCGGCGGCCGCGCGGCGCATCGTCGGGGCGCCCGCCCGGGGCGTCCCCGGGCCCGACGTGAGGACCGCCGATGGACGCGACCCCCCAGCAGCCCGGCGCCGTCGCGCCTGCCGTCGGCCCCGTCGTCGTCGGGGTGGACGGCTCGGTCCCGGCCCGCGCCGCCCTGCACGCGGCCCTCCGTGCCGCCGCGGAGCGCGCCGCCGGACTCCTGGTGGTCAGCAGCTTCGCGTCCGACCTGTACTGGCTCGGCGGCGCGGGCGTCGTGGTGCCGCTGGTCGACGACGTCCGCGGCGCCACCCGGCGGCTGACCGAGGAGCTGGTGGCGTCGGTCCGCGAGGAGGTCCCGGAGGCGGACGGCGTCCCCGTCGACGTCGACGTCACACCCGAGTCACCCGCGGCCGCCCTGGTGAGCCGGTCGGCCGACGCGCAGCTCGTCGTCGTCGGCAACCGCGGACGGGGAGCGGTGCGCAGCGCCCTGCTCGGCTCGGTCGCCCTGCACACGGTCACCCACGCCCGCTGTCCGGTGCTGGTGGTGCACCCGCGGACCGACGAGCCGGCCGCCCCGCCGCGGGTGGTCGCCGGCTTCGACGGCTCCGCCACGGCGCACGCGGCCCTCGCCGCGGCGGTCGAGGAGGCCGCGCGGACGGGTGCGGAGCTCCACGTGCTGGCCACCTACGTCCTCACCGACTACTGGGTGGACCTGTCCTCGGTCGTCGTGCCCTCGCGGGACGAGGTCCGCGGCGACCTGCGCCGGCGGGTGGACGAGGCCGTCGACGGCGTGCTCGGCGGCCGGCCCGCGGACGCGCCGGTGCCGCGGGTCGACGTGGACGTGGTCGAGGGCGCCGCCTCCGACGTGCTGGTCGACCGGGCGCGCGACGCCGCGCTGCTGGTGGTGGGCGGCCGCGGGCGCGGGGCGGTGCGCGGGCTGCTGGTCGGGTCGGTGGCGCTGCACTGCGCGGTGCACGCCGCCTGCCCGGTCCTGGTCGTCCACCCCGCCGGCCGGCGCACCGGGGTCACCGTCGACGCGGGCGAGCCGGCGCGGGCGTGACCGGGCGCCCCGGGGGGCGGGACTCACCGCCGCTCCCCGGGGGAGGGGCCGGACCCCGCCGCGGCCGGCGCGTCCGCGCGGCGGCGGCGCCACAGCGGCTCGAGAGCCGCGACCTCCTCGGCGGTGGCGGTCCGGAACGGCGGCGCCGGCGGAGCGGCGACCGGACGCCGGCCCTGACCCCGGGTGGCCCGCAGGCTCGCGGCGACCGAGACGCCGATGATCGTGGTGATGACCGCGAGGCTGACCGCGGTCGGCACGTGGAACAGGTCCACCTTGAGCAGCATCTTGACGCCGACCCACACGAGGACCAGGGCCAGCCCGGTCTTGAGGTACACGAACCGGTGGACCAGGTCGGCGAGCAGGAAGTACATCGCGCGCAGCCCCAGCAGCGCGAAGGCGTTGGCCGTGAAGACGAGGAACGGCTCGTCGGTGACGGCGAAGATGGCCGGGATCGAGTCGACGGCGAAGACGACGTCGGTCACCTCGACGAGCACGAGCACCGCCAGCAGCGGCGTGGCCAGCAGGACGCCGTCGCGGCGGACGAGGAACCGCTGCCCGTGGTAGGCGTCGGTCATCGGCACGTACCGGCGGAACCACCGCAGCGCCCGGGACCGCTCCGGGTCCAGGTGCTCGTCGCGCTGCCGGGCCATCCGCCAGCCGGTCCAGAGCAGGAACCCGGCGAACAGGTACAGCACCCAGTCGAAGCGCTCGACCAGCACCGAGCCGCCGGCGATGAACAGCCCGCGCAGGACGAGGGCGCCGAGGACGCCGAGGAACAGCACGCGGTGCTGGTACTCCCGCGGCACCGCGAAGTAGGTGAACAGGACCGCCCAGACGAAGACGTTGTCCACCGCCAGCGACTTCTCGATCAGGTAGCCGGCGAAGTACTGCTGGCCGGGCTCGGCGCCGTGCTCCCACCACACCCAGGCGCCGAAGGCGACGCCGACCGCCACCCAGGCCGCCGACCACAGCGCGGCCTCGCGGACGCCGATGACGTGCGCCCGGCGGTGGGCGAACAGGTCGACGGCGAGCATGCCGACGATGAGGCCGAGCACGGCCGGCCAGAGCCAGAAGGGGACGTCCACGGACAGCCTCCAGTCGGTGAGCACCAACCGGAGGTCTCTCCCGGCCCGTCTGGGACCCGCTCCGCCGGACCCCTCCTCCGGGGCCGTCCTGACGGCGGCAGCGCCACGGGGATACTCCCCTCCGCGAGAACCAGTGAAGCACGGTTCACCTGTCCCCGCCACCGGACCGAGGAGCAGCCCGTGACCGCGGACGCCCGGGCGGCGCGCCCGTCCTGGACCTTCCTCACCAACCACGGCCACGTGCTCCTCGCCGTGGCCGCCGACCCCGACGCGCGGGTCGTCGACGTGGCGGCCCGGGTGGGTGTCACCCCCCGGGCGGCCCTGGGGATCCTCCGCGACCTCGAGGAGGGCGGGTACCTGACGCGCCACCGGCACGGCCGGCGCACCCGCTACGAGATCCGGCCGCACCAGCACTTCCGGCACCCCGCCACGGCCGCGTACGAGGTGGACGCGCTGCTCGCCGTCTTCGCCCGGGACCAAGGTCCGCCGCCGGGGGGACGTCCGGCGGCGGACCCGCGCCCGGGCTCCGGCGGAGGGTGACGGGGTGGTCGCCGGCCTCGACGGGTCGCCGGTCGTCCTCGGCTGCGTGCCCCGGGCCCGGTGCCCCGTCGTCGTGGCGCACCCGCGGCAGGTGCCGGCCGGGACGACGGTCTGAGGAGGCGCGGGTGCGGGCCTGGGTGGTCGGGACGCCGGCGCCGGTGGACGCGGGACCGCTGCGCCGGGTGGAGCGCGAGCCGCCCGTCCCCGGCCCGGGGCAGGTCCGGGTCGCCGTCCGCTGCTGCGGCGTGTGCCGCACCGACCTGCACCTGGCCGAGGGCGACCTGCCGCCGCGGCGGCCGGGCGTCGTCCCCGGGCACGAGGTCGTCGGCCGCGTCGACGCGCTCGGCCCCGGGGCGGCCCGCTTCGCACCCGGCGACCGGGTCGGCGTCCCGTGGCTCGGCCGCACCGACGGCAGCTGCCGGTTCTGCCGCCGCGGCGACGAGAACCTGTGCACCGACCCGCGGTTCACCGGCTGGGACCTCGACGGCGGCTACGCCGAGGCCTGCCTGGTCGACGAGCGCTTCGCCCACCGGCTGCCCGAGGGCCTCGACGACGAGGCGGCCGCGCCGCTGCTGTGCGCCGGGATCATCGGCTGGCGGGCGCTGCGCTGCGCCGCGGTCCCGCCCGGCGGCCGGCTGGGGGTCTACGGCTTCGGCGGCAGCGCCCACCTGACGGCGCAGGTCGCGCTGGCGCAGGGGATGCGGGTGCACGTGCTGACCCGCGGCGCCGCCAACCGGGCGCTGGCGCGGGAGCTCGGGGTGGACTCCGTCGGCGGCCCGGCCGACCCGCCGCCGGAGCCGCTGGACGGCGCGGTGCTGTTCGCGCCGGCCGGGGAGCTGGTGCCGGTCGCGCTGCGCGCCCTGGACCGCGGCGGCACGCTCGCCGTCGCTGGCATCTGGCTGTCCGACGTGCCGCCGCTGTCCTACGCCGGCGAGCTGTTCCAGGAGCGCCGGCTGCGCAGCGTCACCGCCAACACCCGCCGCGACGCCGAGGAGTTCCTCGTCCTCGCCGCCCGGCTGGGGGTGCGCGCGACCACGACCGCCTACGCCCTCGACGACGCCCCGCGCGCGCTGGCCGACCTCGCGCACGGCCGCTTCGCCGGGGCCGCGGTGCTGCACGTCTGACGCGCCGCGGCCCGGGGGTCAGGGCAGCCGGAAGCGGTCGGCCCACAGGGGCCCGACCTCGGCCCACTCGCGCTCCCAGGCCCGGTCGCGCGCCCGGCCGGTCCAGGCGCAGACCGAGGCGTGCGCGACCGCCGCCGTGGCCAGCCCGAGCAGCAGGGTCAGCACGCCGCTGGTCACGCTGACCACGGCGACGTCGGTGGCCTCGATCGGCGGGCCGGCGCGCCCGCCGCCCGGACCGGTCCACACCGGCACCGTGGCCCCGGCCGGGGTCCCCGGCGCGACCGGCACCGTGTCCTCGCGGGTGCCGCCGTCCGGGGCCTCCCACCGCGCCGGCGCGGTCGCCCGCAGCGACGTCGGGGAGCCGGGCAGCACCTCCGCGTCCTCGAGGACCACCGCGGGCACCTGCTGCCGCTGCGCGGCCTGGCGATCGGCCAGCGCGCCGGTGTCCGACGCCACCACGCTGCCCACCGCCAGCGCCACCGGCACCACCGCGACGGCCAGCAGGACGCTCGCGAGGCAGGAGACCAGCTCCACCCGGTCGGCCGTGCGGGCGCGCGGGGCGAGGCCGCGCCGCACCAGCGCGCGCAGGTACCCCGGCGGCGGGGCGGCGTCGGGGGGCACGGGTCACCTCGCCGGCGCGACGGCGGCCCGGCGCCGGCGGGCGTCGTCGGGTCGCGGCGGGGGAGGGGCCGGCACGACGAGCACGGGGCAGCGCGCGTGCCCCGCGACCGCCTCGACGAGGGCCGGGCCGGCCGGGGTGCGCGGCCGCCCGAGGACCAGCAGCCCGGCGTCCCGGGACAGGCGCACGAGCGCCGGGGCGGGGTCCCCCTCGCGGACGTCGACGGTCACCGGCACCGCCGGCCAGCCCTCGTGCACCCGGGCGGCGTGCGTCTCGACGAGCCGGCGCTCGGCCTCGGCGACGGCCGCCGGGACCGCCGCCCCGCCGAGGGCGCCCCCGCCGGGCCACGCGTGCACCACGCGCAGCGGGCAGCCCCGCGTGCCGGCCTCGAGGGCCGCCGCGGCGAGCACCGCCGTCGTCCCGGCCGTGCCCTCCACGCCGGCCACGACCTCGCTGCCCCCGGTGGCGCCCGGGGGCACGGCGAGCACGGGGCAGGCCGCGGACGCGAGCAGGTCCCGGGCGACGGGGCCCAGCCCACCGGCCGCGGGACCCGTGCCGAGGACCAGCACCGCCGCCCCGGCGGACTCCTCGCGCAGCACCCCGGACGCGGGACCGGTGCGCACGACGGTCCGCACCGGGGTGGCGGGGGCGCGGGCGGTGAGGTCGCGGCGCAGCACGTCCAGCCGCGCGAGCGCGCGGTGCCACGGACCGTCGTGGGCGCGGCCGGGGTCGTGCGCGCCCTCCACCGCGGCCACCAGCTGCAGAGGGCGCAGCTCGCGGTGCGCCCGGTCGGCGGCGGCCGCCGCCACCACCGGCGCGGAGCGGTCGGGACCGACCGCGGCCACGACCGGGGCCAGCCGGGAGGTCACACCCACGTCGTCCCCCCGTGGCCGTCGGGGACCGGGCGGCGGGGCGTCGGCGCCGGGACCGGGGCCCGGCCGGTGCGCAGCACCACCTGGGGGTGCGCGTCCCAGCTGAGCGCCGAGCGCAGCTGGGTGCGGGTCACCGGGACCTCGACGAGCCGGGGGAGCGGCTCGCCTCCCCAGCCGCGGGCGGTGAGCTCCAGCAGCACCCGCTCCAGGGCCTCGCCGCAGCGCAGCCACGCGCGCAGGTCGTCGCGGTGCGTCGCGAGCACCACGAGGGTCCGGTCGGTGTCCGGGGCGGGGCCGCGGCCGGCCTGCTGCGCGAGCCGGGCGACCAGGCGCAGGTGCTCCTCGCGGGTGACCGGGACGAGCACCGTCTCCTCCGCGGCGGCCGCGGCGACCAGGAGCCGGAGCACGTCCTCGGGGACGCGGTCGGCCTCGAGCCGCCGGGGGTCGGCGTGGCCCCGGCGCACGGCGGGGGCGAGGGCGGCCAGCACCGGGTCCGGCGGCCCGTCGACCGGGCGGAGGACGGCCACCACCCCCGGGTCGGTGGGGTCGGGCAGCCGGTCGACGCGGACGGCGGACCCGGCCGCGGCCAGCGCGACCCGGGCGTCGAACAGGGCCGCACCCACGCTCCGCGCCCGGGCCCGGCCGACGGGGTCCGGGACCGCGAGCTGCCGGGGGAGGTCGGCGACCAGCTCCAGCCGGCCGGGGTGCAGCACGGCGCGCCAGGGCCGGGTGCCGTGCACGGAGGGGGCCCGCCCGGCGGCGTCCGTGGCCGCCTCCAGCGGAGGGCGCGGGACCCGGGGAGGCGGCAGGTCCGGGAGGGCGGCGCGGCGGGCCATGGTGCGGCTCCTCGGGACGGTCGTCCCCCCGAGCCTGGCCCGTGCGGGCGCCGCCGTCCGGGGCCCGCGGTCCCCGGGACCACCGACCAACGTCCCCGCGGCCGACCCGCCTTCGCCCGTGTCCCCGCGGCGGCCCGGGGGGCGAGGCTCCGGACGGCCGCCTGCGCCGGGGAGACGACCCCGGGCCGCCGCGGCGGTGCGGAGGAGGTGCGTCGTGAGCGAGCACGTGTCCCCGGGGGCGGGACCGCCGCCCCCCGCCTACCCGGTGCGGGTCGACGGGGTCCTGGACCCGCCGCTGTCCCGCGGGCTCTGGCTGGTCAAGTGGCTGCTGCTGGTACCGCACCTCGTGGTGCTGGTGTTCCTGTGGGCGGCGGTGGGCGTCGTCACCGTCGTCGCGTTCTTCGCGGTCCTGGTGACCGCGCGCTACCCGCGGCCGCTGTTCGACTTCACCGTGGGCGTGCTGCGCTGGACCTGGCGGGTCCAGCACTACGGCTACTCCGCGCTGGGCACCGACCGGTACCCGCCGTTCACCCTGGCCGACGTGCCCGGGCACCCGGCCCGGCTGGACGTCGTGTACCCGGAGCGGATGGCCCGAGGCCTGGTGCTGGTCAAGTGGCTGCTGGCGCTGCCGCACTACCTCGTGCTGGCGGTGTTCGTCGGCGGCGGGCTCTGGTTCGGCACGGGCGACTGGGACGGCGACGGCGTCTGGAGCGAGGGGTGGGCGGCCGGTGGCCTGGTCGCGCTGCTGGTCCTCGTGGCCGGCGTCGTCCTGCTCGTCACCGGCCGTTATCCCCAACCACTGTACGACTTCGTCCTCGGCATGGACCGGTGGTCCCTGCGGGTGACGGGCTACGTCCTGCTGCTGACCGACGCCTATCCGCCCTTCCGGTTCGACATGGGCGGGACGGACCCCGCCGCGCTGCCGGCGCCGGCCGCGGCGCCGCCGGTCCCCGCCGGGCAGGCGCCTCCCGCGGGCGCGACGGCGGTCCCCGTCGCCGCGCCGGCGACCAGCCGCTGGACGGCCGGGCCGGTCGTGGCCGTGGTCGCCGGCGCGCTGCTCGTCACCGCCGCGACCGGCCTGCTCGCCGCCGGGGGCAGCCTGCTGTGGGCCGACACCACGCAGCGCGACGGCGGCTTCGTGACCTCGGAGCCGGCGGCCGTCGACACCGCCGGCCACGCCGCCGTCAGCCAGGGGCTCCTGCTGCAGGGCGACGGGACCGACTGGGTGGTCGACGAGCTGCTGGGCACCGCGCGGGTGCAGGCCACCGCCACCGGACCCGACGACGAGCTGTTCCTGGGCCTGGCCCGCACCGCCGACGTCGACCGGTACCTGGGCGGCGTCGCCCGCGCGGAGGTCGAGCCGGCCGAGTCGGGCTGGTGGTCCGGGGACGAGTGGGCGTGGGCCGTCGACGCGGAGGCGGGCGGGTCGCCGCCGGTCCCGCCGGAGGAGGCGGGCATCTGGGCCGCCTCGGCCGTCGGCACGGGGTCGGTGACGCTGGACTGGCGGCCGGACGAGGGCGACTGGACCGTCGTGCTCATGCGGACCGACGGCGGCGCCGGCATCGAGGCCGACGTCCGGGTCGGCGCCACCCTGCCCGGGCTGACCTGGGTCTCCGTGTCGCTGCTGGCGGTGGGCGCGCTGCTGCTCGGCGGCGGCGTGCTGCTCGTCGCGCTCGGGGCGCACCGGGCCCGGCCGCTGCCGCCGTCCGGCCCGGTGCCGGCCGCGGGGCCGCCGGTCCTGCCCCGCCCGCGCGGTGCCGAGCCGGAGCCGACGCCGACCCGCACCCGGCAGGACTGAGTGCGCACGGCGACGCCCCCGCCGGGCTGCCGGCGGGGGCGTCGTCCGGGAGCCGGCGGTGGGGGGCGCCGGAGGTCGCCGGGAGGGCCGCTCGGCGGCGGCGCCCCCACAGGAACCCGGCCGCGGGACCCACCCGGTCGACGGCGGTGACCGCCGCCCGCACCGCCCGGCGGCCGTCGACCCGGTCGGGGCG
Source organism: Geodermatophilus sp. SYSU D00867 (assembly GCF_054050315.1). Lineage (NCBI taxonomy): Bacteria > Bacillati > Actinomycetota > Actinomycetes > Geodermatophilales > Geodermatophilaceae > Geodermatophilus > Geodermatophilus sp. SYSU D00867. Next base: position 20,121 of record NZ_JBJGZC010000033.1, on the reverse strand, counting down.
GCGGCGCGCGAGGTCGGCCCACGCGGCGACGGCCAGGGACACCTGCACCGAGGCGAGGCCGTGGAGCACGCCCCGCTCCCGAGGGGTCGGCCCGGTCCGGCCCCGCGCCCGCTCCCGGCTCGTGGACGTCGTGGCGGCCTCCTCGCCGGGCGCGTCCCGGCCGGCACGGCACCCGCGGGGTCCCGTGCCGGCCGGTCGCCCGCCCGGTGGCCGGGCGGGCGCCTCACACCCCCGTCGTCCGGCGGCCGACGGCGGCCCGCACCGGGCCGAGGGCGATGGCCAGGCCGACGGCGGCGCTGACCGCGTGCAGCCAGTTGTCGGCGGCGTTGATCGCCAGGAAGTCCCAGGTCTCCCCGATGGCGATCAGCCCGTACACCAGGGCGGCGCCGTAGCCGACGGCGAGCAGCCACCCGTAGGTGCGCGCGAGGGGCAGGGAGCGGGCCAGGGCCAGGCCCGCGACCCCGATGGCCAGGTGGACCAGGTTGTGCAGCGGGTTGACCTCGAAGCCGAGCAGCTCGTCGCCGGTGTGGGCGGCGAAGTCCTCGAAGCCGGTCACGAACCAGCCGGCGACGCCGGCGATCGTGTAGACGGCACCGACGACCAGGGCGGCGACCTGCGGCCACGTCCAGGCCCCGGCTGTGCCGGCGGTGCGGTCTCGTGCGGACATGGGGTGCCTCCTCGGGACGTCCGCGGTGAGGTCCCCAGTGCGCCGCCGTCCGCGGGCGGGGCGGAAGGGGAGCAGGTCACCGGGAGCGGGGACCTCGGTCGCCGCGCGGGCGGTGCCGGAGGTCCCCGGGCACGCGGGGCGCCGGGGACGCGCCGGGTCCCGGGCGCCGACGCGCCGGTCCTCCAGCGCGACGCGCCGGTTCCGGTGCGACGCCGTGCGGCGACCCGGTGACATCCGGGGGCTCCGTGCACCAGCCTGAGCGAGCGGACCCGGGGGACATCCTGAGCACGCGGATGGGCGGGTGACAGTCAGTGGCAGACCTGACGATCGAACGGGCGTCCGGGGGCCTCGACGACGGCTCCGCGCCCCCTCCTCCGGCCCAGCAGCGGCCGTCCGGTCCGCCCCCGGTCCCCTCCGGCGGGGTCGCGCTCGCCCGCCTGCTCGCCCTCGCCCGGCTCACCTCGCCGCAGGCCCTCGAGCTGTCCACCGGCGTGCTGGAGCAGGCGGCGCAGCTGCCGGTGCCGGACACCGGGGCCGGCGGCCGCGCGCTCCTCGACCGGCTCGCGGTCGGGACCGACGGGCAGGTGGCCCTCCACCCCTCCGCGGCACCGGCCGGTCCGGCCGTCGCCGCGGTCCTCGCCGACGTCGCGGCCACCGCCCGGTCCCGTCCCGGCGCGGCGGAGGCCGAGGACCCGCTGCTGGACGCGGTCGACGCGGCGGTGGCGGCCCTGCCGGACGCCGGCGTCCCTCCGGTCGCGCGGCGGGTCGCCGAGGCCGCCGCGGCGATCGACCGCGGCGCCGTCCGCGCCGAGCTCGGCGCGCTGGTGCGGTCCATCGCGGCGGGCGGGCCGGTGGGCGCGGCCGCGTCGGCCGCCGTCCGCGGCACCGTGTCGCGCCCGGTCCGGCGCGAGGGGTCCCGCAGGGCGCGGCGGGTCGGGGCGTGGCTGCTCTCGGTCGTCGTGCTCACCGCGGCGGTCACGGCGGAGGTCGTCCTGCTGCGGGACGAGATCGCCGCCGACGTCGAGGTGCTCCTCGACGCCGGGCGCAGCGGCGTCGAGCCGACCGCGGAGCCCGAGACCGACGGCGTGCCGATCCCCGCGCCGGCCCCGGCCGCGGCCGGCAGCGTGACCGCGGTCGACCTGCGCGGCCTCGACGCGTGCGAGCCGGGGCAGCCCTGCACCGTGCGGGTGCAGGTGCGGCTGGTCCCCGGGACCGCGGAGCAGCGGGTGACCTGGTCCTACCTGCTCGTCGACCGCTGCACCGGCGACAGCTCCACCGCGCCGGGCGGCACGGTCGCCGTCCCGCCGGGAGGGGAGCGGGCCGAGGCCCTCGGCGTCGTCGCGCTGCCGCCCCTGCCGGCCGTCGCGGTCCTGGCCGTCACCGACGCGCCCGCGACCGCGGCCTCCGCGCCGCTGTCCGTGGGCTCCTGCCCACCCGAGCTCCGCACCCGCTGACCCGACGGGAGTGCCCGCATGCGCTACACGGTGCCCGCCGGCCCGCCGGACGACGCCGCGAGCAGTCCCCGGGCGACCCGGCGGTGGAGCCGGCGCCAGCGCCGCGTGCTGTGGGCCGTCCCGGAGGGCTCCCCGCTGGAGCCGGGCGGGCTGCCGGCCGGCGACGGCGGGCGGGGCCGGACCCGGGAGGAGCGCCGGGAACGCCGCAGCGCGCTGTTCGACCTCCTGGCCGTGGTCGCCGCCCTCGCGCTGGTCGGGCTGGGGCTGGCCAACCTGTACCTGATCGGCGCGCACGAGCTCGCGCTGCGCCAGGGCCTGATCGCCGCCGGGGGTGTGCTCGCCCTCGCGGTGTTCTGGCGGGTCCGCGTCCGGTACCTCGGCGTGCTGGGCTGGGTGTCCTACGCCGCGGCCGTCGTCTTCCTCGTCGGCGTCCTCACGGTCGGGGTGACGGTCAAGGGCGCCACCCGCTGGTTCGTCCTCGGCGCGGTCACCTTCCAGCCCTCCGAGCTGGCCAAGCTCGGGCTGCTGCTGGTCCTCGCCGCGGTCCTCGGCTCCGGACGGTCGGCCTGGCGGCGCTTCGGCCCGGCCGTGCTGCTGGCCGCCGTGCCCATCGGGCTGACGCTGATGCAGCCCGACCTCAGCACGACGGCGCTGCTCACCGTCCTCACCGCGTCGATGCTCGTCCTCGGCCGGGTGCCGGCGCGCTTCCTGCTGCCGCTGGGCGCCGCGGCCGTCGTCTCCGCGCCGCTGATGATCAGCCTGATGCAGCCCTACCAGCTGCAGCGCCTGGGCACCTTCCTGGTCGGCGCCCACGAGTCGCCCACCGGCTCGGGCTGGGCGCTGCGGCAGGCGCACATCGCGGTGGCCTCCGGCGGGCTGACCGGGCGGGCCGACGACCCGCTCCGCGAGCTGCGCGCCCAGTACCTGCCCGAAGGACAGACCGACCTCGCGCCGGCCAGCCTGGTCGGCCAGTGGGGCCTGCTCGCGGGCGCCGGGGTCGTGGTCGCCGTCGTCGTCCTCGTGTGGCGGCTAGCGCTGGCCGCCCGCCGGGCGCGCACGCCGCAGGCCGCGCTGGTCGGCGGCGGGCTGGCGATCCTCATGGGCGTCGAGACCGTCGTCTCGGTGGGCGCGAACCTCGGGCTGCTGCCCCTGGCCGGCGTCCCGTTCCCGCTGCTCAGCTACGGCGGGACGGCGCTGGTCGTGCACCTGGCCGCGATCGGCGTCGTGCTGGGCGTCCGCCGGGACAGCGCCCGCCGGCGGCTGTGGGCGGCGCCGGGCCGGCGCAACCCGCGCCCGCGGCTGCTCCGGCTGGCCGCGGCCGCCCTCTCGGCGCTGCTCGTCGCCTTCGGGCTCTACGGCTGGCGGATGCAGGTCACCCGGGGCGAGGAGCTCACGCTCGCCGGCGAGGAGCAGATGACCCGCTGCATCCGGCTGCCCGCCCCCCGCGGCGCCATCACCGACCGGCACGACGCGCCCCTGGCCGTCGACGCCGCGGCCGCCGGCACCGGCGCCGACCGGGTGCTCGCGGTGCCCGCCCTCGTGCGCGACGACGCCGCGGCCGTCGAGCGGCTCGCCGTCCTGACCGCCCGCCCGCCCGCCGAGCTGCAGGCGCAGCTGGACGCGGCGGAGGCCACCACGCTGTCGCTGCCGGTGGCCGAGGTGCCCCGGGCCGTCGGCGACACGATCGCCGCCGCCGGGATCACCGGCGTGGTCGTCGTCCCGGAGCCCCGCCGGTGGTACCCGGAGGGCGCGCTGCTCGGCCCGGTCCTCGGCTTCGTCGGCGTGGCCACGCCCGAGGCGGAGGAGCGCTGGCCCGGCCTGCCCAACGGCGAGGTCGTCGGCCGGGCCGGCCTGGAGCTGGAGTACGACGCGGTGCTGCGCGGCACCAACGGGCGGCAGTGCGTGTACGTGGACCCGGCGGGCGTGCCCGTCGCGCTCGCCGGCCGCGTCGAGCCCGTGCCCGGTGCCGACCTGCGGCTGGCGATCGACCTGGGCCTGCAGCGGCAGCTCGACGCCGGCCTGGCCGCCGCCCTGCGCGCCCAGCCCCGGCCGCAGGGCAAGATCGGCGCCGCCGTCGCCATGGACCCCCGCACCGGGCACGTGCTGGCGATCGCCAGCGCCCCGTCGTTCGACAACAACCTCTACGGCCCGCCGGCCGACTCCGCCGCGCTGGAGGCGCTCGCGTCGGCGCCGGGGTCACCGACGCTCGAGCACGTCACGCAGGCGGTCGCGCCGCCCGGGTCGACGTTCAAGCTCGTCGTCGCCGCGGCCAACCAGGCCCACCGGGTGTGGGACCCCGACCAGGTGGTCCCGACCGGGGGCAGCTACACCTACGGCGGGCACACCTTCGGCAACTGGCGGCCGATGGGGCCGATGGACCTGCGTGAGTCGATCGCCATCTCCAACGACGTCTACTTCTACAAGCTCGCCGTCGCGCTCGGCCCCGAGGCGATGATCGACACCGCGCAGTCGCTCGGCGTCGGCCGGCGCACCGGCATCGACCTGCCCGGCGAGTCCGCCGGGTACCTCGGCACGCCGGAGTCCGTGGAGGCCGACGGCGGCACCTGGTACGGCGGGTCCACCGTCATCCTCGGCATCGGCCAGGGCGAGATCACGGTGACGCCGCTGCAGAACGCCCGGTGGACCGCCGCGCTCAGCACCGGGTCCCTGGTCACACCGCGGCTGGGCATGTCGATCGGGACGCAAGGGTCGCACACCGCCGTCCCCACGCCGGCCCCGACACCGCTGCCGTACGCCGCCGAGCTGGGCCCGGTCCGCGAGGGCATGCGCGACGCCGTCACCAGCGGCACCGCGATCCGGCTGGCGGACCTGCCGGCCCCGGTCGGCGGCAAGACCGGCACGGCCCAGGACGGCGGGCTGCGCGACGACGAGTACGACAACTGGCTGACCGTCGCCGCCCCGATGGACGCCCCGGAGATCGTCGTGACGGCGATGGTGCAGGGGCCGGGGACGGGCGCCAACAACGCCAAGGACGTCGTGTCCGCGGGCCTGCGCCACTACCTGGACCACCGGGCCGACGTCCTCGCGACCGAGCCGGTGCAGGCCCCGTGACCGGCCGCGCCTGAGGGTCAGCGGCGGCCGTAGGCCGACAGCAGCGCCCGGTTGCGCAGCGCCCGGGCGGCGCCGTCGGCGACGCAGGTCAGCGGCTCCTCGGCCGGCTTGACCGGCAGGCCGAGGACCCGCTCGAGCTCCTGCGGGAGGCCGGGGACGAGGGAGGACCCGCCGAAGACGAGCACGCCCTCGCCCATGACGTCGGCGATGGCCTGCGGCGGGAGGTCGTCCAGGCAGGGCGCCAGGGTCCGCACGATGTCGTCGACGATCGGGCGCAGCGCCTCGCCGACCTCCGCCGCCGGGACGGTGGCCAGCCGCGGCCGGCCGGTGACGCCGTCCCGGCCCTGGACGACGAGCGGCTCGTCCCCGGCCGAGCAGAGCCGGACCTTGAGCGCCTCCGCCTCGAGGTCGCCGACCAGCAGCTGGTGCTGCTCGCGCAGGAACCGGGCGACGGCCAGCGTCATCTCCTCCCCGCCGGTCTTGCTGGTCCGGGAGGCGAGCACGCCGCCGTAGCAGAACGCGACGGCCTCGGCCCGCCCGCCGCCGACGTCGACGACCATGTGCACCCGCCGCTCCAGCGGGTCGAGGCCGCAGCCGACGGCGCCGGCGACCGCCTCGTCCAGCGCGGTCACCGGCCGGATGCCCGCCTCCTCGGCGGCCTCCAGCAGCGCGCGGTGCTCCAGGGAGCTGGACCCGACGGGCACGGTGACCACCGCGCGGACGGGCATCCGCCACAGCCGCTGGCCCGCCGCCCGCAGCACCGCGCGCAGGTAGGTCCGGGTGGTCTCGAGGTCGGTGACCACGCCGTCGTCGAGGGGGCGCACCGCGGCGTACCGGGACGGCGCGCGGCCGAGCAGGTCGGCGGCCTCCCGGCCGACGGCCAGCACCCGGTCCCGGCGGCCGCTGCCGCGGCGCACGAGCATGACGGTGGGTTCGTCGTAGAGGATCCCGCGGCGCACGTCGCTCACGACGGTGGTGGCGGTGCCGAGATCGATCCCGAGCTCCACGCGGTGCCTCCTGACCCCCGGGGTGCCCGGCCAGTCTGGCGGCGGGCCCGGGTCCGGTCCAGATGCCCCGGCGCGTCCCGACGGAGGTCCTGCCGACCGGAGGGCCTGCCGACCGGAGGTCCCGCCGACCGCGGACCTCCGGCCCGTGCCGGAGGTCCCGGTCCCCTCTACCCTGCCTGCGTGCCGGGGACTGGGGAGCCCGACGGGACCGCCGGGCGCGAGGCGCCGGCCGCCCCGCCGCCCCCTGCCGCGCCCCCTGTGACGCCCCCGGCGACGCCCCCCGCCGCGGCCGACGGCGCGGCACCCGGCCGGTGGGGTGTCGAGCCGCCCTGGCTGCGCCGGGTCCTGCTCCTGGTGCTGCTCGCCGCCGCCGCCTACCAGGTGGCGGCCTGGTCGTTCACCCACCTCCGGAGCTTCCTCGGCCTGGTGTTCCTCGCCTGGATGTTCTCGATCAGCATCGAGCCGGCCGTGCACGCCCTCACCCGCCGGGGGCTGCGCCGGGGAGCCGCCACCGGCCTGGTGATGCTCGTCGTCGTGCTCCTCGGGATCGGCATGGTGGCCGCGTTCGGCACCCTGCTGGTCGACCAGCTCGCCGGGCTGGTCACCTCGCTGCCGGACGTCGTCCGCAGCCTGGTGGAGGCGGTCAACCGGAGCTTCGGCACGCAGCTGCAGGCGGCCGACGTCGTCGACTCCCTCCGGCTCACGCCCGAGCGGGTCCAGCAGGTCGTCGAGGACCTCACGCCGGGCGTCGTCGGCTTCGTGACGACGGTGATCGGCGCGATCTTCCAGACGCTGACGTTCCTGCTGTTCGCCTTCTACATGTCCGCGCAGGCACCCGCCCTGCGGGACACCGTCTCCCGCCGCTTCCCGCCCCGCCAGCAGCGGGTCATCGCCACCGTGTGGGAGATCGCGGTGGAGAAGACCGGCGGCTTCGTGTTCTCCCGGTTCCTGCTGGCCCTGCTCAGCGCGTTCGTCACCGCGGTCTTCCTGGCGGTCCTGGGGGTGCCGTTCTGGCTGCCGCTCGCGCTGTGGACCGGCCTGGTGTCGCAGTTCATCCCCACCGTGGGGACCTACCTCGCGATCGGCCTGCCGGCGGTCGTGGCCCTGGCCGGCCAGCCGTCGGACGCCCTGTGGGTCGTCCTGTTCGGCGTGGCCTACCAGCAGGTGGAGAACTACCTCATCGGGCCGCGGATCACCGCGCGCACGGTGCACGTGCACCCGGCGGTCGCGCTCGGCTCGGTCATCGTCGGGGTGAGCCTGCTCGGGCCGATGGGCGCGCTGGTCGCCATCCCGGTCGTGGCCGCCGTCGAGTCGGTGGTGGAGACCTACGGGCGGCGCTACGAGCTGGTCGTGGACGAGGTCCCGGTGGTGCACCGCCCGAGGGGGCAGTGGTGGCGGGTGCGGAGGGAACCGCGCTGACCGCGCGCGGTCAGGCGGGCACGACGTCGTCGAGCCAGTCGAGGACCCGCTCGTTGCGGAGGCCGGCCGCGGCCGGCTCGCAGTGCCCGTCGGCGCCCTCCTCGGCGGTGAAGGGCAGCAGCGTCACCGGGCAGGTCAGCGCCTCGGCCAGGCGGGCGGACTGGCCGGGCCAGAACTGCTCGTGCTCGGGGTCGGTGACCAGCACCGGGCAGCGGACGGCCGCGATCTGCTCCGGGGTGAGCCGGTACGCCCGGGCGGCGGTGAACAGGTCGAACGGCGAGCTCACCCCGTAGGGCCGCATCCGCCACTGCAGCATCGTGCGGGTGGCGGGGGACAGGCGCAGCGCCCAGCCCATCTCGCGGTCGAACGCCTCCCGGTCGCCGGCGTCGAGCAGCCGCACCAGGTGCGCGGGCAGCTGGGCGAGCATGGTGCTGGAGACGTCGACGACGCCCGGGTCGGCGACGCCGGCCGCGACCCGGTGCTCGGAGGCCAGCGCCCGCGGCACCCAGTACCCGCCCTGGCTGACCCCCATGACGGCGATCCGGGCGGGGTCGACGTCGGCCCGCGCGACGAGCGCGTCGACGACGGGGGTGAGGACGTGCTCCCAGTCGGGCCGGAACGGCAGCCCCTGCCGCACCAGGGCGGCGTTCTGGCCGGGGCCGTCGTAGGTCACCGCGGTCCAGCCGCGGGCCAGCGCGTCGGCGATCGCGCGGGTCCAGGCGCTGACCGCCGAGCCGTCGCTGCCGTTGGTGTGCACCAGGGTGCGGCGCGGTTCTCCGGGCGGGCCCGGGCGGAAGAGGTAGCCGGGCAGGGTGGTGCCCTCGTAGGGGATCTCCAGCCGCTCGACGGCGACGTCGCCGACGGCGGCGGTGAGGTCGGCGAACCGGTCCCAGGCGTCGCGGTGGCGCTCCCACAGGGGCACGAACTCCCCGGTGGCGTCGCCCCGGTCCGACGCCGTCGACCAGTAGGCCGCGGCCCGCAGCCAGCGCGCGGCCGCGCTGCGCAGGTGACCGGCCGCCTCGGCGTCGCGGGCCAGTCCGGCCAGCCGCTCCGCGGTGGCGCTCCACTGCGCCACCCAGGCGCGGGCGTCGCCGTCCGGGACGCGGGCGACGGTGGCCAGCACCTCCCCGACGTCGGCGGCCCGGGCCCAGGTCCCGCCCAGGACGTCCTCGACGGCGAACTGGACGTCGGCGTGCTTGGAGAAGGAGTACACGTCCCACCGTGCCGGTCCCCGCTCCAACGGTGCTCCAAGCCGCCCGGGGACCTCACCCCGTGGCGACGCGGGGTGCGGGTGGGCCGGCCAGCGTCGGGTCCGCCGCGAGGATCCGGCGGTGCAGGCCGCGCAGCTCCGCGCCGGGCTCCAGGCCCAGCTCGTCGAGGAGCATCGCGCGGACCTGCCGGTAGCTGCGCAGCGCCTCCTCGGCGCGGCCGAGGCGGTGCTGGGCGAGCATGCGCAGCGCCCACAGGCGCTCCCGCAGCGGCGTCTGGGCCAGGGACGACCCGAGCTCCAGCAGCGCCCGCTGCGGGGCACCGGCGGCGATCAGCGCCTCGGCCAGCACCTCGCGCACCTGGTCGCGGAGCTCCTCGACGCGGGCGACGTCGGGGGCGGCCCACGGCCGGTCGGCCACGGTGGGCCAGGGCCGCCCGCGCCAGAGCCCGAGGGCCTGCTCGGCGGCCGCGGCGGCCTCGTGCGGCCGCCCGGCCGGCAGCAGGGCCGCCGCCGCGGCGGCCAGGCGCGCGAACCGGCGCGAGTCGACGGACTCCGGGTCGGCGACCAGCCGGTAGCCGCCCGGCTCGCGCACCAGCACCGCCGACGGCGCCCCGGGCGGGCGGCCGGGCTCGAGCGCCCGGCGCAGCCGCCAGACGTGGGAGTCGAGGGTCGACGACGACCGCCCCGGGGAGCGCTCACCCCACATCGCGTCGCCCAGCGCGTCGGCGGGGACCGGCCGTCCGGCGTGCACCAGCAGCAGCGACAGCGCCGCGTGCAGCCGCGCGCCGCCCAGCGCGACCGGTGTCCCCCCGCGCAGCACCTCGAGCGGGCCCAGGTCGTGGAAGGACAGCTGAGGGGAGGTGGTGCCGGGCACGGTCGGCCTCCTCGCGTGCGGCCCCCGTGCCGTCGTCGGCCGCGGGCGGGCGACCCCGCCGCGGCAGCGCACGGCTCCCGAGCGGAACGCCCCCGCGCCGCTGCCCTGCGTACCGCATCGGCGCCCGCGCTGGTAGGGCTCGCGGGACGGTCGGTCAGCCGGTCGCGGGGGTGCCCGGGGCCGCCGCGGCCGGCGTGGACCGCGGCACGGCGGTGAACAGGTCGACCAGGCCGTCCCAGCGGTTGCGCCGGCCCGGCGGGAACCGCCGCAGCGCGCGCCGCGCGCGGGAGCCGTCCGGCGGGTAGCGGCGCCGGGCCCACGGGGAGGTGGGCCGGGCCAGCCGCACCGCGCCGACGAGCGCGACCAGCGGCACGAACACCCCCACCACGCCGAGCACGACGCGGCCCTTGAGGACGGCGACCAGCGCGAACACCAGGTTGACCGCGACGGTCAGGGCGATCGCGACCTCGCTGTCGGCGTCGTCGGCGTCGAACGGGTTGGCGCCGGCCAGGAGCAGCACGCCGACCACCAGCGCGATGAGCACCGCGTCCACCGAGCTGCGGCCCTCCCGGGACCAGTACACGTCCTCCAGGTGCAGCCACAGGGCGAACTCGTCGAGGGTCAGGGCCGCGCCGGCGCCGAAGAGCACGGCGACCAGCACGGCGCCGGCCCCCTCGGGGCGGTAGGTGAACTCGACGGTGCCGGTGCCCAGCAGCAGGAAGATCCCGTAGACCTCGTGGTGCAGGTGCACCCCGCCGACGCTGGCGTCCCGGAACGGCCCCCGGCCGAGGCGGATGGCGTGCGTGACGAAGCGGGTGACGAGGAACGTCACCAGGAAGCCCAGCACCAGCCAGGTGACGAGCTCGCGCCGGCCGCTGACCACCGGCAGGATCTCCAGTTCCAGCTCCACGGCACCTCCCGCGGGCGTGGGTGCGACGGTCCGCGATCCTGCCCCGCCCGGGAGCGCCGTGGGGCCCCCGCGGCAGCGGCCGGCGGATCACCGGGCCGCGGCCCCGGGGACGGGTGTGCGGGCGGCGGCGACGCGGAGCGCGTCGCCCAGGTGGGCCGCCAGGGCCGCGGGGTCCGCGGGGACGCTCGTGAACCCGACGTAGCCGTCGGGCCGGACGAGGACCAGCCCGTCGTCGCCGGTCCCGTACGTGCGGCCGACGACGTCGTGCGGGTCGACGACGGCACCGGCGACGGCGTCGGCGGCGTCGCGGACGACGGGCACCACGGTGCCGAGGTCGCCCAGCGTGCCGCGGAGGGCGGCGAGCACGCCGGCGTCGCCGGTGCGGACCAGCAGCAGGTGCCCGGGGCGCCGCAGCAGGTCGCCGATCCGGACCGGGCTCCCGTCCGCGTCCAGGAGGCCGGCCGGGTCCGGCGCGTGCCGGCCGGGGCGGGCGGCGCGGGCCACCGCCCGGCCGGCGGAGCCCACGACCGGGCTGCCGGGGTAGGCGACCGTCAGCTCCGCCAGCCGGGCCGCCGCGGCACTCCTCAGCCGCGGCACGCGCCCCGCGGCGGACAGCACGGCGTTGCGCACCGCCGCCGGGGCGCCGGTCAGGGTGCCCGCGGCGGTCAGCGCGGTCGTCTCCCGGATCACCGCCGCACCGACGGGCCGGCGCTCGGCGTCGTAGGAGTCCAGCAGGGCGGCGCCGGCGCGGCCCCGCGCCACGAGGGCGAGCCGCCAGGCGAGCCCGGCGGCGTCCTGCATGCCGGTGTTCATGCCCTGCCCGCCGGCCGGGCTGTGGACGTGCGCCGCGTCGCCGGCGAGCAGGACGCGGCCGTGGCGGTAGCGGGGCACCTGCCCGTGGTGGACCTCGAAGAAGGTGAGCCAGCGGGCCCGGTGCACCGCGACCCGGCCCTCCATCCGCCGGTCGGCCAGCGCCTGCACGAGCTCGAGGGTGGGGGAGACCCCCTCGGCGGGCGGGGCGACGAGGAACATCAGCCGCACGCGCTCCCCGGGCAGCGGGAACAGGCCCGAGATGCCCTCCGGGGAGGCGAACAGCCGCACGGTGTCCGGCGGGAGGTCGGTGTCGGCGTCGACGTCGGCGAAGACGAAGTGCCGGCCGGTGAAGGTGCCCGCGAGGGCCGTGCCGACCGCCTTGCGGGTCGGGCTGTGCGCGCCGTCGGCGGCCACGACCCACCCGACGCGGACCCGCTCCTCCGACGTCGCGCCGCGCAGCGTGACGTCGACCCCGTCGGCGTCCTGGGTGAGGCCGGCCATCCCGACCCCGCGCTCGACCGTCACCCCCAGTTCCGCGGCCCGGGCGGCGAGCGCGGCCTCGGTGTCGGACTGCGGCACGTCCAGCGCCCACGGGTGGCGGGTGGGCAGGCCGCCGAGCGGGAGGTGCACGAGCGGGCGGCCCCCGGCGCGGATCTCCACCGCGCCGATGCGGCGGGCGGCCGCGTCGATCCGGTCCAGCGCGCCGAGCGCGGCCAGCATCTCCTGGCTGCGCGGGTGCAGCAGCACGGCGCGCGACTGGTCGGTCGGCTGCTCGAGCGGGTCGACGATGCGCGGCCGCAGGCCCTGGCGGGCCAGCTCGCAGGCCGCGACGAGACCAACGGGGCCGGCCCCGACGACGAGCACGTCCTCCATGGCGCCTCCCGCCCGGGTGGTCCCCGGGACCGCCGCCCGGGGCGGCCAGGGTCCCGGGCCGCGCTCCAAGGAGGCTCCAACGCGGAAGCCGCGGGTCAGCCGGTGGCGGGCAGGTGCACGAGGTCGAGGACGGCGCGGGCGGCGCTGCCGGGCGGCGCGACGAGGGTCAGCGCGTGGCCGTGCCCGGCGAGCTGGTCGCGCACCCGGTGCAGCACCTGCACGCCGGCGCTGGCGAGCAGCGTCACCTCGCTGAGGTCGACCGTCAGCGGCAGCACCCCGCCGCGGGAGGCCGCGGCCAGCTGCCGGGCCAGCGCCTCGACCGAGGTGACGTCCACCGGCCCGGACACCCGCAGCCGCACGTCGCGGGAGGCCGGCCCGCCGTCCCCACCGCCCGGCGCCTCGCCGACCAGGACGCCGTCGCCCGGGACCCCGTCCCCGGAGGCGACGTCGACGGCGAACGGCGGGCGGGCGGCGGGCGCGGCGTCGCGGCCGACGCCGGAGCCGAGCATCGCCGGCCGGTGCAGCCGGTGCCGCAGCGTGACCACCGTGCCGGCGCCGGCCGGGCCCGCGCCGCGCAGCACGTGCAGGGAGTCGGTGAGCTGCTGGGCCATGAGCAGCCCCCGGCCGCGGTGGGTGGCCCCGGGGTCCGGGTCGCGCCAGCTGCCCTCGTCGGTGACGCGGCACTCCAGCACGCCGTCGGGCAGCAGGGCGGCGTCCACCCGCACCGGCCCGGGCAGCCCCGGCGGGTAGGCGTGGTCGACGGCGTTGGCGATGGCCTCCCACACCGCCAGCTCCACGGCGTCGCGGTCGTCGTCGGCCGGGTCGAGCTCGTCCAGCCAGGTGTCGACCGTGCGCCGCAGCCCGCGGATGCCGCCGCGGTCGGTGGTCGTCTCGGCGTGCAGCGGGGGCACCGGCTCCGGCAGGCGGTGGGCGGCGAGGGTGGTGACGTCGTCGTCGTAGCCGGTGCGGGTGAGCAGCTCGACGGTCAGCTGGCAGACCCGCTCGGCCGGGCCGGCGCCGGCGCCGAGGGGCGCCTGCCCGGTCGCGGCGTCGGCGGCGACCTTGGCCAGCTCCGCCATGCCGTCGGCGATGCTGCGGTGCGGCCGCTCGACCAGCCCGTCGCTGTAGAGGAGCACCAGCTCGCCGGGCGCCAGCGTGTCGCGCGACAGCGCCGGTGCGGTGCCGGGGACGCCGGTGCCCAGCGGCTCGCCGCCCAGGTCGGCGAGGAACCGGGTGGACCCGTCGGGGGCGACGACCACCGGCGGGGGCTGCCCGCAGCAGGCGTAGGCGAGGTCGCCGGTGTCCGGGTCGAGCACGACCAGGCCGACGGTGGTGGCGCGCAGCCGCGGGCTGCGCGCGGCGAACGCGTCCGCGCGGGCCAGCGCCCGGGCCGGCCCGGCGCCGGTGACCAGCGCGTCGGAGAGCACCGCCCGCAGCTGGCCCATCGCCGCCGACGCGGCGACCCCGTGCCCGACGACGTCGCCCACGACGAGCGCGACGCCGCCGCCGGGCAGCGGGATGGCGTCGAACCAGTCCCCGCCGGCCACCTGGTCGCGGTCGGCGACCAGGTACCGGGCGGCGATCCGGGCGCCGGGCAGCACCGGCAGGTCGGTGGGCAGCAGCGCCTCCTGCAGCGCGGTGACGACGTCGCGGGCGTCGCGCGCCCGCCGCTCGGCGTCGGCGGCCTGCTGCTGGGCGGCCTGCCGGGCCCGCACGGACTCGGTGACGTCGTAGGCGTAGGTGGCCACGCCGCTCACCCGCCCGTCGACGGCGCGCGTCGGCGCCAGGTGGAAGTCGAGCCAGACCTCCTGCAGCTCGCCGGTGCCGCCGAGGTCGACCTGCAGCCGCCACTCCCGCGCCACCCGGCTGCGGCCGGTGGCGTACACCTCATCGAGCAGCTCGAAGACGTGCTGCCCCGCCAGCTCCGGCAGCGCCGACCGGATCGGCGCCCCGATGAGCTCGTCCCGGCCGAAGAACGACCGCATCGCCGCGTTCGTGGCCACCACGGTGTGCTCGGGTCCGGCGTACACGGCGAGGATCAGCGGCACCTGGTCGAACGCGGTGCGGACGACGCCGGCGTCCCCGACCGTCCGCGCCAGCCGCTCCTCGTCGTCCGGTCCGGGGCCGTCGGCGGGCGCCCTCCTGGTCGCGTCGGCGTCTGCTCCGCCGTGGTCGGTCACGCGCACACCCATCGGAGTTCCGACCCGGGGCGGTTGCACCACGGGGCCCCGCGCTTACCCGGGCGGCGGCCCGGTTCACGCATCGGCCGGGTCCGTTCCGCGCGGGACGGGACCGAGCGCTCCGGACGGGTCAGGGCGTGCGGTCGGCCTCGGCGGAGGCGACGGCCTCCTCGCGGGTGGGGAACGGCCCCCCGGTCCGGCCGTCGGAGCGGCAGGTCCACCGGTAGCCGCCGGGGGTCTCCTCGACCAGGTACCCGTCCGGGTCGGCGGGGCCGTGGCCCGGGAGCGGGCGCGGATCGGTCGGGCGCTGGTCGGTCGGGCGCTGGTCGGTCGGGCGCTGGTCGGTCGGGCGCTGGTCGGTCGGGCGTCGATCGGTCACGTGAACACCAGGTTCCGGAAGCGGACCCCGGCGGACACGCTGCCGAGGTGGACGACGGGGACGGGGCGGGGCGAGGCGTCCGCGACGGTCACGGTCTCCCCGGCGGTGCCGGCGCGTACGACGAGGGCGGCGGGGGTGACGGTGATGCGGAGGGCGACGTAGGCGCCCATCCGCAGCGCCTCGCCCCCGGTCGAGGACGCCAGCCGGGTGGCGACGCCGTCGGCGACCCGGTGCACCTCCACGTCGCCGTCCGCGCGCAGGAGCACGCGGTAGCCGTCGACACCAGGGGACGACGGCGACGTCGGCAGGTGGGGGTGGTCGTCGGTGCTCAGCAGGACCGATCCGCAGGACGTGCGGCCGTCGGCGTGGCACTCGTCCATGCGGAGGTCGAGGTCCAGCGTGAACGCGGCCGGGTCCGGGGGCGCCAGGAAGCCCATGAGCGTGGAGGTGGCGGAGCCGGCGGAGCCCCACGAGGCGTCGTCGGGGTGGAAGCGGCCGCGGTCGGTGTCCGGTTGCATCCCCGGCAGCCAGACCTGCCGGGCGAACAGGTCCGACGGGCGACGGGCGGCGTCGCCCGCGAGGTACACGGGGTCGTCGGAGAAGATCGCGTCCACGCCGGCGGTGACCACGGTGTCCCGGTGGTGGCGGCGGTCGACGGTGTGACACGCCACCTCGATCCCGGCCGCGTGCGCCCGCGCGCAGACCGCCGGGGTGACCTGGCCGGCCTCCGGGCCGATCCAGCCGATGCCCTCGGCCGCGGCCCGGGCGACGTCGGTGCTGCCGAGCCAGATGACCTGCCAGCCCCGCGAGCGCGCCAGCCGGCAGTCGGTCAGCGAGTAGGACTGCAGCAGGACCGCCCCCGGGCGGATGCCGCGGCGGTCGAGCGCCCGGGTCATCGGGTCCATGGCGTCCGTGCCCTTGGCCTCGGCGCACAGCAGGACGCGGTTCCCGAACTCGGTGAGCACCTCGTCGAACAGCGGGGGCCGCAGCCCGTCGGGCCAGCCGCCGCCGAGGATCGCCGAGGCGTCGATCTCCAGCTGCTTCCAGGACACCGACGTGTGGTCGGCGACGTTGCCGCTGGAGGTGGTCATGCGGTCCACGGTGCCGTCGTGCATGACGCCGAGGCCGCCGTCGGCGAGGGTGGACACGTCCTGCTCGATGACCGGCAGCCCCTGGCCCACGGCGACCCGGTAGGCCTCCATCGTGTGCTCGGGCGCCTGCAGGGCCCCGCCGCGGTGGGCGATGACGAACGGCCGGCTCAGGTCGGCGAAGTCCACGCGGAACCCTAGGACCCCGGGCGCGGCCGTCGGGTGGTCGACGAGCTCGACGGTCACCCGTCCCGGCCGGTCCCGCCCCCACCGCGTGCCTGGCGGGACTCGTGCAGGCGGAGCCTGGCCAGCATGTCGCCGAACAGCAGCCGGGTGTCGACGTCGGTGTAGACCCGCCGGGTCCCACCCGCCGCCTCGGTCCACGTGCTCGACTCGTCGTCGAGCGCGGTGACCAGCACCGGCGGGCTGTCGCCGAGGGGCCAGACGCCGCCGAGCCGGATCCAGTCGGGCAGCGGGAGCTCGAGGAAGCGGGTCCACAGCCACCGGCCGACCCGGCCGCTGCCGGCGAGGTCGCGCTCGAGCTCGGCGACCGAGTAGGCGCAGCGCCGGTAGGTCTCCAGCGGGAACTGCCGGATCACCAGCTCGGGCCGGGCGAGGACGAGCTCGGCGGCCGCGGGGTCGGTGTCCCGGTTGTACTCGGCGGCCCCGGCCGCCCGCGCGCCGCCGACCCAGACCAGGGTCAGCCGGCCGGCGATGTCGGGGGCCTCCTGCAGCGCGGCCGCGACGTTGGTCAGCGGGCCGGCGCAGACGAGGAACAGCGGCAGGTCGTCGTCCCGGCGCGCCTCGGCCACGATCGCCGCCGAGGCCGCGGAGGTCGACGTGCCGTCGAACGGTCCCTCCGCGCCGGTGTGCACCGGCGGCCGGGACGGGCCGCCGACCAGGTCGACCAGCTCCCGGGCCAGCGCTGAGCCCCGTTCCGCCGTCGACCCCAGCGGGCCGAAGACCGGGTTGAGGAAGGAGCTGGTGACGGCGACCACCCGGTTGGTCGGGGACAGCAGGTGGTGGGCCAGCGCGACGAGGCCGTCGGGGTCCCCGGCCCAGTCGTTGTCGGCGACCACCCGGCACTGCTCGGCGAGGCGCAACCGTCCTCCGTGCTCCACCCGGGGCTCCTCCGGTCCGCCGCGGCGGGTCGCGCGGGCCGGTCCACCCTGCCCCGGGTGCCCGCCGGTGCCCCAGGCCCGTGCCGTTGAGCGGAACGCCGCCGTCCCGGGACGTCGGCCGGCGTCAGGTCCGGGCCGGCGCCTCGGACGGAGACGCGGCCGGTGCGGGCGGCACCTCCGGCTCGTCGAGGCGGTGCGCCAGCCGGCCGGGCCACCACATCCACCGGCCGACGTCGAGGGTCAGCGCGGTGACCAGCACCGACCGCACGACGATCGTGTCGAGCAGCACCCCGAGCGCCACCGCGATGCCCAGCTGCGTCAGGAAGGTCAGCGGCAGGGTGCCGAGCACCGCGAACGTCGCCGCGAGCACCAGCCCCGCTGAGGTGATCACGCCGCCGGTGGCGGCCAGCCCGACCAGCGCGGCCCGCCGGGTGCCGTGGTCGGCGGACTCCTCCCGCACGCGGGTCATCAGGAAGATGTTGTAGTCGATCCCGAGGGCGACGAGGAACACGAAGACGAACAGCGGGAACGAGCTGTCGGTCGCCTCCACGCCGAGGACCCAGCCGAAGACCAGGGCGCTCAGCCCCAGCGCGGCGCCGTAGGACAGCACCACCGTCGCGATGAGGACCAGCGGTGCGACCAGCGCCCGCAGCAGCAGGCCCAGGACGACGAGCACCACGAGCATGATCAGCGGGATCACGACGCGGTTGTCCCGCTGCGAGGCGGTCTGGACGTCGAGGTTGAGCGCCGTCGTCCCGCCGACCAGTGCCTGCCCGTCGCCGACGTCGTCGAGCGAGGTGCGCAGCTGCTCGACCGTGGCGGCGGCCGCCGCGCTGTCGAAGGGGTCGGCCAGCGAGGCCTCGAGCAGCGCGCCGTCCCCGACGACCTGCGGGGGAGCGACGGCGGCGATGCCGTCGTCCTCGGCCACGGCGGCGGCGACCGCGTCGGCGTCGTCCGCCGTCGTCACCACGACCACCGGGTTGCCGGCGACGGCGGGGAAGTGCTCCGCGGCGACCTCCTCGCCGGCGATCGACTCCGGCGTCCCGCGGAAGCCCTCGGCCTGGGTCAGGCCGCTCGGGTCCAGCCGGAACACGGCGAAGCAGGCGAGCAGCAGCAGCGCGCTGGTGACCATCCACGTGGCCCGGGGGCGCGGCCGGATCCAGGTCCCGACGCGGGCCCACCACCCGGTGGCGCTCGGCTCGGCGCTGCCGAAGGCCGGCCGCACCGGCCAGAACACCCACCGGCCGCAGATCACCAGCAGCGCCGGCAGCAGCGTCATGAGCACGACCAGGGTGACGGCGACGCCGATCGCGGCCACCGGCCCGAGGCCCGCGGTCGAGTTCATCTCCGCGGCGACCAGGCACAGCATGCCGAGGACCACCGTGCCGGCGCTGGCCACCACGGCCGGCCCGGCCCGGTGCACGGCCTCGGTCATGGCCTCGTGCCGGTCGGTGTGCAGCCGCAGCTCCTCCCGGTACCGGGCGACCAGCAGGAGGGCGTAGTCGGTCCCCGCGCCGACGACCAGGACGGTGAGGATGCTCGCGCTCTGGGCGTTGACCGTCAGGTCCGCGTGACGGGCCAGCAGGTAGACGACGGCCTGGGCGCAGACCAGCGCGATGACCGCCGAGAAGATCGGCAGGACCCACAGGACGGGGCTGCGGTAGGTCAGCAGCAGGATGACGATGACGACGCCGAGCGCGGCGAACAGCAGCGTGCCGTCGATCCCCGCGAAGGCCTCGGACGAGTCGGCGGCGTTGCCCGCGGGTCCGGTCACCCAGGTCCCGAGCCCGTCGGGTGCCTGTGACGCCTCGGCGCGGATGTCGTCGACGATCGGGGCGATGGCCTCCCACCCGTCCGGCCCGACGTCCAGGGGGACGACGAGCTGCACGGCCTGGCCGTCCTCGGCCGGTATCGGCCCCAGCACGCTGCCGGAGAGCGCGTCGAGCTCCCCGAAGGCGCGCACGTCCTCCTGGACGGCCGCGAGGTCCTCCGCGGTGAGGCCGGACGTCCGCTCGTAGACGACCACGGCCGGGATGAGGTCGGGGTTCGCGCCGAGCTCGCCCTGGAGCTCGAGCACCCGGGTGGACTCCGCGTCCTGCGGCAGCCAGGCGGCGATGTCGTTCTCCTGCTCCCCGGTGAGCCCGCCGGCGAGGGGAGCGGCCGCGGCGGCCAGCGCCACCCAGACGACGAGGACGACCCACTTCAGGCGCGGGGAACTGACACGGGACGCGTAGGACCTGCCCATGACCGGGCCCTCCGGGTGCACCGGGCCGGCGGACCCGGACGGGGACTGTCGGGCCGGACGCTAGTGACGGGCCCGGCGGCCCGTCAGCGACGTTGGTCCCCGGTGATCGCACCGGGCGGCCCTACCGGGCGTGTGCCTCGCACCCGTGACCGGCCCTTCGCCCGCCGTGGTCGCCGCTGGTCCGGGTACGTGCGGCACCGGACGCGCTGCGGCGCCGGCAGTGGGGGAGGACAGTCGCTCCTGTGACGGAGCCGGAGCAGACCCCCGACGTCGAGCAGCGGCTGGCGAGCGAGACCGATCCCGAGCGGCACCGCGCGCCGTCCGAGGGCGTGCCGCAAGACCTGTCCGACGACGACACGGAGGACGCCCCGCCCCCGTGACCGACCCCCGTGAACGGGTGTGGCCCGGGACTCACCGGACCCCCGTGCAGGACCCGTTCCGGGGCGTGTATGGTTCTTCCTGCACCGAGCGAGAACGGACCGGGCCGGAAGGCCCGGGAAACCGCCGGGAGGGCCCGTGGGGCCGGACCGTTGCGGAGCCGGTGTTACAGTGGGGACACCGCCTCGAACGAAGGCCTGGAAAGGCCGGGGTTCGAGCGCGTCCGCTCCTTGAGAACTCAACAGCGTGCCGAAAGTCAGTGCCAAGTAACAAACCCCCGGCGCTGCACCGTGTGGTGGAGCGCAGGGATTCCTTTGGTTGATGACATCGAGAGTGCTAGCTCTCGGTTCTCGGCCAGCGATTGAATGCATCTACGGAGAGTTTGATCCTGGCTCAGGACGAACGCTGGCGGCGTGCTTAACACATGCAAG
>NZ_JBJGZC010000032.1:0-45995 GCF_054050315.1 Geodermatophilus sp. SYSU D00867 | reverse complement strand
GGCGGCCATGGCGAGAGGGAAACGCCCGGATCCATTCCGAACCCGGAAGCTAAGCCTCTCAGCGCCGATGGTACTGCCCCGGAGACGGGGTGGGAGAGTAGGACGCCGCCGGACAACCATTCAGGAACGGGGGTCGGAGCCATTGGCTCCGACCCCCGTTTCGCGTGTCCGGCACACCATTCCGGTGCTCGAACGAGTGCCGCCCTTGCGACCGAGGTACTGACGACGACATGACTGCTCCTCGACGAGGCTCCGCCGGACGTGGCCGGCCCGACGGCCAGGACCCGCGTGGCGGTGCACGCTCGCGGCGGGACGACCGGGCGGGTGGCTCCTCCGGCAGGGGTGCGACCGGTCAGCGGGGGTCCGGCTCCGGCCGACAGAGCGCCCAGGGCCGCCGTGACGGTGCCGCCTCCGGTGAGCGCAGCGGTCGACCGCCGGCCGGTGGCCGCCGGATCGGAGGCCAGCAGGAGCCGCGCGCCGGTGGCGCCCGCGGTGACGCGGGGTGGCAGGACCGCCGTCCGGTCGCCGGTGGACGGTCGGAGGGTTCGTGGCGGGACCGTCGTCCTGCCGGCGACCGGGCCGAGCGCTCCTGGCAGGACCGCCGTCCCGGTGCGGATCGCAGCGAGCGGCCCGGTCAGGACCGCCGTCCGGGTGGGGATCGCACCGAGCGGACGTGGCAGGACCGCCGTCCCGGCGGTGACCGCCCGCAGCGGTCCTGGCAGGACCGGCGTCCCGGTGCCGACCGCACCGAGGGCTCCTGGCGTGATCGCCGGACCGGTGGCGGCGACCGGCCGGAGGGCGCGTGGCGGGACCGCCGCCCGTCCGGGGACCGTCCCGGCGGCGACCGTGGCCGGGACGGCCGCGGAGCCGGCCCCCAGGGCGGCGCCCGCTCCTGGGAGGACCGCCGCTCCGCCCGCCCGGCGGACCGGAGCGAGCGCCCTGCCGGCCGGGACCGGGACCAGGCCGCCGGCCGCCCGTCGGGTGCGGGACGTCCCGACCGCTCGGGTGGGGGCAACTGGCGCGAGCGCCGGCCGAGCGAGGACCGTCGCAGCCGCCCCGGTGGGCCGGCCCGGGTGGACCGCACGCCCCCGGCGCCCGCCGGCCCCCTGCTGCCCGACTGGGCCGACCCGCGAGACCTCGACCCCGCCGTCCGCGCCGGCCTCCGGGGGCTCGACTTCCGCAACGCCGAGACGGTCGCGCGGCACCTGGTGGTCGCCGGCACGCTCGTCGACGAGGACCCCGAGCAGGCGCTCGCGCACGCCCGGGCGGCGCGCGACCGGGCGTCCCGGATCGCCCTGGTGCGGGAGGCCGTGGGTGTCGCCGCCTACCACGCCGGTGACTACGCCGAGGCCTCGCGTGAGCTCCGCGCCTACCGGCGGATGAGCGGCGACCAGGGCTACCGGGCCGTGCTGGCCGACTGCGAGCGGGCGCAGGGACGTCCCGAGGTGGCGCTGCGGCTGGTCCGCGAGGCGCTGGCCGAACAGCCCGACCGCGACGAGACCGTGGAGCTGCGACTCGTCGAGGCGGGCGCCCGTCAGGACCTCGGTGAGGAGTCGGCGGCCCGGCTGGTGCTCGAGGGGGCGCTCGGCGGACGGCCCCGGCCCGACGGCGTGGACTGGGAGGACGAGCCCACCCGCCGGCTGGCCGTCGCCTACGCCGACCTCCTCACCGCCACCGACGACCCGGCCGCCGACGCCTGGCAGGAGGCCGTGGCCGCTGCCGCGCCCGAGGAGGACGACGTCGCGTTCGGCGAGGAGGAGCTGCCGGAGGTCCCCGACGTCGATCCGGCCGCGGACGACGACGCCGTGGCGGCGGACGGGGACGACGCCGACGCGGGGGACGACGAGCTGGACTTCGACGCGGACGTGGAGCGCGAGGTGGCCGAGCTGCTCGGTGAGGTCGAGCCGCCCGCCGAGGACGAGCCGGGGCACTGACCACCGACGATCGAGTCCCCGTCGTCCACACGGCGGCCGCCGGTCCACAGGCGCCCCGGGGCGCCTCCCGGGCGTCCGCGGCCGGGTGAGGCTGCCGCCATGAGCGTGGCAGTCATCGACCGGAACGACGTGGTGCTCCGCGGGCGGCTCTCGGCCCCCGCGGAGCTCAAGGCCCTCCCCAGCGGGGACACCCTGGTCACCTTCCGCCTGGTGGTGCGCCGCCCCGAGACTCGGGCCCGCGGGCACTCGGTCGACGTGCTGACCTGCGTCACCTACGACCGCGCGCTGCAGCGGCGGGTGGCAGCCTGGGAGGCCGGGGACGTCGTCGAGGTCGAGGGCGCACTGCAGCGGCGGTTCTGGCGCACGCCGGGCGGCACGGCCTCGGTGTGCGAGGTCAACTGCCGGCGCGGTCGCAAGGTGCCGCGGAGCGGTGCCGGGGGGACGGTGCGGACGGCGTGAGCGGCGGCGGGCCGGGCCGGCGGCGTCGGTCAGTCCCCGTGGGGGCGCAGGACCAGCCCGGTCCGCGGTTTGGGCACGAACAGCGTCGACTTGCGCGGCATCCGGGCGCCCGCCCGCGCCACCGCGGCGACGTCCGTGGGGGAGGGCGGCCGCAGCAGCAGCGCCACCCCGTGGCGCCGGTCGGCCAGACCCAGCGCCTCGGGGACGTCGTGGGCGACGAGCACCGACCCGGGGTCGTCGGGCCGGCCCCACAGGTGCCCGATCAGCCCGGTGGTGGCCAGCACGACGTCGAGTCCGCGCCAGGCCGGCGGCGCCTCGGCCGGCACGGTCGCCCGGACCTCGGCCGACGGCTCGGACAGGCGCAGCAGCCGGCGGCCGTCGCTGAGCAGGAACAGACCCCCGGCCGAGGCGTGCGCCCGCCGGACGGCGACCTCGAGGTCGTCGGGGTCAGGGCCGGCGGGGACCTCGGTGACGGTGAAGCCGCGGGCGGCGGCCTCCGCGGCCACGTCGAGGGAGAGGTCGGGCACGACGCGGTGGATCGCCTCGACCCGCAGCCCGCCGGCGCCCATCGGCGTCAGCAGCGCGAGCACCCGGCAGTCGCCGTCGGGACGGGCCCGGTGCAGCGCGCGGGCCGCGGCGAAGCGGTGGTGGCCGTCGGCGATCACCGCCCCGGTGCGGGCGAGGGCCCCGGACAGGCCGCGCAGCACCTCCCGGTCGGCGACCCGCCACAGGCGGTGCCGGACGCCGTCGGGATCGGTGACGTCCATCGTGGGCGGGCCGGCCGGCGCCGCCTGCGTCAGCGCGGCGACCTCCGGCTCCGGGTCGTGGGCCAGGACGATCGGCTCGAGGTCGGTGGCCGTGGCCGCGAGCAGCGCCCGGCGGCCCTCGACGGCGGCCGGGAAGGTGTCCTCGTGCGGCAGCACCGCGCGGCCACCCGCGGCGGCGACCGCGACCGCTCCCAGCCAGCCGACCGTGGCCGCGCCCTCGACCGGCTGCATCTCGTACAGCCACAGGGCCGCCTCGCCGTCCCGGACCAGCACCCCGGCGTCCTCCCACTCGCGCAGCGTGCGGGCCGCGCGGGCCGCGGTGCCCTCGCCGGTGCTGCCGCCGCAGGGGCCGGTGGCCCCGGCCGTGCCGGGTCCGGACGTGCCGCCGGGCAGGATGAGGCGGACGATGTTGTGCGGATCGGCGGCGGCCAGCCGCTCGCGGCCGTCCGGCGTCACCAGGTCGTAGGCTGGCGAGCTCACTCGGGCCAGGTGCCCGGGGTCGTGTCGCCGGTAGGTCAGGGCCCGGAACGGACGGACGTCCAGTCCCGCCACAGCGTGGGGCAGAGGGCCCGCCGACGACGAGTGCACGACGGGATCGTAGGAGCCGTCGGCCACGCACCGCCGCGGCAGCCGGGTCCCCGGTCCCTGCCGGGCCTCGCACCGGCCGGCGCGCACGCGAGCGGCAGGAGCGGGAGGACAGCGGTGTCGACAGCAGGCTCACCGGAGGACGACCTCCCGGGCGGGGGTGTGCCCGGGGGCGGGGTCTACGAGTGGTACCGGCGCGGCCTGGACCTGCTCAGCGGCGGCGACCCGGCGGCCGCGGCGACCCTGCTCGCCCGGGCGGCGGAGGCCGAGCCCGGCTCGCGCAGCATCCTCGAGGCGCTGGCCCGCGCCCAGTACGACGCCGGGCGCTACCGGGACGCCCTCGACAGCTTCGCCGAGCTCGCGGCGGTCAACCCCACCGACGACTACGCCCAGTTCGGCCTGGGCATGGCCGCCAGCCGCGCCGGCGAGCTGGGCCTGGCCGCCGAGCACCTCGCGCTGGCGGTCGCCATGCGCCCGGACCAGGCGCACTACGCCCGCGCCCTGCGCGGGGTGCGGGCGCGGCGGGCGTCGGGAGGGGGAACGGCGTGAGCGACCCGTCCGCGCGGCCGGCTCTCGCGGCCGGCAGCCCCCGGCCGCCGGCCGAGGTGCACGACGTCGCGCTGCTGGACCTCGACGGCGTCGTCTACGTCGGGCCGGACGCGGTGCCCGGCGTGCCGCAGGCCCTCGCCACCGCCCGCGAGCGGGGGATGCGGCTGGGCTTCGTCACCAACAACGCCGCCCGACCGCCGGAGGAGGTGGCCCGGCACCTGACCGACCTCGGCGTACCGGCGAGCGCGGACGAGGTCATCACCAGCTCCCAGGCGGCGGCGTCGGTCGTGGCCGGGATGCTCGGGCCGGGCGCGCGGGTGCTGCCCGTCGGCGGTCCCGGTGTCGCGGCGGCGCTGCGGGCGGCCGGGCTCACCGTCGTCGAGCGCGCCGAGGACGAGCCGGCCGCGGTGGTGCAGGGCTACGGCCGCGAGGTGGGCTGGGCGCAGCTGGCCGAGGCGGTGGTCGCCGTCCGCAACGGCGCCCGCCACGTGGCCACCAACGCCGACGCGACCATCCCCTCGCCGCGGGGTCCACTGCCCGGCAACGGGGCGATGGTCGGCGTGGTCCGCGACGTCACCGGCCGCGAGCCGCTGGTCACCGGCAAGCCGGACCCCGCCATGCACGCCGAGTGCGTCCGCCGCACCGGGGCGGAGCGCCCCCTGGTGGTCGGCGACCGGCTGGACACCGACGTCGAGGGCAGCCACCGGGCCGGCGCGGCCAGCCTGCTCGTCCTCAGCGGGGTCACCGTCCCCGCCACCCTGCTGGCCGCCGGCCCGCTGCACCGTCCCGACCTGCTGGCCGCCGACGCCGGCGGGCTGCTGGTGCCGCACCCGCCGGTCACGGCCGAGGACGGCGGGTGGCGCTGCGGGGGCTGGCTGGCCACCGCGGACGGCGACGGCCTGCTGGAGCTGCGCGCCGGGGAGGGCGCCGGCGACGGCCTGGACGGGCTCCGCGCCCTGTGCCTCGCCGCCTGGACGGGAACGCCCGGGGGCGGGCCGGCCAGGGTGCTCGCCGCGGACGGGGAGGCGCGCCGCGCGCTCACCGCGTGGGGGCTGGCGGAGCGGTGAGACAGCGCGCCGGCACGAGCGGCCGGGCGAGCCGACGGGGTGTCCGCGGTGTCCTCGGGCGGCCCGCGCCGTCGTCTCCGGCCGGTACCCTCGCGGGCCAGGGGCGCCGCACCGCGCCGCCCCGTGCCCGCCGTCCGGCGACCCCGTCCCCCCTCCCGTCCGAGAGGTCAGCGCCATGACCGAGCCGACCCGGCCGCGACCGGTCCCCGGCCCGCCGCGGCCCGGTCCCGCGGGCGTCCCGGCCCGGCCCGTCCCCGCGGGGCCGGTCGTCGACGCGACGGACGCCGACCGGGGCACCGACGTGCCCGAGCAGCCGGGGACACGGTTCGCCGACCTGGCGCAGCGCCCGGTGGGGGAGCACGTCGCCGTCTTCGAGGCCGAGCACGACCGGCTGAAGCGCGAGCTCGGCACGATCGACCAGCTCTGATGCCGCGCCGCAGCCGACTCGACGCCGAGCTGGTCCGCCGGGGCCTGGCCCGCTCCCGCGAGCACGCCGTCGAGCTGATCACCGAGGGGCGGGTCGCCGTCGCCGGGCGCGCCGCCACCAAGCCGGCCACCGGCGTGGAGGCCGGCACGCCCGTCGTCGTCCGCACCGACCCCGACGAGCACCGCTGGGTCTCCCGCGGCGCGCACAAGCTGATCGGCGCCCTGGACGCCTTCGCCGTGCCGGTCGAGGGCCGCCGCGCCCTGGACGCCGGCGCCTCCACCGGGGGCTTCACCGAGGTGCTGCTGAGCCGGGGTGCCCGCGAGGTGGTCGCCGTCGACGTCGGCTACGGCGAGCTGGCCTGGTCGCTGCGCACCGACGACCGGGTGCGGGTGCACGAGCGCACCAACGTCCGCACGCTGACGCCGCAGCAGATCGACGGCCCGGCCGACCTGGTGGTCGCCGACCTGTCGTTCATCTCGCTGCGGCTGGTGCTGCCCGCGCTCACCGCCTGCGCGACCGACGACGCCGACCTGCTGCCCATGGTCAAGCCGCAGTTCGAGGTCGGTCGCGAGCGGCTGGGCTCGGGCGGGGTGGTCCGGGACCCGGCGGCGCGCGCGGCGGCCGTGCTCGAGGTCGCCGAGGCAGCGGCCGCGCTGGGCTGGGGCACCGCCGGCGTGGTCGCCAGCCCGCTGCCCGGCCCGGCCGGCAACGTCGAGTTCTTCCTGCGGCTGCGCCGCGACGCCGGCGCGCCGGCCGAGGAGGACGTGCGCCGCGCCGTCGCGGAGGGACCACGGTGACGCGGGGGACCGGCCGGGCGGGCACGCCCGTCCGGGGGGACGCTGGGGACCGGCGGCGGACACCGCGGCACAGGGCACAGGCGGGCAGAGCAGCCCGGATCGAGGAGGACCGATGAGCGAGGCCGGCCAGGGCGGATGGCGCCCGGGAGGCGGGCGGCACGTGCTGCTGGCCGTGCACACCGGGCGGCAGGACATCACCGAGCTGGCCCGCAGCTCCGCCGCGCGGCTGGCACGCGCCGGCATCACCGTGCGCGTGCTCGACGACGAGGCCGAGGCGCTCGGCATCAAGGGCGCCGAGGTGGTCCCCGCCGACGCCGAGGCCGCCCGCGGCGCCGAGATCGTCATGGTCTTCGGCGGCGACGGCACCTTCCTGCGCGCCGCCGAGCTCGCCCGCTACAGCCACGCCGCGCTCATGGGCGTCAACCTCGGCCGCGTCGGCTTCCTCGCCGAGACCGAGCCGGAGGCGGTCGAGGAGACGCTGACGGCGATCGAGCAGTGCGCGTACGCGGTCGAGAAGCGGCTGGCCATCGAGGTCGACGTGCTCGACGCCGCCGGCAACGTCGTCGCCGGGACGTGGGGGCTCAACGAGGTGTCGGTGGAGAAGGCCGAGCGCTCGCGGGTGCTCGACGTGGTGGTCTCCATCGACGGGCGGCCGCTGACCAGCTTCGGCTGCGACGGCGTCCTGTTCGCCACCCCCACCGGCTCCACCGCCTACGCGTTCTCCGCCGGCGGCCCGGTGGTGTGGCCCGACGTCGAGGCGATGCTGCTGGTCCCCAGCAACGCGCACGCGCTGTTCTCCCGGCCGCTGGTCACCTCGCCCGACGCCGTGCTCTCGGTCGCGGTCCCGCCCGACGGCAACCGCGCCCGGGTCTCGGCCGACGGCCGGCGTGCGTTCGACGTCCCCGACGGCGGCCGCGTCGACGTGCGGCGCGCGGCCCGGCCGGTGCGCATCGCGCGGGTGCACACGACGACGTTCGGGGACCGGCTGGTCGCCAAGTTCGGGCTGCCGGTGCGCGGCTTCCGCGAGGTCCGCCGGCACGACCCCGGCCACGAGCTGCGGTCCTCACGGAACGTCCTCGCCCGCGACGTCGTGTCCTACCCGGGCAACGGCGACGGGGGCGTCCGGGAGGAGGTGCGCGGTGGCGCCGCGGACCCCGACGCGTGAGCGCACCGGCCGCGCGCGCACCGCGCCCGCCGCCGACCCCGCCGTCCCGGCCGACACCGACGGCGGCCGCCCGCCCGCCCGCCGCGAGGACGCTGCACCGCGCACCGCGCACGGCCTCGGCCGGCTGACCGAGCTGCGCATCCGCGGCCTGGGCGCCATCGACGACGTCACCCTCGAGCTCGGCCGCGGCCTCACCGTGGTCACCGGTGAGACCGGCGCCGGCAAGACGATGGTCGTCACCGGCCTGACCCTGCTGTTCGGCGGCCGCGCCGACCCCGGCCGGGTGCGCGCCACCGGGCGGGCCGGCGTCGAGGGCCGGCTCGAGCTGCCGCCGGACTCCCCGGTGTGGGAGCGGGCCGCCGACGCCGGCGCCGAGCCCGACGACGACGGCAGCCTGATCCTCGCCCGCACGGTCAACGCCGAGGGCCGCTCGCGGGCGCACCTGGGCGGGCGCAGCGTGCCGGTCGGCGTCGTCTCCGAGCTCGCCGAGGGCCTGCTGGCCGTGCACGGGCAGAGCGACCAGCTGCGGCTGTCCCGCCCGGCCGAACAGCGGCACGCCCTCGACCGCTACGCCGGCCCGGCGCACCTGCAGCTGCTGGAGACCTACCGCGCCGCCTACGCGCGGTGGCGGGAGCTCGCCGCCGACCTCGACCGCCGCCGCGGCCAGGCCCGCGAGCTGGCCCAGGCCGCCGAGGTGCTGCGGCACGGCCTGGACGAGATCGAGGCGCTGGCGCCCGAGCCGGGCGAGGACGAGGCGCTCGACGCGCAGGCCAAGCGGCTGGGCGACGCCGACGCGCTGCGCGCCGCGGTCGACGAGGCGCGCACGGCGCTGGTCGGCGACGTCACCGGCGACCTCGGCGCCGAGGGGCTGCCGCAGGACGCCACCGCGGCGCTGGCCACCGCCGAGCGCGCGCTGGCCGGCACCGACGACCCCGCGCTGGTCCTGCTCGCCCGCGACCTCGCCGACGCCGTCGCGGTCGTGTCCGACGTGAGCGTGCAGCTGGCCGGCTACGTCGCCGACCTCGACGCCGACCCCGCCCGGCTGGCCGAGGTGCTCGACCGGCGCGCGGCGATCACCGCGGTGGTGCGCAAGTACGCCGACCCGGGCGAGGGGCTGGCCGGCGTCCTGCGCTGGGCCGAGGACGCGCGCGCCAAGCTCGACGCGCTCGACGTCTCCGACGAGGCCCTCGAGGCGCTGGAGGCCGCCCGCGACACCGCCCGCGCCGAGGTCGACGACCTCGCCGCCCGGGTGTCGGCCGGCCGCCGCGCCGCCGCCGACGGGTTCGCCGCCGAGGTGGGCCGGGAGCTCGCGGGCCTGGCGATGAAGAGCGCGCGGGTCTCCTTCTCGATCGACAGCCACCCCGACCAGCCGGGGCCCGACGGCGTCGACGAGGTCGCGCTGCTCATGGCCGCCCACCCCGGCGCCCCGCCACGGCCGGTGCACCGCGGCGCCTCCGGCGGTGAGCTGTCCCGGGTGATGCTCGCGATCGAGGTGGTCTTCGCCGGCGCCGACCCGGTGCCGGTGATGGTGTTCGACGAGGTCGACGCCGGCGTCGGCGGGCAGGCGGCCGGGGAGATCGGGCGGCGGCTGGCCCGGCTGGCCCGCGACCACCAGGTCGTCGTCGTCACCCACCTCGCGCAGGTGGCCGCCTTCGCCGACACCCACCTCGTGGTGGACAAGTCCCCGGACAC
Organism: Geodermatophilus sp. SYSU D00867; assembly: GCF_054050315.1. Classification (NCBI taxonomy): domain Bacteria; kingdom Bacillati; phylum Actinomycetota; class Actinomycetes; order Geodermatophilales; family Geodermatophilaceae; genus Geodermatophilus; species Geodermatophilus sp. SYSU D00867. The sequence continues at coordinate 36,553 of NZ_JBJGZC010000032.1, read as the reverse complement.
CGCCGCGGGTGTCACCGCCACCGACATCCGGGCCGTCGACGGCGAGGACCGGGTGCGGGAGCTGGCGCGCATGCTCTCGGGCCTCGCCGACAGCGAGACCGGGCAGGCGCACGCCCGCGAGCTGCTCGCCGTCGCCGCCGCGGCGCGCACCGCGTAGGAGCCCGGCCGGTCGTACACGACCGGGTGGTGGGACGCAGGAGTGTCGATCGCGTGACGGGGGTAGGCGGGACCCGTGCGCGCCGACGTCCCGCTCCCGTCACCCCTCGCCGCGGCCTGCCCCGCCCGGACCGCCGGGGGTGACCGGTGAGCTGCTTCAGCTCCGCCGACGAGTCGGCGCACTACGGCTTCTCGGTCTGCATGCTGCTGCAGCAGTACCGCGAGCAGCTGGGGTGGGAGACCGCGCCGCTGGTCGAGCTGGGCACCGGTGACGCCTCGGCGATCGCCGACGTCGTGCAGGGCCTGCCCGGCCTGCGCGTCCGCAGCTACGACATCAGCGAGGACTCGGTGCGGAAGGCGCGGGCCAACATCGCCGAGCGCGGGGTCGCCGACCGCTACACCGTCGAGCTCGGCGACTTCTTCGACCAGGCCGACGCCGCCGGCGGCGAGCCGGTGACCACCGCGATCGCCAACCCGCCCTACATCCCGGCGCCCGACCGCGACATCCTCATGCCCGAGCTGTGGGGCGGCGTCCGCGGCAACGACCTCACCCTTCAGCTGCTCAAGGCCGGCTACGACCACGTGGTCACCGCGGTCGCCAGCTACGCCGATCCGGTCACCACCGTCAGCACCGCCGCCGACCTCGGCTACCGGGTGGTCAACTTCCTCGCGATGGGCCTGGACTACGGGCCCTACAGCAGCGAGCCGAAGGTGCGCGAGCAGATCCGCCGGATCGTCGCGGAGGGCCGCGGATGGGCCGGCGACGACGAGTACATGGTCGCCGTCGCGCTGTTCACGAAGGACCCGGACATCCCCGGCGACCGCGCCGACCAGCTGCTGCGGGCGCTGCAGCTGCCGGCCTGAGCCGGGCGCTCAGCCCAGCGGCACGCACAGCGCCGTCGGGTGCCCGCCCGCGGGGCGCCGCCGTCCGCGGCGGTGAGCTCGACGGTCGCGGCGAGCCCTCGGCCGGCGCGGTCAGCGGCGCTTCGCGTAGCCCGCCAGGCCGAACTGCAGCAGCGACAGCCCGCGGCGGCCGGCGGTGCGCAGCTCCTCGGCCAGCTCGGGGCCGGTGACGCCGGCCAGCACCCGGTCGCGGGCCAGCTCCAGCAGCCGCCCGTAGAGCGCGGTGACCGCCGCGGCGGTGAGCTCGGGTTCGACCGCGCCGTCGCCGGCGCCGGTCTCCGCGCGGATCTGCGCCGCCAGCGCCGCGGTGAGCTCGCCGAGGATCTCCCGCTCGCGGGCCTGCAGCGTCCGCGAGCCCCGGACGACCTGGGCCATCGCGGCCACGCCCTCGGCGGCCTCGGGCGTGCCGAGCATGGACATCGCCCGGACGACGAACGTCCCCGCCGCCGCGGCCACCGACTCCCCGGCCGGGCGGGTGGCGACGGCGTCAAGCAGCGCGGCCCGCATCGGCGGGTCGGCGGCGAGGACCAGCCCCTCCTTGACCGGGAAGTGGTTGAAGACCGTCTTCTCCACCACGCCCGCGCGCTGGGCGATCTCCACGACGCTCACCGCGTCGAAGCCGCGCTCGGCGAACAGCTCGGCGGCGGCGTCGACGATCCGGTCGTGGGTCTCCCGCCGCCGGCGCTCCCGCACGCCCGAGCCGCGCCGCTCCCGCCGCCGGGCGGCCCGACGCTCCCCGGCCGGCGCATCCCCGGGCCGCCCGGCGGGGGCGGGCGGCGGGCCGGGCACGGGGACCGGTGCGGGCGCCGGGCCCCCGGGCACAGCGCGGATGTGCGGGGGAGCCGTCGTCTCCGGCCCTTCCTCCGCGGCCCCGGGACGGGTCGCCGGGATGCTGGCAGCAGGAGCCCCACGTGTCACAGCGGGCAACGCTAGACAGCGCCGCTGGGAGATGGAGCGGTGCTGGTGGGACGTGCGTGCCGGGCGTGTCGCGTCGGCCGTGGTGTCGGACACCCTGCGTGACCAGGCCGTTGCAGTTGCGCGTCGGAGGAGAACCGCCGACGGCGTGCGTGGGACCATCGGCCAATGCGCATCGGCACCCTGCGACGGAGCCGGGCCCAGGAGGCGGCACCCGGGGTGAGCGGCACCGTCCGGCTGGACCGTCGCACGAAGAACCTCACCAAGCGCCTGCGGCCCGGCGACATCGCCGTCATCGACCACGTGGACATCGACCGGGTCAGCGCCGACTCCCTCGTCGCCGCCCGGGTCGGCGCCGTCGTCAACGCCGCGCCCAGCATCTCCGGGCGCTACCCGAACCTCGGCCCGGAGATCATCACCGCGGCCGGCATCCCCCTCGTCGACGGCGTCGGCAAGGACGTGTTCGCCGCGCTCAAGGAGGGCGCGCAGGTCCGCGTCGAGGGCGACACGCTCTACGGCCCCGACGGCACGGCCGTCGCGAAGGGCACCGAGCAGACGCCGGAGACCGTCGCGACCGCGATGGCCGAGGCCAAGGCCGGGCTGTCCACGCAGTTGGAGGCGTTCGCCACCAACACGATGGAGTACATGAAGCGCGAGCGCGCGCTGCTGCTCGACGGCGTCGGCGTGCCCGACGTGCAGACGGCCATCGAGGGCCGGCACGTGCTCGTCGTCGTCCGCGGCTACGACTACAAGGAGGACCTGCAGGCGCTGCGGTCCTACATCCGGGACTACCGGCCGGTCCTCATCGGCGTCGACGGCGGCGCGGACGCGCTCATCGAGGCCGGCTACTCGCCGGACATGATCATCGGCGACATGGACTCGGTCAGCGACCACGTCCTCAAGAGCGGCGCCGAGGTCGTCGTGCACGCCTACGTCGACGGCCGCGCCCCCGGCCTCAAGCGGGTGCAGGACCTCGGCGTCGACGCGATCACCTTCCCGGCCGCGGCGACCAGCGAGGACATCGCGATGCTGCTGGCCGACGAGAAGGGCGCCAAGCTCATCGTCGCCGTCGGCACGCACGCCACGCTGGTGGAGTTCCTCGACAAGGGGCGCGGCGGCATGGCCTCGACCTTCCTCACCCGGCTGCGGCTGGGCGGCAAGCTGGTCGACGCCAAGGGCGTGAGCCGGCTCTACCGCAGCCGCATCTCGACCGCCGCGCTGGTCGTGCTCGTGCTCGCCGCGCTGGTCGCCATCGTCGCCGCCCTGGCCGTCACCACCGCCGGGCGGATCTACTTCGACCTGCTGGTCGACCAGTGGGACAGCTTCGTGTTCTGGTTGGAGAACCTCTTCTCGTGATCGACTTCCGGTACCACCTGGTCTCCCTGATCGCGGTGTTCCTCGCGATCGCCCTGGGGCTGGTGATCGGCGCGACCCAGCTGTCGGGCCCGCTGCTGGACAACCTGCAGGGCCAGGTCACCTCGCTGCAGGACGACAAGCGCGCGCTGGAGGACACCACCCAGGACCTGCAGACGCAGGTCGACAGCAGCCAGGCCTTCGAGTCCGCCGTCGCCCCGGCCCTGGTGCAGGGCGCGCTGACCGGCCGCAGCGTGCTGCTGGTGCAGGCCTCCGAGGAGGTCACCACCGACACCGTCGAGGAGGTCACCGCGCTGGTCACCGAGGCCGGCGGGACGATCTCCGGGCAGGTCTCGCTGGCGCCGGAGTACAGCGACCCGGCCAGCGAGGCGGGCCTGCAGAGCTACGTGACCGGCCCCGGCCGCCCGGCCGGCGTCGTGCTGCCCGAGACCGACGACACGGGCCAGCTGGTCGGCGCGCTGCTCGCCCAGGTCCTCATGGTCCCGGCCGACGGCACCCCGGCCCCCGACACCGCCGCGGTGTCCACCGTGCTGGCCGGGCTGTCGGCGCTGGAGGTCCTCTCCCAGGACTCCGCGTCGGTCACCCCGGCCGACTTCGCCGTGGTGCTCACCGCCGGGGCGCCGACCGGCGAGGACGCCGCCGACCGCAACGACGTGCTGCTGGACCTGGTCACCGCCCTCGACGCCGAGGGCTCGGGCGCGGTCGTGGCCGGCGACGCCGACTCGGCGGGGGAGACCGGCCTGGTGGGCGTCGTGCGCGCCGACCCCGCGGTCTCCGCGGCGGTCTCCTCGGTGGACAACGTGACCAGCCCCTCGGGCCAGATCAGCACCGTGCTGGCGCTGGGCCGCGAGCGCGAGGGCACCTCCGGCAAGTACGGCACCGGGGAGGACACCCAGCCGGTCCCGCCGGTGCCCGCCACCACCCCGTGACCGGCCGCCGGCTCCCGCGCCGCACGACCGGCCGCCGGTTCCTGCTCGCCGCCGCCGGCGCGGCCGCCGCCCGGGCGGGTCTCGCCGCCGCGGCCGCGCTCGACGCCCGCCCCGTCGGCGCCCCGTGGCGGCGCACCAACTACGCCGGGCGGCCGGTGACCCTGCTCGGCGGGCCGGCGCTGGCCGCGGCCGCCACCGCCGGCGCCGTGCTCGGCGCCCCGGCCGGCACCCGCGCCGCCGCCGCCGTCGCCGGGGCGGTGTCCGGGCTGGTCGGCGGCTACGACGACCTCGCCGGTGCCCGCCCCGAGCAGGCGCGGGACAAGGGCCTCGCCGGGCACCTCGCCGCGCTGCGGGCCGGCCGGGTGTCGGCCGGCGCGGTCAAGGTCGCCGGGATCGGCGCGGCCGCCGCGGTCGCGGCGCTGCTCTCGGCAGGCGGGCATGGGGCCCGAGGCGGGCGGGGGATCGCCGACGCCGTCCTCACCACCGGCCTGGTCGCCGGCACCGCCAACCTGGTCAACCTGCTCGACCTGCGCCCCGGCCGCGCGGCCAAGGCCGGCGCGCTCGCCGCCGCGGCGGGCCTGCGCGGCCCGGCCGGCGGCCTGGCCGCCGGTCCGCTCGGTGCGGCGCTGGCGGTGCTGCCCGCCGACCTCGGCGAGCGGGTGATGCTCGGCGACGCCGGCGCCAACGCCCTCGGCGCGGTGCTCGGCCTACGGGCCGCCGCCGTCCCCTCGCGCCCGGCGCGCGCGGGCCTGCTGGCCGCGGTCACCGCGCTCACCCTCGCCAGCGAGCGGGTCAGCTTCACCCGGGTCATCGAGGCCACGCCGGGCCTGCGGGAGCTCGACCGGCTCGGCCGCCGCCCGGCGTGAGCGCCGGACCGGCGGTGCGCCCGCCCGGCCGCCGCGTCGCACAGGGGGTCGCCGGCGCCGCCGCGCTGATCGCCGTCCTCACCGTGCTGGCCCGCCTCGCCGGCTTCGGGCGCACGCTGGTCTTCACCAACGCCGTCGGCGCGGACAGCACCGGCGACACCTACACCGCGGCCAACGCCGTCCCGAACATCGTCTTCGAGGTGGTGGCGGGCGGGGCGCTGGCCTCCCTCGTCGTGCCGATGCTGGCCGCCGGCATCGCCGCCGGAGACCGCGAGCAGGTCCGCCGGACCGCCTCGGCGCTGCTGGGCTGGACGCTGCTGGTGCTCGCGCCGCTGGCCGCGCTGCTCGCCGTCCTCGCGCACCCGGTCGCCGAGCTGCTGCTCGGCGGCGGCACGCCCGCCGAGGTCGACCTGGCCGCCCGCTTCCTCGTCGTGTTCGCACCGCAGGTGGTGCTCTACGGCCTCGCCGTCGTCGCCACCGGCGTGCTGCAGGCCCACCGCCGCTTCGCCTGGCCGGCCCTGGCGCCGCTGCTGTCCAGCGTCGTCGTCGCCGCCGCGTACGCCGCCTTCGCGTGGACGGGCGGCGGCCGGGAGGTCCGGGACCTGACGACGACGGGCGAGCTGGTCCTCGGCGTCGGGACGACGCTCGGCGTGCTGGCCCTGGCGCTGGCGGTGCTGCTGCCGGTGCGGGGGCTGCACCTGGGGCTGCGGCCCGCGCTGCGGTTCCCGGTGGGCGCGGCGCCGCAGGTGCGCCGGCTGGCGGTCGCCGGGGTGCTCACCCTCGCCGGGCAGCAGCTGGTGGCCGCGGTCGCCATCCGGCTGGCCGGCGACGGGCCCGACGGCACCCAGGTCGCCTACACCGCCGGGCTCACGCTGTTCCTCGTGCCGTGGGCGGCGGTCGCGGTGCCGCTGGCCACCTCCGCCTACCCGCTCATGGCCGAGCGCGCCGCGGTCGGGGACCTGCCCGGCTACCGCCGCGCGCTGGCGCCGGTCACCGCGCTGGTCGTGGCCGCCAGCGCCGGGGCCGCCGCGGTGCTGGCCGCCGTCGCCGGGCCGATGGCGCGGGTGTTCCTCGTCGACGGGGAGGCCGACCGGGTCGCCGCGCTGCGCGACGCCGTCGTCGCCTTCGCCCCGGGCCTGGTCGGCTACGGCCTGGTCGCCGTCCTCACCCGGGCGCTCTACGCCCGCGGGCTGTGGCGGGCGCCGACGGCGTGCGTGCTCGGCGGGTGGCTGCTCGCCGTGGCCGCCGACGTCGTCCTGTCCACCGCGCTGCCGGTCGCGGACCGGGCGCTGGCGCTGGGCGCCGGGCACAGCGCCGGGGTGACCGCCGCGGGCCTCGGCCTGCTCGTCGTCACGGCGCGGACGGCCGGGCCCACGGGGCTGGCCGGGCTGGCCCGCCTGGGGCTGCCGGCGCTGCTCGCCGCCGGGGCGGGCGCGGCCGCGGGCCTCGCGGTCGCCCGCGCACTGGGCGCCGACCCGGTGCCCGGCGGCTCGCTGCTCGCGACGGCGGGGGCGGGGCTGCTGGCGGCGGCGACCGTGACCGCGGTGGCGGCGGCGGTCATGATGGGGACGGCGCGCCGCCCCCTGACCGCGGCGGTGCGCGCGCTGCGGACGCCCGGGGGGACGGAGGTGCACGGTGGCTGAGGCCCGACCGCTGGCCGGCCGCCGGGTGGCCGAGGTGCTCGCCACCAGCACCGGCGGCGTCGGCACCCACCTGCGCTCGGTGCTGCCCGCGCTGGCCGGCGCGGGCGCCGGGGTCACCGTCTGCGGGCCCGCGGCCACCGACGCGCTGTTCGGCTTCTCCGCCGCGGCCGGCTTCACCCCGGTGGAGATCTCCGCCGGGCTCGACCCGCTCGCCGACACCCGCGCGGTGCTCGCGCTGCGCCGCGCCGCCGCCGGGGCCGACCTCGTGCACGCCCACGGGCTGCGCGCCGGCCTGGTCGCCGCCGCCGCGGTGCGCGGCGGCACCCGCCGCCCGCTGGTGGTCACCCTGCACAACGCGCTGCCCGAGCGCTCCGGTCCGCTCCGCCGGGTGCTGGCCGCCGCCGAGCGGGCCACCGTCCGCGCCGCCGACGTCGTGCTGGCCGCCTCCGGCGACCTCGCCGACAACGCCCGCCGCCTCGGCGCCCGCGACGTCCGGGTGGCGCCGGTGTCGGCGCCCGCGCTGCCGCCGGCCCGCCGGTCCCGCGACGAGGTCCGCGCCGGCCTGGGGCTGGCCGACGGCCGCCCGCTGGTGCTCGCCGTCGGGCGGCTGCACCCGCAGAAGGGCTACGACGTCCTCCTCGACGCCGCCGCGACCCTGGCCCGTGGCGCGGCCGGTGACCGCGCGCCGCTGGTCGCGATCGCCGGTGACGGGCCGCTGGAGGCCGAGCTGTCCGCCCGGATCGCCGCGCAGCGGCTGCCGGTGACCCTGCTCGGCCGCCGCGACGACGTCGCCGACCTGCTGGCCGCCGCCGACCTGGTCGTGCTGCCCTCCCGCTGGGAGGCGCGCTCGCTCACCGCCCAGGAGGCGCTGCGGGCCGGCACGCCGCTGGTCGCCACCCGCACCGGCGGGCTGCCGGAGCTGCTCGGCGACGGCGCGCTGCTCGTGCCCCCCGGCGACGCCGCCGCGCTGGCCGGCGCGGTCGCCGACCTGCTGGCCGACCCCGCCCGCGCCGCCGCGCTGGCCGAGGCCGGGCGGGCGCGGGCGGCGGGCTGGCCGGACGAGGCCGCCACCGCCCGCACCCTGGTCGCCGTCTACCGCGAGCTGCTGGGGCCCCCGCGGTGAGGCGCGCCGCCGTCCTGCTGTCCGTGCTGCTGGCGCTGCTCGCCCTCGGGCTGCCCGGATCGGCGGCGGCGGACGACGGCCGGCGCGCCGACCGGGTGCTCGTCGTCGGCGTGCCCGGGCTGGTGTGGGACGACGTCGACCCCGGGCGGACGCCGGCCCTGTGGGAGCTGGCCGACACCTCGCCGGTCGGGGCGGTGTCGGTGCGCGCGGCCCGCTCCACCACCTGCCTGCTCGACGGCTGGGCCACCCTCGGCGCGGGCAACCGGGCCCGCTTCCCGGCGCCGGACGAGATGCTGCCGATGGTCCCGCTGCCCACCGTGCCGCTGCCGGGGGAGACACCGGACGCCCCCGGCGAGTCCGGCGCGGCCCCCTCCCAGGAGCCGGTGCCGGCCGGGCCGCCGGCCAGCCCCGAGCTGTCGCACTGCGGGCTGCAGGAGCGGCTGGCGGAGGCGGGGCTGGCCGATCCGCTCAGCGCCGTCCGCGCGGTCGCCGAGGACGACGCCAGCGCCCGCTTCGGCGCCGAGCCGGGGGCCCTCGGCGCCGCGGTCGGCTGCGCGACGGTCGTCGGCCGGGCGGCGGCGCTGGCCGTGGCCGCGCCCGGGGTCGGGCTGACCCGCGAGGACGCGCTGCCGGCCGACCCGGCGGCGCTGGCCGCGCTGCTGGAGCCCTGCCCGCTCACGCTGGTCTCCCTCGACGGCCTGGTCGACGCCGGCGTCCCCGCGCCCGAGGGCAGCGAGACCGGCACCGACCCGGTCTCCCGCGAGGCCGCGCTGGCCGCCGTCGACGAGCAGGTGGCCCGGCTGCGCGCCGCCGTGGACACGCTGCCCGGCGAGACGCTGCTGCTGGTGCAGGGCGTCTCGGAGGTCAACGACGGCCGCCCGCAGCTGCACGTGGGCATCGCCTCGGGTCCCGGGTTCCCCGGCCCGGGGTGGCTGACGTCGGCCAGCACCGGCCGGGCGCCGTTCACCCAGCTCATCGACGTCGCCCCGACCGTGCTGCGCGCGCTGGACCTCGAGCAGCCGGCGTCGGTCAACGGCCAGCCGCTCACCGTGACCGGGGGCCGTCCCGCCACCGCGGAGGCGGTCGCGGAGCTGGAGCGGGCCAACACCGCCGCGGTCACCCACCACCGCAGCACCGGCACGTTCTTCACGGCGCTGGTGGTGGTGCAGGCCGCCGTCGTCGTCCTCGGCGTGCTCGTGCTCGGCCTCACCCGCGGCGCGCGGCCGCGCGCCCGGCTGCGGCCGGTGCTGGAGCTCGCGGCCCTGGCGGCCGCGGCGCTGCCGGTGGCCACCTACCTGGCCGGGCTGCTGCCCTGGGAGCGCGCCGGCTCGCCGCGGTGGGCGCTGGCCGGGGCGCTGCTGGTGGCCGACGCCGCGGTGGTCGCGGTCGCCGTCCTGGGGCCGTGGCGCCGCCGCCGGGGCGGGCCGCCGCTGGCCGTCCTCGCGGTCACCGTCGGCACGCTGGTCGCCGACGTGCTCACCGGCTCGTCGCTGGAGCTGGACGGGCTGCTCGGCTACGACGCGATCGTCGCCGGGCGGTTCACCGGCTACGGCAACCTCACCTCCGGCCTGCTGGCGGCGGCCGCGCTGGTCGGCACCGCCGTCGTCGCCACCGCGGCCGGCCGCCGCGCCGGGCGGGACGACGGCGGGCGGCGGGCGCGGCGGGTCACCGGCGCCGTCGTCCTGGGCGCCGGGCTGGCCACCGTGGTGCTGGTCGGCGCGCCGGGGCTCGGCCGCGACTTCGGCGGCGTGCTCGCGGTGCTGCCCGGCTTCCTGCTGCTGGCGATGCTGCTCACCGGCGTGCGCGTGACCGCGGTGCGGCTGGCCGCGGTGCTCGGCGCCGGGGTGGTCGCCGTCGGCACGCTGGCGTTCCTGGACTGGCTGCGGCCGGCCGCCGAGCGCAGCCACCTCGGCCGGTTCGTCGAGCAGCTGCTCACCGGCGAGGCGTGGACGGTGGTGAGCCGCAAGGCCTCGGCCAACGTCGGCATCCTGCTCGGCAGCGCGCTGGCCTGGATGCTGCCGGTGGCGCTCGTGGCCGCCGTCTGGCTGGTGCGCGGCCGCCGGCCCGCGCTGCTGCGCGGTCCCGGCCTGCTCCGCGACGGCGGCTCGGGCCTGCGCCCGGCCGACGCGGCCGTGCTGCGCGCCGGGCTGGTCGCCGCGGCGCTGAGCCTGACCCTGGGCGCCGCGGTCAACGACTCCGGCGTCGCGCTGCCCGCGACCGCCGCCGCGCTGCTCGTGCCGCTGCTGGTGACGCTGGCCACGACCGCGCCTGGCCGGCGGGGCGTGCCCGCGGACAGCCGGGACGAGGACCCGGACCGTGTTACGGTGGGTTCCCGTGGGTCGACCTGGAATGCGTGATCGCGGGCTCCTCCACAACTCCCAGCCGACGAAGTTCGTCTTCGTCACCGGTGGAGTTGTCTCCTCTCTCGGCAAGGGCCTGACGGCCAGTTCCCTCGGCGCTCTGCTGTCCGCCCGCGGCCTGCGGGTGACCATGCAGAAGCTGGACCCGTACCTCAACGTGGACCCCGGGACGATGAACCCGTTCCAGCACGGCGAGGTCTTCGTCACCGAGGATGGCGCCGAGACCGACCTCGACGTCGGCCACTACGAGCGGTTCCTCGACACCGACCTCGGCCGGCGCTCGAACGTCACCACCGGGCAGGTCTACTCCGACGTCATCGCCAAGGAGCGGCGCGGGGAGTACCTCGGTGACACCGTGCAGGTCATCCCGCACATCACCAACGAGATCAAGTCCCGCATCCTCGCCGCCGCGGAGTCCGGCACCGAGGACGACGAGGGCGTGGACGTCGTCATCACCGAGATCGGCGGCACCGTCGGCGACATCGAGTCGCTGCCCTTCCTCGAGGCCGCCCGGCAGGTGCGCCACGAGATCGGCCGGGACAACTGCTTCTTCCTGCACATCTCGCTGGTGCCCTACATCGCGCCGTCGGGCGAGCTGAAGACCAAGCCGACGCAGCACTCGGTCGCCGCGCTGCGCAACATCGGCATCCAGCCCGACGCGGTGGTCTGCCGCGCCGACCGCGAGATCGGCACCGGCCTCAAGCGCAAGATCAGCCTGATGTGCGACGTCGACGCCGAGGGCGTGATCTCCTGCCCCGACGCGCCGTCGATCTACGACATCCCCAAGGTGCTGCACCGCGAGGGCCTGGACGCCTACGTCGTCCGCCGGCTGGGCCTGCCGTTCCGCGACGTCGACTGGACCGTGTGGGGCGACCTGCTCGAGCGGGTGCACCGCCCGAAGCAGACGGTGACGATCGCGCTGGTCGGCAAGTACGTCGACCTGCCCGACGCCTACCTGTCGGTCAGCGAGGCGCTGCGCGCGGGCGGGTTCGCCCACCGCGCCCGGGTGCGGATCCGCTGGGTGCCCTCCGACGACTGCCAGACCCCCGAGGGGGCGGCGGCCGCGCTGTCCGACGTCGACGGCGTGTGCATCCCCGGCGGGTTCGGCGTCCGCGGCATCGAGGGCAAGCTCGGCGCGATCCGCTACACCCGCACCAACGGCATCCCGACCCTGGGGCTGTGCCTGGGCCTGCAGTGCATGGTCATCGAGTACGCCCGCAACGTGGCCGGGCTCGAGCAGGCCAACTCCGCCGAGTTCGACCCCGACACCCCCGACGCGGTCATCGCCACCATGGCCAGCCAGGTCGACGTCATCGCCGGCGAGCGCGGGCTGGGCGGCACCATGCGGCTGGGCAGCTACCCGGCGCACCTGCTCAAGGGCTCGCAGGCCGCGGCCGCCTACGGCTCGACCGAGATCACCGAGCGGCACCGGCACCGCTACGAGGTGGCCAACGCCTACCGCGACCGGCTCTCCGACGCCGGCCTGGTGTTCAGCGGCACCTCGCCCGACGGCCTGCTGGTCGAGTTCGCCGAGCTGCCGCGCGAGGTGCACCCGTTCTTCGTCGGCACCCAGGCCCACCCGGAGCTCAAGAGCCGCCCCACCCGCCCGCACCCGCTGTTCGCGGCGTTCGTCGACGCGGCCATCGACCGCGCCGAGTCCGCCCGGCTGCCGGTGCCGGTGGAGGCCGAGGCGGAGAAGGTCGGGATCTGAGGTGACCGAGCCGGCCGCCGACGGCGACTACCGCGTCCTCGACAGCGAGACGGTCTACGAGGGGCGGGTCATCTCGCTGGTCAAGGACACCGTCGCCATGCCCGGCGGCGGCGACAGCGTGCGCGAGGTGGTCCGCCACCCGGGCGCGGTCGCCGTCGTCGCGCTGGGCGACGACGGGCAGGTCGTGCTGCTCCGGCAGTACCGGCACCCGGTCGGCGGCTACCTGTGGGAGCTGCCCGCCGGCCTGCGCGACGCCGACGGCGAGCCGCCGCTGGAGACGGCGAAGCGGGAGCTGGCCGAGGAGGTGCGCATGGCCGCCGAGCGGTGGTCGCTGCTCACCACCAGCTTCAGCACCCCGGGCTTTTGCGACGAGCTGGTGCTGGTCTACCTCGCCGAGGGCCTGTCCGACGTCGACCGGCCCGAGGGCTTCACCGTGGAGCACGAGGAGCTCGACATGACCGTCGAGCGGGTGCCGCTGGACGACGCCGTGCAGTGGGTGTTCGACGGGCGGATCCGCAACGCCGCCGCCGTCATCGGCCTGCTCGCCGCCGCCCAGCACCGCGCCGCCGGCCCGCGCCTGCGCCCCGTCGACGCCACCTGACGAACTCCCTCGCTCCCCACGGCTCGCACGCTCGCGGCGGGACCCTGCGAGGGGGCCGTCACGCGATGACGACGGGGCTGGACCAGCCGACCTGCTCGTACTCGGTGACCTGCGTGCCGGCGTCGAGGACGAGCTCCTCGAGCCAGAAGACGTAGGGGACGCCGCTGGTCAGCCCGCCGATGCCCGCGGTCACCTCGCCGCAGTCGCCGCGCTGCCCGACGGTCACCTGCGGCGGCGCCGGCTGCGGGCCGGGGACTAGCTGCTGGCCGACCGCCGTCACCCGGTAGCCCTGCACCGACTCCCGGCCGTCGGCCTGCCAGCTCACCGTCGCCGACCCCACCCCCGGGACGACGCCCGGCGGCACCTGGCGCAGGCTGCCGTAGCCGCCGCACTGCGCGGGCGGCGGCGTGGTCTGCAGCGGCTGGCCCTGCGGGACCAGCGGGCTCGGCACCTCGACGTGCAGCCGGCGCGGCACCGGCAGCGCGAGCACCGGGGCGTCGACCACCGGCGGGGGCGCCGCCGCGACCGGCTGCGGCGCGTCGACCACGCGGGCGGGCTGCGGGCCGTCGGCGGTGCCCGCGTCGCGGAACGGCGCCCAGGACGCGGTCACCTGCGCGGCGAGGTCCGTGGCCGGTGCCGACAGCACGACCAGCCCCACCGCCGCCACGGCGGCCACCCGCCCGGCGATCCCGCCGGCTGACGGGCCCCGCCGCCGTCTCGCTCGTCCCACGGTCACCTCCCGGCTCGGGAGGTGGCATCGGCACCGGTGGCCGCGTCCTCAACCCGAGAGCGGCGGCGCGGTGGCGCCGGAGCCCGCCGCGTCCGGGACGGGCAGCCGCAGCCCCAGCCGCCCGGCCTCCAGCGCGGCCAGCGCCCGCACCGCGGCGGGGTCGCCGGCCCGCCAGGCCGCGCCGATCCCGGGCGGCAGCGCGGCCAGCCGGGGGAGCGGGGCGGTGGCGACGGCGCGGGCGGCGAGCAGGTGCAGGTCCGGGTCGGGGCCGCCGGCCAGCCGCTCCACCGCCGTCGCCTCCTGCACCCAGCGCAGCCGCCACGGCAGCCAGCGCAGCAGCAGCCAGCCCACCGGCAGCACCACCAGGACGACGGCGAGGAGCAGCGCGAGCGTGCCGACGGCGTCCTGCGCCGCCTGCCCGGCGCCCCGCACGGAGCCCGCGGCGTCGCCGAGCGCGTCGAACGGGGAGGACAGCTCGTCGCCGACCACCGGCAGGTCCTGCGCGGCGTCGGCGGCCGAGCCCATGCTGTCGGCGACCGACGTCCCGAGGTCCTCCACCGCCCGGCCGGGCGCGGCCAGCGCCAGCACCGCCCCGTGCACCGCGCGCGCCACCAGCACCCACAGCACGGCCCAGGCCAGCAGTCCGGCGTCGGCCGCCACCTGGCGCAGGCGGGCGTCGGGTCGGGCGGCGTACAGGCGCATCAGCGGGTCCTCCCGGGGGTTCGGCGACGCGTTCCGGCCCCCGCCATCGTCGGCGCTGCGCGCGGTCCCGGCAGCGCGGGAGCGGCCAGGCTCTAGGGTCCGGAGTGAGCTCCCTCACCCGGGAGCGGACGGCAGGCGCGGGCCGACGACCTCGGCCCGGTCGAACATCCAGGAGTGGTCATGCGCGTCGGGGTGCCCCGCGAGGTCAAGAACAGGGAGTACCGGGTGGCGTTGACCCCGGCCGGGGTCACGGAGCTGACCCGGGCCGGGCACACGGTGCTCGTCGAGCAGGGCGCGGGGGAGGGCAGCTCCATCCCCGACGCCGACTACACCGCCGCCGGCGCGCGCATCGTCGCGAGCGCCGACGACGTGTGGGCCGACGCCGACCTGCTGCTCAAGGTCAAGGAGCCGGTCGAGGAGGAGTACGGGCGGCTGCGCGCCGGGCAGACGCTGTTCACCTACCTCCACCTGGCCGCCTCGCGGGCGTGCACCGAGGCGCTGGTCGCCTCCGGCACCACCGCGATCGCCTACGAGACCGTGCAGACGGCCGGCGGCGCGCTGCCGCTGCTCGCGCCGATGAGCGAGGTCGCCGGGCGGATGGCGCCGCAGGTCGGCGCGCACAGCCTCGAGCGCGCGCACGGCGGCCGCGGGGTCCTGCTCGGCGGGGTGTCGGGCGTCTACGCGGCCAAGGTCGTCGTCATCGGCGCCGGGGTGTCGGGCATGAACGCCGCGACCATCGCCCTGGGCATGCAGGCCGAGGTCGTCGTCCTCGACCGCGACGTCGACAAGCTGCGCGCGGCCGACCGGGTCTACCGCGGCCACCTGCAGACGGTGACCTCCAACGCCTACGAGGTCGAGCGCGCCGTCCTCGACGCCGACCTGGTGATCGGCGCGGTGCTGGTCCCCGGCGCCAAGGCGCCCACGCTGGTGAGCAACGAGCTGGTCAGCCGGATGAAGCCGGGGTCGGTGCTCGTCGACATCGCCGTCGACCAGGGCGGGTGCTTCGAGGACTCCCGTCCCACGACACACGACGACCCGACCTTCCGGGTGCACGAGTCGGTGTTCTACTGCGTGGCGAACATGCCCGGCGCCGTCCCGAACACCTCCACGCACGCGCTCACCAACGTGACGCTGCCCTACGTCATGGCCCTGGCCGAGCAGGGGACGCGGGCGGCCGTCGCCGCGGACCCGGCGCTGGCGCACGGCGTCAACGTCGTCGCCGGGCAGGTGACCCTGTCCGAGGTGGCCGAGGCACACGGGATGACCGCCGTGCCCTGGGAGGAGGTCCTGTCCTGACGACAGCGACGGGAGCGCCGCAGCGGGGGGCGAGCGAGGAGCGGACCGGCGCGCGGGGCCTGGCCGGGGGACGGGGCCCGACGACGACGCCGGGTGCCGGTCCCGACGTCGAGCGCGTGGTCGGCGGCTACCTCGACCACCTCGCCGTCGAGCGCGGCCTGGCCGCCAACACCATCGCCTCCTACCGGCGCGACCTGCGCCGGTACGCGCGGTTCCTCGCCGACGCCGGGGTGCGGGGCCTCGGGGAGGTCGCGGAGAGCGACGTCTCCGGGTTCCTCGCGGCGCTGCGGGCCGGCGACGACGAGCACCCGCCGCTGTCGGCCACCTCGGCCGCGCGCGCCGTCGTCGCCGTCCGCGGGCTGCACCGCTTCGCGCTGCTCGACGGGCTGGTGCCCGGCGACGTCGCCGCGGAGGTCCGCCCGCCCGCGCCGGCGCGGCGGCTGCCCAAGGCGATCCCGGTCGAGGCGGTGGTGGCGCTGATCGAGGCCGCGGGGTCGGTGGAGGGCCCGCGCGGGCTGCGGGACCGGGCGCTGCTCGAGGTGCTCTACGGCACCGGCGCGCGCATCTCCGAGGCGGTCGGCCTCGCCGTCGACGACCTCGACCGCGGCCAGGCCGTGGTGCGGCTGGCCGGCAAGGGCGGCAAGGAGCGGATCGTCCCGGTGGGCAGCTACGCGTTGCGCGCCGTCGAGGACTACCTGGTGCGCGCCCGCCCGGCGTTGGCCGCGGCGGGGAGGGGCGGCGTCCGGGGCGGGCGGCTGTTCCTCAACGCCCGCGGCGGGCCGCTGTCGCGGCAGAGCGCCTGGGCGATCCTGCGGTCGGCGGCCGAGCGGGCCGGGCTGGACCCCGACCACGTCTCGCCGCACACGCTGCGGCACTCGTTCGCCACCCACCTGCTCGACGGCGGCGCCGACGTCCGCGTCGTGCAGGAACTGCTCGGCCACGCGTCGGTGACGACGACCCAGGTCTACACGCTGGTCACCGTCGACAAGCTGCGCGAGGTGTACGCCAGCAGCCACCCGAGGGCCCTGTCCTGACGAGGGCGGGGGCGCCCGTCTGGCAGGTCCTGCCCACGGCTACCCGCCGGTACTCCGGAACCTGGGCGACATCCGCCAGCAACCGGCGTGTCCCGTGGATCGTTCGTGGTGATCTCCCTACCGTCGGGGAGGACCCGAGCGGACCGGGCCGGCCGAGACCGCGGCCGGCTCCGCCGGGGAGCACGGAGGAGTGGCACTCATGGCGATCCGAGGGGACGTGGCCGGGCAGGCCCTCGCACTCCCGGCCGACGGCGGGGAGATGGGTGCGGCCGCCTCGAAGCTGGACCCCGCCCGCGCGCGGCAGCGCAAGCTGCCCGAGCCGCCGCCGCTGACCCAGCACGGCCCGGCGCGGGTCATCGCGATGTGCAACCAGAAGGGCGGCGTCGGCAAGACGACGTCGACGATCAACCTGGGTGCCGCGCTGGTCGAGTACGGCCGCAAGGTGCTGCTGGTCGACCTGGACCCGCAGGGCGCGCTGTCGGTCGGCCTGGGTGTCCCCTCCCAGCAGCTGGACCGCACGATCTACAACGCCCTCATGGAGCAGCGGACCACGCT
Organism: Geodermatophilus sp. SYSU D00867; assembly: GCF_054050315.1. Lineage (NCBI taxonomy): Bacteria > Bacillati > Actinomycetota > Actinomycetes > Geodermatophilales > Geodermatophilaceae > Geodermatophilus > Geodermatophilus sp. SYSU D00867. The sequence goes on along the minus strand of NZ_JBJGZC010000032.1, from coordinate 19,655 downwards.
GGCCGACGTCCGCGTGCCCACCGACGTCCCGGGCCTGGACCTGGTGCCGAGCAACATCGACCTCTCCGCCGCCGAGGTGCAGCTGGTCAGCGAGGTCGCCCGCGAGCAGACGCTGCTGCGCAAGCTGGCCGACGTCCGCGACGAGTACGACTACGTCCTCATCGACTGCCAGCCGTCGCTGGGCCTGCTCACGGTCAACGCCCTGACCGCGGCGCACGGCGTGGTCATCCCGCTGGAGTGCGAGTTCTTCTCGCTGCGCGGCGTGGCGCTGCTGGTCGACACGATCGACAAGGTGCGCGAGCGGCTCAACCCCGAGCTGGAGATCTCCGGGATCCTCGCCACGATGTACGACACCCGGACCGTGCACTGCCGGGAGGTGTTCAGCCGGGTGGTCGAGGCCTTCGGCGACACCGTGTTCCAGACGGTCATCCAGCGCACCGTGCGCTTCCCGGAGACGACCGTCGCCGGCCAACCGATCACCACCTGGGCGCCGACCTCGTCGGGTGCGGCCGCCTACCGCGACCTGGCCAAGGAGGTCATCGCCCTGTGACGCGTCGCCCCGTCCTCCCCGGCGCGGCCGAGCTGTTCCGCCGCACCGACGTGCCGCAGGCGGAGGTCACCGAGCTGCCGAGCGTGAGCTCGGCGGTCAGCTCCCCGGCGCTGCGGGGTTCCCGCCGCGCGGCGGAGACGGCCCCCGACGACGAGTCGCCCGCCCCGCTCACGCTGGTCCCCGGCGGCGCGCCGGCCGACGCGCTGGCCGCCTTCCGCGCGCCGGCGCCGGCTCCCGCCCCCGGCGCCCGCACCCGGGGCAAGCCCGCCCGGGCGGCGGGCAACGGCCGCACCCGGCACGACGAGAAGATCACCGTCTACCTCTCCGCCGAGGAGCTGCTGGCGCTGGAGAGCGCCCGGCTCACGCTGCGCGCCCAGCACGGCGTGGCCGCCGACCGCGGCCGCATCGTGCGCGAGGCGATCGCGGTGCTGCTCGCCGACCTCGAGGAGCAGGGCGAGGACTCGGTGCTCGTCCGCCGCCTGCGCGGCTGACAGAGGCGCCCCGTGCCCCCCGCCGCGCACCCGCTCGCGGCGGGCCCCTGCACGGAGGCCAGGGCGCATACGCTTGCTCCCCGTGAGCGGTGAGGTGCAGGCGGTGGCGAAGCGCCCGGCGGAGCCGGCGCGCTTCACCGTGCGGCTCACCAACTTCGAGGGCCCGTTCGACCTGCTGCTGCAGCTGATCGGCAAGCACCAGCTCGACGTCACCGAGATCGCCCTGTCGGTGGTCACCGACGAGTTCATCGCCCACCTGCGGGCGCTCGGCGACGAGCTCGACCTCGACCAGGCCAGCGAGTTCCTCGTCGTCGCCTCCACCCTGCTGGACCTCAAGGCCGCGCGGCTGCTGCCCGCCGCCGAGATCGAGGACGAGGAGGACCTCGAGCTGCTCGAGGCCCGCGACCTGCTGTTCGCCCGGCTGCTGCAGTACCGCGCCTACAAGCAGGCCGCCGCGTTCCTCCGCGAGCGCGAGACCGTCGCCGCCGGCCGGTACCCCCGCGAGGCGCCGCTGGAGCCGCGGTTCGCCGAGCTGCTGCCCGAGGTGCTGCTCGGCGTCACCCCCGAGCGGTTCGCCGCGCTCGCCGCGAAGGCGCTCACGCCGAGGGAGCCGCCGACCGTCGGCGTCTCGCACCTGCACGCGCCGCCGGTGAGCGTGGCCGAGCAGCTGCTCGCCGTGCGCACCGCGCTCATCGGTGCCGGGACGCTCACCTTCCGCGCGCTGACCGCCGAGTGCGGCTCGACCCTGGAGGTCGTGGCCCGCTTCCTCGCGCTGCTGGAGCTCTACCGCCAGCAGCGGGTCACCTTCACCCAGCTGGCGCCGCTGGGGGAGCTGCACGTGCGGTGGACCGGCCCGGTGCCCTCCGGTCCCGCCGACCCGGCCGCGGAGGACCCCGCCGACGACGTCGCGACGGAGGACCTGCCGTGAGCGACCGGCCGGAGGAGCAGGAGCCGGACGGGCGGGGGGTGGAGGGGCGGGGCCCGATCTCCTGGGAGACCCTGGCCGCCGAGCTCGAGGCCACCCGCGAGCGGGACCCCGACCGCCCCGACGCGGCCGACCCCGCGGTGTGGGACGCCGTCGCCGCGGAGCTCGCCGCCCGCGTCGCCGAGCGGCCGGCGCCGGGTCACGACGACGTCCCGCCGGTCCCCGAGGAGCCGCTGGTCCTCCCGGGGATGCCGGAGCCGGCGCCGGCACCCGAGCCGGAGCCGGAGGTGGCGCTCGACCCGGCGGAGCTGCGCGGCGGGCTGGAGGCGCTGCTGTTCGTGGCCGACGGGCCGGTCGACGAGGCGACGCTGGCCGGCGCGCTCCGCTGCCCGGTCGCCCGGGTGCGCACCGCGCTGGCCGACCTCGCCGCCGACCACGACGCGCGCCGGTCCGGCATCACGCTGCGCCGGGTGGGGGAGGGCTGGCGGTTCTACACCCGCGAGGAGTTCGCCCCCGTCGTCGAGCGGCACCTCGCGGAGGGGCAGCGGACCCGGCTGACCCAGGCGGCGCTGGAGACCCTCGCCGTCATCGCCTACCGGCAGCCGGTGACCCGCGCGCGGGTGTCGGCGATCCGCGGGGTCGGCGTCGACGGCGTCATGCGCACCCTGCTCGCCCGCGGCCTGGTCGCCGAGGTCGGCACCGACCCCGACAGCGGCGGCGGCCTCTACGGCACGACGCCGCTGTTCCTCGAGCGGCTCGGGCTCACCGGCCTCGACGAGCTCCCGCCGCTGGCGCCGTTGCTGCCCGACCCCACCGCGCTGGCCCGGGAGGAGGACCCGGACCGGTGAGCGTCCTCCCGCACCGACCGGCTCCCGCCGCGGGGGTGGGAGACTGGGCGCGACATGGACACCGCACCGCACAGCGACGAGTACACCGACCCGGACGAGACCCCCGGCACACCCGGCGGTGAGGGCTGGTCGGAGGACATGGAGCTCGCCCCGGCCCACCCCGGCGACCGCGAGCCGTCCGCCGCGCCGGAGGAGCGCGAGGGGGAGCGGCTGCAGAAGGTGCTCGCCCGCGCCGGCGTCGGCTCCCGCCGCGTCTGCGAGGAGATGATCGACCGCGGCCGGATCAGCGTGAACGGCCGCGTCGTCACCGTGCAGGGCATGCGGGTCGACCCGCACACCGACAAGATCGCCGTCGACGGCCGGCGGATCGAGCTGCGCGACGACCGGGTCACCTACGCGCTGAACAAGCCGGCGGGCGTCATCACCGCGATGAGCGACGACCGGGACCGGCCCACCGTCGGCGACATGATCGGCGACCTCGCGCCCGGGCTGGTGCACGTCGGCCGGCTCGACCAGGACACCGAGGGCCTGCTGCTGGTCACCAACGACGGCGAGCTGGCGCACCGGCTGGCGCACCCCTCCTACGAGGTGAGGAAGACCTACCTGGCGCAGGTGTCCGGGTCGATCCCGCGCGACCTGCACCGCCGGCTGCGCGCCGGGATCGAGCTCGACGACGGCCCGGTGAAGGTGGACGCCTTCCACGTCGTGGACACCCACGCCGGCCAGTCGGTCGTCGAGGTCGTGCTGCACGAGGGGCGCAAGCACATCGTCCGGCGGCTGCTGGCCGCGGTGGACCTGCCGGTGTCCCGGCTGACCCGCACCGCGATCGGGCCGATCTCGCTGCAGCGGATGCGCAGCGGCTCGATCCGCCGGCTCACCCGCCAGGAGGTCGGCGCGCTCGAGGAGCTCGTCGGCCTCTAGCCGGCCGCGGCCCGCCCCCCGGGGCGGGGGACGGGCCGCGGGCGGTCAGAGCGCGGTGACCTCGACCGGGGTGGACAGCACCCGGTCCGGCCCGACGACCCGGTCCGGCCCGGTGAGCCGCACCGTCGCCCGCAGCCGCAGGTCCTCGCTCGAGGCGCCGACGGCGAGCTGCACCTCCCCGGCCTCGACCACGCGGCGCAGGTCCCGCCCGGTGAACGACGCCCGGTCGGCGTGCAGGCGGAACGTCACCCGCGCCGCGGCGCCGGCGTCGAGCTCCACCCGGGCGAAGCCGACCAGCCGGCGCAGCGGCTGCACCACGCTGGCCACCGGGTCGGACAGGTACAGCTGCACCACCTCCGCACCCGCGCGGGCGCCGGTGTTGCGGACCGTGCAGGAGACGGTCAGCTCGCCGTCGGTGGCCCACTCCTCGCCGGACACCGCGAGGTCGGACCAGTCGGCGGTCGTGTAGCCCAGCCCGTGGCCGAACGGGAACAGCGGCGTCGGGTCGGCCGAGCTGATCCCGCCGGCGCGGCCGAGGGTGGGCGCCAGGTAGGTGGCCGGCGACCCGCCCGGCCCGCGCGGCACCGACACCGGCAGCCGGCCCGAGGGGTTGACCCGGCCGCTGAGCACGCCCGCGACCGCGCCGGCGCCCTCCTCGCCGGGGAAGAACGCCTGCACGACGGCCGCGGCCCGGCCGGCGACGTCGCCGAGGGCGTAGGGCCGGCCGGTGAGCAGCACGACGACGACCGGGGTGCCCGACTCCAGCAGCGCGTCGAGCAGCTCGCCCTGCACGCCCGGCAGCCGCAGGTCGGCGGCGTCGCAGCCCTCGCCGGAGGTGCCGCGGCCGAACAGGCCCGAGCTGTCGCCGACCACGGCCACGCACACGTCGGCGTCGCGGGCCGCGGCCACGGCGGCGTCGAAGCCGCTGCGGTCGGGCTCCTGCACCGGGCAGCCCGGGGCGGTGGTGACCTCGGCGCCGGTGAACTCGGCGCGGACGGCGTCGAGCAGCGTGGGCACCTCCAGGCCCACCGGCACGTCGGGGTGCTGCGGGCCGACGTGGTTGGGGAAGGCGTAGCAGCCCATGAGGGACAGCACGGAGTCCGCGCACGGGCCGACGACGGCGATCCGCCGCGGCGCCGCCAGCGGCAGGGAGCCGCCGGGGTTGTCCAGCAGCACCACCGACCGCTCGGCGAGCACGCGGGCAATCTCGCGCAGGTGCGGCGGGTCGAAGTCCAGCGGCTCGCCGCTGCGCAGCGCCTCCGGCTCGGGGTCCCAGCCGGCGTCGAGCAGGCCGAGCTCGCCCTTCTGCCGCAGCACCCGCTCCACCGCGCGGTCGACCAGCGCCTCGGGCACCTCGCCCGACCGCACCCGCTCCAGCAGCGGCGCGCCGTAGCAGCGGACCGTCGGCAGCTCGACGTCGACACCGGCGGCCAGCGCCTGCGCGGCGGCCTCGCCGGGGGAGCCGGCGACGTGCTGGGTGGTCTCCAGGAACGAGACGCCGAAGTAGTCGGCGACCACGACGCCGTCGAAGCCGAGGGTCCCGCGCAGCAGGTCGGTGAGCAGCGCCGGGTCGGCGGCGGGCGGGACGCCGTCGACGGCGGCGTAGGAGTGCATCACCGAGCGGGCGCCGCCCTCGCGCAGCGCCGTCTCGAACGGCGGCAGCAGCAGGTCGGCGAACTCGCGCGGGCCCAGCCGCACCGGGGCGTGGTTGCGCCCCGCGCCCGAGGCGGAGTAGCCGGCGAAGTGCTTGAGGGTGGCGACGACGCCGGTGTCCTCCAGGCCGCGGACGTAGGCGGTGCCCAGCGCGGCGACGAGGTACGGGTCCTCGCCGATCGTCTCCTCGGTGCGGCCCCAGCGGGCGTCGACGGTCACGTCGAGGACCGGCGCGAGCCCCTGGTGCACGCCGATGCGGCGCATGAGCCCGCCGATGCCGGCCGCCATCGCGTGCACGGTCGCGGGGTCGAAGGAGGCACCCCAGGCCAGCGGCGTCGGGAACACGGTCGCCTGCCAGGCGGCGAGCCCGGTCAGGCACTCCTCGTGCGCGACGGCCGGGATGCCCAGCCGCGAGCCCTCGACGATGCCGCGCTGGGTGCTGGCCAGGACGCGGGCGCCGGTGAGCGGCTCGACCGGCACGGTGCCGAACACGCGGGTCAGCTGCCCGAGGCCGGGCCGGGTGAGCTCCTCCCACGGCGGGAGCGGCTCGGAGAACTCGTGCTGGTTGGGGGCGACGTCCTCACCCTCGCCGATCGTCGTCCACACGCCGTAGAGCTGGGCGACCTTCTCCTCGAGGGTCATCTGGGCCATCAGCTCGCGCACCCGCACGTCCAGCGGCCGGGACGGGTCCCGCCAGTCGCCGGTGGCGGGTGCGTCGAGCAGGGATCGGTCGGTCACGGGGCGGCTCCAGACGTGCGGGGAGGAGCCGGACGGCGCGGGCCGCCCGGCCGGTGTGCGGGGACGGGGTCAGGGACGGCGGGCCGTGGAGGCGCGCGGGACGAGCGAGGTGGCCAGCTCCACCCGCTGGCTGGTCAGCTCCCGGCCGCTGACCAGGTCGAGCAGCATGCGCCCGGCCATCCGGCCCATGTCGGCCAGCGGCTGGCGCACGGTGGTCAGGGGAGGGGAGGACCAGCGGGCCATCGGCAGGTCGTCGAAGCCGACGACGGACAGGTCCCCCGGCACCGACAGGCCCGCCTGGCGGGCGGCCTCGAGGACGCCGAAGGCCTGCTCGTCGCTCCCGGCGAAGACCGCCGTCGGCGGGTCGGGCAGCTCGAGCAGCTCGCGGGCCCGCTCGTAGCCGCCGTCGTGGTGGAAGTTGCCGTGGCGCACCAGCGCCGGGTCGGCCGGGATGCCGGCGCGGTCGAGCGCGGCGCGGTAGCCGTCGATGCGCGCCCGGCTGCACAGGTAGTCCTCGGGACCGCCGATGACCGCGATCCGCCGGTGCCCCAGCTCGACCAGGTGCTCGGTCGCGGCCATGCCCCCGGACCAGTTGGTGGCCCCGACGCTGGGCACGTCGGGCCCGGGCATGTCGACCGGGTCGATGACGACGACCGGGAGGTGGGAGCGGCCCAGCCGGCGCTGGTCGGCGGCGGTGATCCGCGAGGTGACGACGATGGCGCCGCGGCGGCCCCCGGCGATCAGCGAGCGGACCCAGTCGCCGTCCTGCGGCCGCGCCGCGAGCGAGTCGACGACGATCTCCAGGCCGCTCTCGGTGACGCCGCGCAGCAGCTCGACCGCCCAGGGGCTGTCCAGCGCGGTGAACACGACGTCGACCAGCGGGCTCTCCGGCTCGGGGACCGCGCGGCGGGCGACCGGCACGTAGTCGTACTGGTCGAGGAGGGCCAGCACCCGCTGGCGGGTGGCGGGGGCGACGTCGGTCTTGCCGTTGACGACCTTCGACACGGTGGGCAGCGACACGCCTGCCGCCGCGGCGATGCTCGCCAGGGTCGGGCGGCCTGCCGTCTGCTCGGACACGCGGGGTCCTCCTGGGTCGCCGGTCGCCGGCGGCCGGTGTGCCCGCCGGGGTGCCGTCCAGCCTGGCGTCCCGGGGTGGGCCGGAGGAGGGCCCCGGCGGCGGTGCCGGACGAATGTGAGCGGGAACGCTATCGAAACATCTCCGAAACCGCCAGCCCCGCTCATCCCCGCTGGTCAGTCCGCGCGTGCGTCGGGACGCCCCTGGAGGGCGGGAAGATCGCCTGCGGCGCGTCTGTGGCGGGCGCGTTGACAGCGCCGGTGACGTGGCTTACGTTCTCGCACCACTCCGAAACTTTCGGTTTTCAACGTCGAAACAGAAAGGCGGCGATGGGATGTCATCCCGGCGTCTGACCCGCGGAGCCGCGTCTGCCGGCGCGCTCCTCCTCGCAACGAGCCTGGCCGCCTGCGGCTCCTCCGGCCCCGGCGGAGGCGGTGGCGGCGGCGACACCGCGCAGGTGTGGGCCCTGCAGGACACCGTCCTGAACCCGATCGAGGAGTCCTCGGTCTCCCGGTTCAACGAGACCAGTGAGGCGGGTGACGCCGAGCTGACGACGTTCGGCAACGACCCGTACAAGCAGCGGCTGCGCGTGGCCCTGGGCTCGCCCGAGGCCCCCGACGTCTTCTTCAACTGGGGCGGCGGCAACCTCAAGGAGTACGTCGACGCCGGCGCGGTGGAGGACCTCACCCCGCTGCTGGAGGAGGACACCGAGCTCCGCGACTCGTTCATCCCGAGCGTCCTCGAGGCCGCCCAGCTCGACGGCAAGTACTACGGGATCCCGATGCGCGGCGTGCAGCCGGTCGCGCTCTTCTACAACAAGCAGGTCCTCGACGCCGCCGGCGTCCAGGTCCCGCAGACCTGGGACCAGCTGCTGGCCGCCGTCGACGCCCTCAAGGCCAGCGGGGTCACCCCGATCGCGCTGGCCGGCTCGCAGTCCTGGACCGAGCTGATGTGGATCGAGTACCTGCTCGACCGCGTCGGCGGCCCGGAGGTCTTCCAGGCCATCCGCGACGGCGAGGACGGCGCGTGGGAGAACCCGGCCGTCCTGCAGTCCCTGCAGATGGTCACCGACCTGGTCGACCGCGGCGCCTTCGGCGACGACTTCGCCTCCGTCGGCTACGACGTCGGCGGCGCGTCGACGATCCTCGCCCAGGGCGACGCCGGCTTCCACCTCATGGGGTCGTGGGAGTACGTCAACCAGCTCGGCCAGAGCCCCGAGTTCGTCGAGGCGGGCGACCTCGGCTGGGCGCCGTTCCCGGCCGTCGAGGGCGGCGCCGGTGACCCGGCCAACGTCGTCGGCAACCCGACCAACTTCTACTCGGTGGCCGCGGACTCCGACCAGAAGGACACCGCGCTGGAGTACGTGTCGACCGCGCTCAACGACGAGCAGTACGTCGAGGACCTGGTGGCGGCCGGCGACGTGCCGGCGGTGACCGGCGTCCGCGAGCAGCTGGAGGCCGGGGACAACGCCGACTACACGACCTGGATCTACGACCTGGTCGAGGGCGCGCCGAACTTCCAGCTGTCCTGGGACCAGGACCTGCCCGCCGAGCAGTCCACGGAGATGCTGACCGAGCTGCAGCGCCTCTTCCTCGGTGAGCAGACCCCCGAGGGCTTCGTCGCCGCGATGTCCGCGGCCTGACGGTCCGACACCACCGCACCACCGCTCCACCACACGGCAGGGGAACCGGCATGGCAGGAAGCACCCTCGTGACTCCCGCGGAGAACCCGGCGCCGCCGGCGCCGCGGGGGCGGTCCACCGGGACGCGGGAGCGTCCCTCGGGCTGGTACCTGGCACCCGCACTGGCCTTCTTCGGGTTCTTCGCGGTCCTGCCGATGCTCCTGGTCGTCTACCTCAGCTTCACCGACTGGGACGGCTTCGGGTTCCCGCAGCCGTCCGGGGCGGCGAACTGGGAGCGCCTGGTCGCCGACGGCGAGGCGCGCGACGCCCTGCTGCTCACCCTGCTGTTCATGGTGGCCTCCTGGGCCGTCCAGACCCCGATCGCTCTCCTGATCGGGGTCTGGGCGGCCGGGCGGCAGCGCAACCGCGCCGTGCTCAGCTCGCTGTTCTTCCTGCCCCTGCTCCTGTCGACGGCGGCCATCGCGCTGCTGTGGGCCTCGGTGCTCGACCCGAACTTCGGGGTCACCCAGGCGCTGCCGTTCCTCGACCGGTTCAACTTCCTCGGCGACACCGAGATCGTCATCTACACCGTGGTCTGGGTCGTCTCCTGGCAGTACGTCCCGTTCCACACGCTGCTCTACCAAGGCGCGGCGCGGCAGATCCCGCACAGCCTCTACGAGGCGGCCACCATCGACGGAGCCGGCCGCTTCCGCCAGTTCTTCACGATCACGCTGCCGCTGCTGAAGTACACGGTGATCACCTCCAGCGTGCTCATGCTGGTCGGCTCGTTCACCACCTTCGACACGATCCTCATCCTCACCGGGGGCGGTCCCGGGACGACGACCCGCATCGCGCCGCTGTACATGTACATCACCGGCTTCAGCGGCTTCGAGTTCGGCTACGCCAGCGCGATCGCGGTGCTGCTGCTGGTGCTCGGCGCCGGCCTGTCCCTCTTCGTCACCCGCATCACCGGCTTCCGGGCCATGCAGAGCCAGCAGGAGGGCCTGTGACCGCCACCGCGCTGCCCACCACCGGCGCGGCCCCCGCGCCCGCCCGCCCGCGCCGCCGGGGCCGCCGGGAGCGCCCCAACGTCCTGGCCGGCGTCCTGTCCCTGGTCTGGCTGGTGCTGGTCGCCGTCCCGCTGTACTACCTGGTCTCGGGGAGCCTGCGGACCCGGCAGGACTACCTGTCGGACAACCCGCTGGTCCCGCCGTCGAACCCGACGCTGGACAACTACCGGACCGTCTTCGAGGGCGGGTTCACGACCTACCTGCTCAACACGGTCGTCGTGACGATCGCGACGGTGGCGATCGTCGTCGGGCTGACCCTGCCGGCGGCCTACGCGGTGGCCCGCAACGCCGGCCGGTTCGTGCAGCGCGGCTTCTCGCTCATGCTCGTCGGCCTGGCCATCCCGGCGCAGGCGGCGATCATCCCCGTGTACCTGATGATCACGCAGATGCGCCTGTACGACACCCTGCTGGCGATCATCCTGCCGACGGCGGCCTTCGCCATGCCGGTGGCGCTGCTGGTGATGGTCAACAGCCTGCGCGACATCCCCGGCGAGCTGTACGAGGCGCAGACCCTCGACGGCGCCGGTCCGTTCGCCGTGCTGCGCCACCTGGTGCTGCCGCTGGCCAAGCCGGCGATCACCACGGTGTCGGTGTTCACCTCGCTCACCGCCTGGAACGGCTTCCTGTTCCCGCTGGTGCTCACCCAGTCCGAGGACAACCGGGTGCTCACCCTGGGCCTGTGGGACTTCCAGGGCCAGTTCGGCACCAACGTGCCCGGACTGCTCGCGGCCGTGACCCTGTCGGTGGTGCCGATCTTCGTGCTCTACCTGGTCGGCCGCCGGTACCTGCTCAGCGGCCTCACCGCCGGCTTCGGCAAGTAGCTCAGTGCGGTCGCAGCCAGCGCGCGGGGTCGGCGACCACGCCGGCCAGCGCGCGCAGCGCCGCCCCGGTCGCCCCGGCGGCCGGGGCGGCGAGCGCGGCCTCCACCCGCGGCCGGCGCCAGCGGGCCGACAGCACCCGCCGGCCCAGCGTCTCCTCGAGTGCCGGGCACAGCTGTGCGGCCAGCTCGCCGAGGTGGCCGCCGAGCACGACGGTCGGCACGTCGAGCACGTTGAGCACGCCGGCCAGCGCCACGCCCAGCGCCCGGGCGGCGCCGTCGACGGCCGCGCGGGCCGCGGGGTCGCCGTCGGCGGCGCGGCGGGCCAGCTCGCCGGGGCCGGTGTCGCGGGGCAGCCCGGCGGCGGCCAGCAGCGCGTCGCGGCCGGCGTACTGCTCCAGGCAGCCGGTGGACCCGCAGCGGCAGGCCGGCCCCGCGGGGTCGACGCACACGTGGCCCATCTCGCCGGCCCAGCCGGAGCTGCCGCTCACCACCCGGCCGTCCATGACGGTCGCGCCGCCGACGCCGATCTGCCCGGACAGGTAGACGAAGTCCCGGTGCGGCCCCGGCCGGCCGGGCGCGGTCTCGGCGACCGTGCGCGCGGCCAGGTCGGCCTCGTTGCCCAGGACCAGCTCCGCGGGCAGCGGCGGGCCGAGCAGCTCGGCCGGGCGCAGGTCGGACCAGCCGAGGTTGGGCGCGCGCAGCAGCACGCCGGCGTCGACGTCGACGATGCCGGGCAGCGCGAGGCCGGCGCCGGCGACCCGGGCGCCGTCGGGCAGCCCGTCGAGCAGGCCGGCGGCGAGCCGGCCGAGCCGGGCGAGGGTGGGGCCGGGGTCGCTGCCGCGGAAGTCGCCGGGCTCGACCCGCTCGCCCACCACCCGGCCGCGCAGGTCCAGCACCCGGCCGGCGAGCAGGCCGGCGTCGGCCTGCAGGCCGAGGGCCACGACCCGCGCGCCGGGGGCCAGCGGCGTGGCCGGGCGGCCGCGGCGGCCCGACGGCGCGGCCTCGACCTCGTCGAGCAGGCCGCCGGCCACAAGGTCGTCGGCCAGCCGGGCGGCGGTCGCCCGGGTCATCCCGGTGGCCGCCGCGACGTCGGCGCGCGAGGGTGGGGTGGTGGCGGAGCACACCGTCCGCAGCACCAGCGCGAGGTTCGCCGGCCGGGGGGTCGAGGGCCGCGCGCGAACCGTCTCGGGGCTCGTCACGGACTCGGACACGGGGTTGAGGTTAGCTGTGACGTGCATTATGTTCTAGTCCGAAACAAAATCAGCGCCGCTCCGCCGGCCACCGGCCTGTGCGCATCCCCGCACGGCCTCCCCGTCGAGTTCCCGGGAGGAACCCCATGACGCAGCCCACCCGTGAGGACAGGTTCTCGTTCGGCCTCTGGACGGTCGGCTGGACGGCGCGCGACCCGTTCGGCGAGGCCACCCGGCCCGAGCTGGACCCGGTCGAGAGCGTCCACAAGCTCGCCGAGCTCGGCGCCTACGGCGTCACCTTCCACGACGACGACCTGATCCCCTTCGGCAGCGACGACGCCGCCCGCACCCAGCGGATCGACGCGTTCACGAAGGCGCTGGCCGACACCGGCCTGGTCGTGCCGATGGTGACCACCAACCTGTTCACCCACCCGGTGTTCAAGGAGGGCGGGCTCACCGCCAACGACCGCGGCGTCCGCCGGTTCGCGATGCGCAAGGTCATGCGCAACATGGACCTCGCCGCCGAGCTCGGCGCGCAGACCTACGTGCTGTGGGGCGGCCGCGAGGGCGCCGAGGTCGACAGCGCCAAGGACCTCAAGGCCGCGCTCGACCGCTACCGCGAGGGCATCGACACCCTGGCCCAGTACTCCGAGGACCGCGGCTACGGCCTGCGCTTCGCCCTGGAGCCCAAGCCCAACGAGCCCCGCGGCGACATCTTCCTGCCGACCATCGGCCACGCCATCGCCTTCATCAACACCCTCGAGCACGCCGACCTGGTGGGCGTGAACCCCGAGGTCGGGCACGAGCAGATGGCCGGCCTGAACTACACGCACGGCATCGCCCAGGCGCTGTGGCAGGGCAAGCTCTTCCACATCGACCTCAACGGGCAGAAGGGCCCGCGCTACGACCAGGACCTCGTCTTCGGTCACGGCGACCTGCTCTCCGCCTTCGCCACCGTCGACCTGCTGGAGAACGGCTTCCCGTCCGGCGGCGCCCGCTACGAGGGCCCCCGCCACTTCGACTACAAGCCGCTGCGCACCGAGGACGGCAAGGGCGTCTGGGAGTCGGCCGCCGCCAACATGCGCACCTACCTGCTGCTCAAGGAGCGGGCCGCCGCGTTCCGCGCCGACCCGGAGGTGCAGGAGGCCCTCGCCGACGCCGCCGTGCCCGAGCTCGCCCAGCCGACCCTCGGCGACGGCGAGACCTACGAGCAGCTGCTGGCCGACCGCTCGGCGTTCGAGGACTTCGACGCCGCGGCCGCCGGCGCCCGCCGCGGCGGTCAGGTCCGCCTGTCGCAGCTGGCCCTCGAGCACCTGCTCGGCGCCCGCTGATGGCCCTGGTCGCGGGGGTCGACACCTCGACCCAGGCCTGCAAGGTCGTCGTCCGGGACGCGGCGTCCGGTGCCCTCGTGCGCGAGGGCCGGGCGCCGCACCCCGAGGGCACCGAGGTGGCCCCCGCGGCCTGGGCGGCCGCGCTGGAGCAGGCGGTGGCGCAGGCCGGCGGGCTCGACGACGTCGCCGCCGTCGCCGTCGGCGGCCAGCAGCACGGCATGGTCTGCCTCGACGGTGACGGCCGGGTCGTGCGCGACGCCCTGCTCTGGAACGACACCCGCTCCGCCGGCGCGGCCGCCGACCTCACCCGTGAGCTCGGCGGCCCGCAGGCGTGGGCCGACGCCGTCGGCCTGGTGCCGGTGGCGTCGTTCACCGTCACCAAGCTGCGCTGGCTGGCCGAGCACGAGCCGGCCAACGCCGAGCGCACCGCCGCGGTCTGCCTGCCGCACGACTGGCTCACCTGGGTGCTCGCCGGGCAGCCGGGTCTGGGCGCGCTGGTCACCGACCGCGGCGACGCCAGCGGCACCGGCTACTGGTCGGCCGCGACGGGGGAGTACCGGCCCGACCTGCTGGAGCGCGCCTTCGGCAGCACCCCGGTGCTGCCGCGGGTCCTCGGCCCGGCCGAGGCGGCCGGGACGGTGGCGTGGGCGGGCACCACCGGCGCCGTGCTCGGCCCGGGCACCGGCGACAACGCCGCCGCGGCGCTGGGCCTGGCGGCCGAGCCCGGCGACGTCGTCTGCTCGATCGGCACCTCCGGCGTCGTCTCGATCGTCTCCACGACCCCGGCCGCCGACCCCAGCGGCGCCGTCGCCGGGTTCGCCGACGCCACCGGCAACTACCTGCCGCTGGTGGCCACGCTCAACGCCGCCCGCGTCCTCGACGCCACGGCGCGGCTGCTGGGCGTCGACCACGCCGAGCTGTCCCGGCTGGCGCTGTCGGCCCCGGCCGGCGCCGGCGGCCTGGTCCTCGTGCCCTACCTGGAGGGCGAGCGGACGCCGGACCGCCCCGACTCGACCGGCGCGCTGCACGGCCTGACCCTGGCCACCTCCACCCCGGCCTCGCTCGCCCGCGCCGCCGTGGAGGGGTTGCTGTGCGGCCTCGCCGACGGCCTCGACGCCGTCCGCGCCACCGGCGCGGAGGTGCGGCGGGTGTTCCTCGTCGGCGGCGGCGCCCGCTCGGAGGCGGTCCGCCGGATCGCCCCCGCCGTCCTCGGCGTGCCGGTGCTCGTGCCGCCGCCGGGGGAGTACGTGGCCGACGGCGCCGCCCGCCAGGCCGCCTGGGTGCTGTCCGGCGCGGCCGCCGCACCCGAGTGGCCGCGGCCGGGCACCGAGGTGCACGAGGCCGACCCGACCCCCGCCGTCCGCGAGCGCTACGCCGAGGTCCGCGACCTCACCGCGAACCGGATCTGATCCACCCCGAACCACCGGCACCGTCGCCGTACCCCCGAGGAGCACCCCCATGGCCACCGTCACCTACGACTCCGCGACCCGGATCTACGCCGGGGCGGACCGGCCGGCCGTCGACGCGCTGGACCTGCAGGTCGAGGACGGCGAGTTCCTCGTCCTGGTCGGCCCGTCCGGCTGCGGCAAGTCCACGTCGCTGCGGATGCTCGCCGGCCTCGAGGACGTCGACTCCGGCCGCATCCTCATCGGCGACCGCGACGTCACCGACCTGCCGGCCAAGGCCCGCGACATCGCGATGGTCTTCCAGAACTACGCGCTCTACCCGCACATGACCGTGGCCGACAACATGGGCTTCGCGCTCAAGATGGCCAAGATCGGCAAGGCCGAGATCGGCGAGCGGGTGCGCGAGGCGGCCAAGCTGCTCGACCTCGAGCAGTACCTGGACCGCAAGCCGCGCGCGCTGTCCGGCGGCCAGCGCCAGCGGGTGGCCATGGGCCGGGCGATCGTCCGCAAGCCGCAGGTCTTCCTCATGGACGAGCCGCTGTCCAACCTCGACGCGAAGCTGCGCGTGCAGACCCGCACCCAGATCGCCCAGCTGCAGCGGCGCCTGGGGATCACCACGGTCTACGTCACCCACGACCAGACCGAGGCGATGACCATGGGCGACCGCGTGGCGGTGCTCAAGGACGGCCTGCTCATGCAGGCGGGCAAGCCGCGCGAGCTCTACGACCGGCCGCGCAACGTCTTCGTCGCGGGCTTCATCGGCTCCCCGGCGATGAACCTCGTCGAGCTGCCGGTGGCCGACGGCGGCGTCCGGTTCGGCGACACCGTCCACCCCGTCGAGCGCGAGGTGCTCGGCCGGGCGGCCGCCGACCGGGTGGTGCTCGGCGTCCGGCCCGAGGACCTCGAGGTCGGCGAGCACGGCATCCCGGTGGAGGTCGACGTCGTCGAGGAGCTCGGCGCGGACGCCTACGTGTACGGCCATGCCCTCCTGGACGGGGCGGACCTCGACGGGACCCGGCACACCGTCACCGTCCGGGTCGACGGGCGCCGCCCGCCGCTCAAGGGCGACCGGGTGCACGTCACGCCGCGCGCCGGGCACGTGCACCTGTTCTCCACCGTCGACGGCGAGCGGCTCGGGTGAGCCTCCCGCCCACCGGCGAGCAGCACGTCCTCCGCCGCGGGGACGCCGAGGCCGTCGTCGTCGAGGTCGGCGGCGGCCTGCGCACCTACCGGGCCGGCGGCCGCGACGTCGTCGACGGCTACGACGTGGCCGAGATGGCCGCGGACGTGCGCGGGCACGTGCTCGCGCCCTGGCCCAACCGGCTGCGCGACGGCGTCTGGTCCTGGGACGGCGTCCGGCACGTCACCCCGGTGACCGAGCCGGAGCGGGGGACGGCGATCCACGGCCTGGTGCGGCACGTGCCCTGGCGCGTGCTCGACCGGGCCGAGGACCGGGTGGTCCTCGGGTACGTGCTGCACCCGCAGCCGGGCTACCCGTTCACCCTGCGGCTGCAGGTGGCGTGGGAGCTCACCGACGACGGCCTGCGGGTGACCACCACCGCCACCAACGAGGGCGGCACCGACCTGCCCTACGGCGAGGGCCACCACCCCTACCTCGCCGCCGGCCCGGGGCTGCGGGTCGACGACTGCACCCTCACCCTCCCCGCGGCCACCCGGCTGCTGACCGACGACCGGCTGCTGCCGGTCGGCCGCGAGCCGGTGGAGGGGACGCCGTTCGACCTGCGCGCCGGACGGCGGGTCGGCGACCTGGTGGTCGACGACTGCTTCACCGACCTCGCCCGCGACGCCGACGGCCTCGCCGAGGTGCGGCTGGTCCGCCCGGACGGCAGCGGCGCAGTCGTCTGGATGGACGCCTCCTACGGGCACCTGCAGGTGTTCACCGGCGACGTCGTCGAGCCGCCGTCGCGCCGCCGGCACGGGCTCGCCGTCGAGCCGATGACCTGCCCGCCGGACGCGTTCCGCTCCGGCGAGGCGGTGCGGCGGCTGGCGCCGGGGGAGTCCACGACCGGCACCTGGGGCATCCGCCCGCTCTGACCGCCGGGGCGCGGGTCAGGCCGTCAGCGCGAGGCAGATCCAGCACAGCGGGTCGCCGGCGTCGTCCCGGTCCTCGGGCCAGCACCACACCGCCGGGTCGAGCAGCGTCACCGGGGCCAGGCACACCGACCGGCCGACCAGCAGACCGTCGCCGCCCACCGCGTGCAGGCGGCCCATCGGCAGGTCCAGCGACTCCCCGCCGCACTCGAGGGGGCGCACCGCGTCCGCGCCCATCGTCCAGTGCTCGCGGCGCCGCGTGTCCGCGCTCACCGGAGGACGAGGCGCTCGCCGGCGGGCATCCGGCGGGCGAGGTCGGCGAGCAGCGCCCGGGCGTCGTCGGCGACGGTGGCCGCGTCGAGTCGCACGACGACCTGCCGGTGGCCCAGCCCCCGGAGCCCGGTCACGGTCCGGCACAGCGCCTCGGCGCCGATCCGGTCGAGCCGGCCGCGGACGCTGATGACGCCGGTGGTCCGGTCGGTGCGCGCGGTGGACAGCGGGGGCAGCGGGCGGGCCCCGGCCTCGGGTGCCCGCTGGGTCGCGGGCGCTCCCGAGGGGACGCGCCGTCGGCAGGGACGGGTGCGACGGTGGGCCTCTTCTCGACTCACCCCCCGACCGTGACGAATCCGTCCGAAACGTCCCAGGGCCCTAGGTCCCTGGGGCAGGCGTGTCCGCCGTGGGCCGACACGCAAGGGGCGCGGCCCGTCACGGTCCGCGGTGGGGGCGGGCCGGGCGGCGGGGTCAGGCAGTGCGCGGACGCGGCGGCGGCACCGGGCTCGGCGGGACGTTCTGGTTGAGGTGGAACAGGTTGTCCGGGTCGTAGCGGCGCTTGACCTCGGTCAGCCGGGCGTGGTTCGCGCCGAGGTCCTCGGCCGCGCGGGGCGCGTCGTCCGCCGAGGCGAAGTTGGTGTAGCCCCCCGGCTCGGTGTACGGCCGCAGCGCGGCGAAGTAGTCGCGGACCCAGCGGATCATGCGCTCGTCGTCCGCGGGGTCGGCCCACATGCCGGCGATGTTGGCCACGTAGCGGGCGTCCCGGTGCCCGAAGGCGGTCGCGTCGCTCGCCACCTCCCGCGGCGCGCCGTCGAGCGTGTACAGGTGCATCGTCCCGGTGACCACCGGCAGGCGGGCCCCGTGCTCGACGTGCACCGCGATCGCCTCGTCGGGCAGCTCGGTGACGAAGGCGTTCTTCCAGTAGCTCCGCGTGCCCGGTGGGAGCAGCGGGTCGAACAGCGCGTTGACGGCCGGGTAGGGCATCGGGGCCACCATCTCCGCGGCCGGCGGCGCGACACCGCGGATCCCGGCGAGGAACCGCTCGCCGTCGGCCGGGTCCCCCGTCCAGCAGGAGACGACGACCGCGAAGGGCTCGCCGACGCGGTCCTCCGGGATGAACGGCAGCGGGGGCGCCAGGTGCATGGCGGGGTAGCCGCCGTACTCGCGCGGTGCGGCGGAGATCGTGTCCCGGAAGTGCGCGAACACCGCCGGTCCGTCGGTGAGCTCGAAGAACTGCAGGCCGACCAGGACGTTCTCCGGGATGGCGTGCAGCCGGTACGTGAACTCGGTGACGACGCCGAAGTTGCCGCCGCCGCCGCGCAGCGCCCAGAACAGGTCCGGGTGCTCGTCCTCGCTGGCGGTGAGCTGCTCGCCGGCGGCGGTGACCACGCGGGCGGAGAGCAGGTTGTCGCAGGTGAGCCCGTGCGCGCGGTTCAGGTAGCCGATCCCGCCGCCGAGCGTGAGGCCCCCGATCCCCGTGGTCGAGATGATCCCGCCGGGCGTGGCCGTGCCGTGGGCCGCGGTGACGTCGTTGAGCCGTCCCCAGGTCGTGCCGCCCCCGGCCCGGGCGGTGGCCGCCGCGTCGTCGACGTCGACGTGCTGCATCGGGGACAGGTCCGCCACGATCGCGCCGTCCCGCGTCCCGAACCCGGCCACGCCGTGGCCGCCGCCGCGGACGGCGAGCTCCATCCGCTGGTCCTGCGCGAGCCGGACGACGGCGACGACGTCGTCGGCGGTCGCGCAGCGGACGACCGCTGCGGGGTGCGCGTCGATCGCCCCGTTCCACACCCGCCGGGCCTCGTCGTACCCCGCGTCCCCGGGCCGGATCACCTGCCCGGTCACCCGGTCGGCCAGTGTCGTCAGTGCCTGGGTCATGGCTGCTCCTCGAGGACTCGAGTCGCACGCGCCGCGGGCTGAGCACGCGCCGGTCGCGGCGGCGACCCTAGTCCCGTGCGCCGCCGTCCGGGGCCCTGGAGGAGCGCCCCGGGAGGGGCACCGTCCGGGGCGGCGTGCCCTCCCCGCCCGTCGCCGCGCGGCCACCGCCGGTCCTCTCCGGGGTCGCCGTCATCACCGGCTCCCGGAGGAGCCGAGCGGGCCGCGGCGCCCCGGGCGACGTCGGGTGCGGTCACCGGCGACCGGGAGGTGGCGCGGGGTACCTAGACTCGACCGGGCACCCCTGATCCGGGAGCCGGGACCGAACGAGGAGGGTGCACGTGGCCGTACGGGCCATCCGGGGCGCGACACAGGTGGACGCCGACGAGCGCGAACAGGTCCTCGAGGCCACCCGGGAGCTGGTGAGCACCGTGGTCGAGCGCAACGGCCTCCACCACGACGACATCATCAGCATCCTGTTCACCGCGACCCCGGACCTGGTCTCGGAGTTCCCGGCGCTGGCCGCGCGCGAGCTCGGGATGGGCGACGTGCCGCTGATGTGCGCCACCGAGATCGGCGTGCCGCACGCGCTGCCGCGGGTGCTGCGGCTCATGGCGCACGTGGAGACCGAGCGGCCGCGCGGGGACATCCAGCACGTGTACCTGCGGGGTGCCGTGGCGCTGCGACGGGACATCGCGCAGTGAGCGAGCGTCAGCGAGCGGAGACCACTGCGCGGAGCGACAGCGCAGTGAGCGAGCGTCAGCGAGCGGAGACCACTGCGCGGAGCGACAGCGCAGTGAGCGAGCGTCAGCGAGCGGAGAC